>JAAYSP010000152.1 GCA_012518355.1 candidate division WS1 bacterium | reverse complement strand
CATACGATTGAAGCGGAACCGCACCAGACCGTCTCGCAACTGCTCGTCCGTGAAAAGCTGCACCGATATGCTTTTGACCTCGGGCATCACGGGCTGAATTCGCAACTCTCCGCGCATCTGGCCATCACCGCGCTGGATACCCCCGGGCCTCACAGCAAGCACTGTGCCCTCCTGGTCAACTACCCGCACTGCAGCACCCTTACAGCACTGGTCAGGAGAGCCTTCGTACTCGAAGCTCACTCGCAGGGCTACGACATCGGGTGCCTGCGGAGTGATCGTGCCCAGATTTTCTACCGTGACCCTCAAGCCATCTGCGGATATGGGGCCAGTGGAGAGCGGCTCCCCGGCATCAGCCCTATCCGCATCAGCTATGCCTGCATCGGCACTACTCGCATCAGTACCACTCGCATCGGCGCCATCAGGCGCGGGCGGGACAGGTACGTCGAGGCTGACGGAGGCCAGCGGCTGCTGCGGCCATCGAGGTACAGTCACTTCGACATCAGTAGTCCGACTCCAGCGGGGCGTGCGGAAACGCGCCTGCACATACAGACGGCTGCCTGCCCAGTGCTCCAGACTCCATGTGTGCCCCGGCCCCAGATCAGGCTGGGGCAGGATGCCAAGCAGGCCGCTATGCACTTGCAGACTGCTGAGGTCCACACTCTGGCGTAGCAGCTGTCCGGGCGGCACGGAGAGCATGAACTGGCAGTCCACATATGGGCCGTTGTGATGCACCGACTGTATGGTGACCGATAGGTTCCCATCCTCGTGGACCAGTGGCAGCTCTTGTGCTGCAGGCGGAATTCCCGCGGCTACTCCGAGAAACAGTAGTGGGATCACAGCCACCACCGACACCCACCGCTGCCGCCTGATCCATCCGGCGATCAGTAGCAGCCCCAGCACCGGCCCGATCCATGTCCAGGGCAAGTCGTGGTATACCTGATAGTAGGCTACACAGGGGCGAAAAAGCATGTACAGCCCCAGAGCGCTGATCAGCACCAGACAAAATCCATCAATCCTCTTACCCTGACTGCGCCCCGACTGCCACAGGCTCAGGCCCAGCAGTATCACACCGAGGCTTGCGCATATCAGCCATGCACGTGGATTGGCAGCAGAGTGCACGAAAACCACCTCGGTGGACTGTGGCCGACAGCCGCCCAAAAGCAGCACCAGACACCAGACTGCCAGACGCCACAGCCGTAGGCTTGCCGCAGCCTCATCCGCACCAGGTGTGATCATCTCTCGACATGCTGCCACATCATGACCTCCCAATTGACGTACACACCCAATCACATAAGTCTCTGAGCAGGATGCTCTACTGTTCTCTACCGCCTCCTGAATTCCTGTCTGCCAGTCTCTCTCGCTCTATCCCATGCCGAAGCAGCGCTATAGTTGCCTCTCCGACACAGTTCTGCAACTGACGCATTCGGGCAGGAGGGCAAAGCCCGCCAGTGGCGAATTTTGCGCAGGTAGCATCATACTCATCAGCCTACATAGGAAGTCGGCGATTCACGAGGATTTGCCGAAGTGCCCGAAGTAGCGTCCTGGAGCACGAAAATGCATGCTCACAGTTATGCCGGTGACCACCCGAAGACTGCCGGAGGAACAGCAAGCATCTTGTCCCCCGTCAAATACGGCAAAGCGTGTGTCTATAACCAAATAACGGAGGGCAGAAGAGCAGTACAAGATTTCCTGAGTGGTTCCAGGCCATGAGAGTGTAGGCCCGCTGCCTGAGCAGACCATCTTCGCAGGGGGAAGTTAGTGTGGAAGGAAAACGGCAAAGCGCTCGAGAATGCATGCTCTCAGTTATGCCGATGGCCGCCCGAAGACTGCCGGAGGAACAGCAAGCATCTTGTCCCCCGTCAAATACGGCAAAGCGTATGTCTATAACCAAATAACGGAGGGCAGAAGAGCAGCACAAGATTTCCTGAGTGGTTCCAGACCATGAAAGTGTAGACGCTCTGCCTGAATAGACCATCTTCGCAAGGGAGGCCAGTGGTGGGAAGAAAACGTCAAATCGCTGTAGTGATGGCGTTGTGTGTCATCTGCTCAATCGCTCCGCTCAGTGCCGGAGCCGATCTGGACCGGGAGGTCGCACTGTTCAAATCCGGGCGGGCCTATGTCCCCCTGCGAGCAGTCTTCGAGTGGCTAGGAGTTAAGGTTGACTATATCAACGGCAGCATCACTGCCACCCGCGATGGCGATCTAGTATTTCTGTGGATAGGCAGCACCCGAGTGGTGAAAAACGGTGAGGCCTCCGAGCTGGATGTTGCGCCCTTCGAGACGGGAGGTAAAGCTTTCGTACCGCTACGCTTTGTGGCAGAAGCATTCGGCACCGATGTGGAGCACCATCCCGAAGATGGCAACGTATCGGTCAGCTATGAGGGCCGGGAAGCGCTGTTGCTGATACACACTTATCGCCCCGGCTGGCTACCGTTCCGCGGAACATGGTTCATGGTGGAGTATCCTGCCCACTTCACGGTCACTCCCAGAGAGGCTTCTGCCAGCGGCGAGGGATATGAGGCTGCCAGTTTTCTCTCGCCCGACGGACTGGTAGAATTCTACGTCTTCTCCCCGCAGTGGGGTGGGCAATCCGAATGGGTGAAGCTCCAGCCCGGTGAAAAGGAGATAGCTCGCTCGGTAGATGGCTCGGACAAACGCACTACCACTCAGGTCACTTATGCCGGTCCGCAGCGGTCATATGAGCGGGCTTGGATAGAAATCCGTGATACTCTGTCCAACACCAATTGGTATTTCGGTTTCAAGTACCGTGACAAGAGCGCTCTCGACAGGTACCGCCCGATGTATCTGCAGTTCAGAGACTCACTCGTGCAGTATGCAGACTGACCACTGACACCACCGTCAAAAGCGATTGCTCTTGCTGCATAGTAGTATCTTGGCAGCGCCGATTAGGGAGGTATTTGCGATGGTAATTGATGCTCATCATCACCTGTGGCAGCCGTGGGAGCAGTACACGGAAGAGCTGCAGAAATACGCGTCCAAGCTGGGGATAGACCGTGTGGTGGTCACCGGATGGCCTCCGCATCATGTGGGCAACGATACTATGGCCAGGGCTCAGGCCGCTCATCCGGATTTCCTGCTGTGTCTGGGCTTTCTGCGACTGGGCGAGGACAGCCCCCGAGAGGTGGACCGCATCAAGGATCTGGGCCTCAAGGGGATCAAAATCATCCAGCCTCTAGACCGCTACGATGCCGATGAGTTCATGCCCATCTACGCTCGGGCCGCGTCGCTGAAGCTGCCGATACTGTTCCATCTGGGTATCGTCGCTCGCGATCCGAGCATGGACCGCCTCTGGGACGTATCCATGGCACGCATGAGACCGGTCTATCTGGACCGCATCGCCCGACACTTCCCCGAACTGGACATCATCGGCGCCCACCTGGGCAATCCCTGGTACGAAGAGGCCGGTGAACTGGGGCGCATGCACCCGAACGTCTACTTCGACATCACCGGCTCTACCTTCAAGAAGAAGAGTCCACAATTCGTATCTGAAGTGTTCTGGTGGGCGCAAAACGAACAGTACGGGAAGATGGGCGACAAGCACCCGTATGCGAAGATAGTCTTCGGCACTGACGTGGTTCCGGAGATGATGGAAGACGTCAAGAACGACTATCAAGTATTCATGGACCATGTGCAGATGCAGCAGGAGCATCGTGACATGATATGGGGAGGTACCGCTGCGCGCATCTTCGGCCTGCAGTGAACCGAACGTGGATTGCGGTGACACGCACAAGTCCGGCGATGCGGCGGGCCGTCAATGTACAGATACCTGGTGCAGATACTGCCTGCAAACTGAGTGCTCGCCACTGAAGGGGCGAGGACGCCGCGCTTCTACTTTTGGAGCGCCTGCGATTGCGCTAGATACTCATCCAGGCTGATGAGTGGAGCCGCTACCGCCGCTTCAGTCTCATCACAGACTGCCGAACCCTTCGCTATCTGCCGCCCGGCATCGCGCAGAGCTGTGATGACTGCCTGCTTTTCCGGGGCGTCAGGGGACAGGTTCGCATATACGTATGCGTGGGGGCGCAGTAGAGTAGCCGCCAACTCGGCGTCGAAATTCCGTACCATCGCCTCCGCCCATGCCACCAGTGGGTCGAAGTTGTCCAGCTCCCAGAAACCGCAGACGCCTGCGAGCGCAAACCGCTGCGGGCCGCTGACACCGTCCTGACGCGGATGTCGGCAGTGACCGTCCACCAGCACTATCTCCGGCTTGATGTTGGCCACCAGCCGATCCATGATGATCTTGAGCTGTCCGGGCATGCAGTCTACGTACACCGGCACTCCCAGCACCAGCACGTCGCAAGCGCTTATCTTTGGCCGCAGCCAGTCCATGTCATCACTTTGGACGCACCTGCCGCCGCTGCGCCAGCAAGACATGCAGCCCTTGCACGGAGCCACCTG
>JAAYSP010000051.1 GCA_012518355.1 candidate division WS1 bacterium | reverse complement strand
CTTTCAGGTCCTGGCAGGCCCACGGTGTTGACTGCACGAACTGACAGTTCGGTCATACCTACAGGCATGTGTATGGTGCAGCCAGACTTGACCACTGCCCACGACTGATCTCCTATACGCATCTCGAAGTGGGCGAACTCCGGCATATCGTGTTCGAGGTGTACGGTGAGATGCTCCGGACCAGTCTGCTCAAGCGTCATGCGTGTCTGGTTGCAGGTCCAGTACATATCTGCAGGGCGGTTGGTATGGTGAGTGAAGTGCAGCATCGGCGGAGCCATATCATCCGCCCAGTTGAGATAGCCATCCCAACCCCACACATCGGCGCCCTGGCTGATCGGCAACGGGTAGGGGCGTGAGAAGTAGTCGTTGCGCGGAACGATCCGGAAGTGCGCCGTCGTCTGGTATATGTGTGACCCGGCGTCTTCCTGAGGCACCCACTCTCCCTTTTCGTAGGTTCGGATCTGCATGTCCTTGAGCACTTCATCCGTCAGTCGGCGCATGAAGGGATCGTCCCATCTCTCGGGCTTGTCCAGATGCCTGACGAGTTCATCATGCACTTGCAGTGTGGACAGTGGCTCACCGGTCTCAGTGGCTTCCCAGTAGAAGTCGCGGGTGGCATCGAGGTGGATCCATTTTCGGTGCGTGTTGGACCATGCTTCACAGACTTCGTGCCCGCTGATGGTTTCGGAGTTGATGTTGACATGGCGCGCAGGGATGCCACAGGCCAGAAGCATCTGGGTGAGCAACACGTTCGAGTACAAACACATCTTGTCGCGACGGCGACCCCTGTACGTGCCAGTGACAATCTGCCCTTGAGCATCTCTCTCGATGCTCAGCCATTGTCTGCTGTCCCAGGGGCAGATGATGCAGTTGGGTAGGGGCAGCAGGTAAGCCCAGCGCATGAGTCTCTGGATCATCTCCCAGTCGGTCTCGGCACCGGCAATCACATCGTCGAGGTCGCACATCTGGCGCAACTGCTGCAGCTTCGGGTGCTCGTACTGTTCGTTCGCGAAGTCATACGATGAGCGCATGATGGCGGCGTTGTCAATCTCACGCACCTGCATCCGATTTACCGGCTCAGCAGGTTGCCATTCGGCCTGAACAGTGACCGACTTCAGCTCGGGGCTGACTGTTCGGTTGGTGGTATACATCTCGGCCTGCCACTGGATATACCGGCCTGCTACGGCTACCGGGCCAGCCCCAAGCGCTACCGGTTGCCAATCGCTCCAGTGAGCCGCGTCATAGTACGGAGTGTCGCCCCAGCGAAAGCTCATGATGATGCCACTGCCGTATGGCGTGCAGCAGTCTGTATGCAAATCTATCGAGCGGACCCGCACCGGCGTCTTGATGCCATCGTCCGATTGTCCGGACACGTCTATCACCTGGGACATGATGAACCCACTACGCCGGTACCGACGCAATGCCAGACGCACGATGTACTCGCCCTCGGCATCGCCGGTAGGACCGAGATTGTCCATCTCAAAGCTCAAGCCGCCGTCGGTACTCTTGGAGCTGGAGTGCTCCGGACAGTCTGACGGTCTGGCGCCCCGATGATAGTCTCGATAGTCGCCAAACATGATCCGCCAGCCCTCGGCCCCATCCTGACTGCTCAGCTCAATCAGATTCTTCCCTGCCACCATGTGCTCGGCCGGTATCTGCACGTAATACCAGCGAGACCAGATCCAGTCCTGTCTTCTGTAACTGTTGGCGCTGTACTGGACCGCATTTGGTGTAGCAACGGCCGAAGGGGCGCGCAGGGTTTCGTTGCCGTTGACGACAATTCGCAGTGTCGCCTGATTTCCGTGCAACTCCGACGCGACAAATGCCAGCCAGACCTCATCACCACAGGTATCGGCGAGGTATAGCCGCTTGCGCAGAACAACTCCATGCCCCAGAGAATCAAACGGATCCCAGGGCTGGTCATCCTTTTGGTACAGTTCCTGACGACGGCCCATCACTGGAGAATCATTTTCGATGATTTCTCCGTAAAACATCCGGATAGCATCATCGTCATCACCCATCCACACGTTGCGCAGAATACTGCCACCGTCAGCATAGATTTCGCGTGCTGACTGCGTTATCGTCGTCACCATTGGCCACTAACGCTCCCTTCCTCGCGGGGCTCGAAACATGCGTACGGCTTACCTGTCCCCGCTCCAACCAACGCTCGCTTACTCACAGGTATCGAACGCGGACGGGGCCAGCTATACTTTTACGAAACTCAGTCCATCAACATACCGCCATTCAGATCCAGCACCTCACCCGTCATATAGCCTGTCCAGGTAGAGGCCAGATAGGCCACTGCAGCCGCCACTTCTTCACAGGTGCCCAGCCGCCCGACCGGAATCTGGCGGGAGTACTCGGCTTTCGTGACAGAGCTGGTCATCGCGGTGGAGATAAAGGCCGGGCAGATGATGTTGCATGTCACCTGCGGCGCGGCGGTACGGGCCACCGACTTGGTCAAGCCCATCATCCCTGCCTTAGAGCCCGCATAAGAGGCGCTGACTGTCAGGCCGCCGACCTTACCAGCCATCGAACCGATGTTGATGATGCGCCCCCAGCCTCGCCGCTTCATGTCATACACTACCAGCTTGCTCAGGATAAAAGCGCTGGTCAGATTGACCTTCAGCACTCGCTCCCAGTCTTCGACCGTAGCCTCCGCCAGGGTGAGAGTGCTCTGTATACCTGCGTTGTTGACCAGAATGTCGAGTGAACCGACTTGCTGGTCCACATCCCTGACCAGTTGCTCACACTGCTGCTCGTCACTCACATCGCAGGCCATGAAGATAGCCCCATCGGGCAGGTTGGATGCTGCAGAGGGGTCAATGTCAACAGCTACTGTCCGGCAGCCCTCTTCCATAAGCCGTTGCACAATCGCCAGTCCGATACCGCGTGCACCACCAGTAACCACTGCTACTTTGTCTGTTATGCCCAGGTCCATGTTTCCTCCTGCAAAACTCTCAGTATCTACGTCATCAGTATCTACATCATCTACATCTACGTCGTCAGTACAGACTGCCTCGCAAGCTCTTCTCCTGCCCAAACAACATCACAATTACAGGCATCAGAACGTATCTTTCGAACGCGCGTATAGTTCACTATTGTCAAACGACTTTCCTCCTCTCTTCCTCCGAACTACGCAATCGAAACGATATTTCAGCTATCCCGCCAGGAATGCCGCTCGCCAGCACCCGTTAGGTGCCCGACAGTGCCCGAAAACACAGTCGTGACACACCGCCCCAGCCTAAGTAGCGCAACAAAATACTACCATGCCGACTGAGCACTTGTGAGTAAGATCTCATCGCTGCTTTTTCATTTCATGATATTGACAATCTGCTTCGGGCGGGCATCCAACTGCATGCGGCGGAGGAAATCTTATCTGCAACGCGAAAGTTATCATCTGAACGCACGAGATGTGCGGAGATCAAAGAGGAGGTGTATTGTCATGGCAGGCGTGGACATGAAACAGAAGGGCTGGGTCTGGGAAGGCATCGGTTGCGATCCCGAGTTATTGCCGACCATATATGGAGTGGGCGAAGGAGTGGAGTATTTCGGCGTAACTGGCGCCAACTACATGTTCCATCCCAACAACAACGTGGCGATGCAAAAGCTGTCGCATGTACCACAGATCACTGCCGACATCTCCAAGTGGATTTGGTTTGAGACGAAAAGTGAGACAGGCCGCTTCGCTATTGGCCAGTCGCGCGACGACAATCCTGAGACGGTTATGGCCGAGGCAGCAAACGTCAGCCGTCTCTCACTTGAATACCCAAATCTGGTGGCAGCTTTTATCGATGACACGCACGGGGTGGCAACTCATGCCAACGCTACCCCGGATGCGCCTATACGCATCAAGGAAGCGCTCTGCCAACACAATCCAGACCTGGATCTGTGGATTGTGGTATACACTCATGAGTTAGATGAGCCGTACTGGAAAGACTGGATGGATGCCGTGGACGTGATCAACCTGTGGGTATGGGAGTACCAGAACCTGGTACACCTGGAGGAGTATCTCAGCCGCTGTCACGAAATCTTCCCAGATAAACGCGTAGTCATGGGCGTATACATCCACGACTATCCCAGCCAAAGTCCGTTGCCGTTAGACTACCTCCAAATTGAGCTTGATACCATCGTCCGTCATCTGGAGAGTGGCGGTCTGGACGGCTACAACATCCTGGGCAACTGCATCATAGACCAGCATCCGGCGCAGGCCGAATTCATCCGCAACTTCATCCAGAGCCACTGAATGCAGCCAACCGGCGCGATTTGTTAGCCGCGCAATTGGAGCTCTCCGACATGAAGCCGTCCAGAGGTCGGATGCAGCACTTTTGCGCCTGCCACTGGACGGCGTATGTAATCACAGGACACGATGAGCAGCGAAGTGAACAGTAGTGACACCTCGCCCAAACCAACGCAGAGATGATCGCGAGTGTGCTGCTGTGCTCATCTGCGGAAAACGGTTGATGAACCAGAGAAAGAGAGACGCCATGCTTGGAGCGCCGTTCGATGATTTAGCACACAAATACGACACATGGTTTGATGCACCCGAGAAACGCCCGATTTTCGAGACTGAGGTCAACTGCCTGCACCGCCTACTGCCGACGGCAGAGCGCCCATGGCTGGAGATTGGCGTGGGGACCGGCCGATTCGCCGAAGCATTGGGTTTTGACCACGGCGTGGATCCATCTATCACAGCCCTGCAATTGGCACGGCCTCGGGGTGTCAGCACCTGCTGCGGAGTAGCTGAGGCGCTGCCATATGCAACAGCCTCATGCAACCTCCTGCTCATGGTCGTCACCCTCTGTTTCCTATCAGACCCTGTACGGGCGTTCGATGAGTGTGCACGCGTGCTGAGTCCTACGGGAAGCCTGATCCTCGGCCTCGTGCCTGCAGACAGCCCCTGGGGTAGGCTATACATAGAGAAATCGAAGAGCGGCCATCCCTACTACTCAATCGCGAAGTTCTACACCTGCCAGCAGACAACCCGGATGGCCGAGGACGCCGGATTCACCATGGTAGCGGCCGCAAGCTGTCTTTTTGACCCGCCAGACGTACTGGTTGTAGATCCTACTCATGTGGCCGATGGGCTGATTGCAGATGCGGGCTTTGTAGCGATGCGATTTATGCGACGCGAGGCCATATAGCTGCGGCGGAGTGGTCAAGCGAACAAGATCGAGGCGTATAGTTCCAGCCAACTCGAAGAAACACTCCGGTAATCGCTATCGCAGATTGTCGCACTTTTCGCGTTGCGCAGAGGCAGACACTGTCCTGAGGCTCTGAATTGTCTCCCCAGCCAGGGCTACCCGGGAGTCTGGCGACAACTGCGTCGAGGCGTGCTCCACGGGACAGCAGTACGAGGAGTATCACTGCAGGATTTTGCTCCGATAGTGCCTGCTTCTGCGGACCTTGGCTTGATTGAAGGCATGGTTATTGCCTA
Organism: candidate division WS1 bacterium; assembly: GCA_012518355.1. Classification (GTDB taxonomy): domain Bacteria; phylum Armatimonadota; class Zipacnadia; order Zipacnadales; family UBA11051; genus UBA11051. The sequence continues at coordinate 19,790 of JAAYSP010000051.1, read as the reverse complement.
CAATGCAGATGCACGTCTCGTAATGGCGGAGCAAGCTTGAAAGGGTGTACCAGACCATGACCGATCCGGCGACCAGAACACGCTGTTTCAAGGCCTATGACATCCGAGGTCGTGTCCCCGATGAGCTTGACGAAGACCTGGCCTACGACATCGGTCGGGCATACGGGACCTTTGTTCGGCCCGAAGGGCCTGTCGCTGTGGGATACGATGTGCGGCTGTCGAGCCCCGCGCTGGCCGACGCGCTCAAACGCGGGCTTCATACAGTAGGAGCGAACACGCTGGATATCGGCCTGTGTGGCACAGAGGTGGTTTACTTTGCCGCAGCTCAAAGCGGCATCGGTGGCGGCATCATGATCACCGCCAGCCACAATCCGATGGACCACAACGGCATGAAATTTGTGCGTGAAAACGCGATACCCATCAGCGGCGACTCGGGACTGCGCGAGATCCAGGCAATCGTTGAGCAAGGCGGCTTCGCTACCGGTGCAACGGACGGCTCGGATCGTCCCCAGGATTTCACGGAAGCCTACCTTCAGCAAGTGCTTAGTCTTGTGGACATCAGTTCCCTGGATGCCCTGAAGATAGTTACCAACGCAGGCAACGGCTGTGCAGGCCCATATCTTGATCTGCTGGCCCAGATGCTGCCGCTAGAGCTCATATTCGTAGATCACGAACCTGACGGCCACTTTCCGCATGGAGTGCCAAATCCGCTCCTGCCCGAACGTCGCGTCAGGACAATAGAAGCTATGCAAGAGCATCAAGCCACTCTCGGCGTAGCGTGGGATGGCGACTTCGACCGCTGCTTTTTCTTCGATGAGCACGCAGCATTTGTGGAAGGCTACTATCTGGTTGGCCTGCTGGCTCGGCGAATGCTGGAGGGCCACCCCGGTGAGCGCATCATCCATGACCCGCGTGTGGTATGGAACACGATAGAGATGGTCGAGGCGGCTGGTGGTATTCCAGTACAGAGCAAGACCGGCCATGCTTTCATAAAAGAACGCATGCGTGCCGAAAATGCCCTCTATGGCGGAGAAATGTCCGCGCACCACTACTTCCGTGACTTCTACTACTGCGACTCCGGTATGATCCCCTGGCTGCTGGTGGCCGAAATCATCAGCCGCACCGGCAAGCCACTCGGAGAACTAGTTGCCGAGAGGGCCGCGCTGCATCCGTGCAGCGGCGAGATCAACCGGCAGGTGCAGGACCAGCAAGCGGCCATCTCCCGGGTACGTGCGCACTACGAACCCCAGGAGCCGGACATAGACGAAACTGACGGGCTTTCGATGACGTTCGGCGATAGTTGGCGGTTCAACTTGCGCACTTCTAACACTGAGCCTGTGATTCGTCTGAACGTAGAGGCACGCGGCGATGCTGAGCTGGTGCGGGAGAAAACCGAAGAGGTGCTGCAGCTAATCAGCTAATCCTTGCTCGGGTCGCTCATCAGGACGCTCCTGTGCTGTGAGCCTAGCGCTCTTCTGCGCATAAAATATTGCTCTGTGGCCACTCTACTACGCTAGAACTGGCCGAACGGATCGCCCGCATCATCCAGTGGCAGTGTGCACAGTCGCCCACCGTCTTGTGTTACCGATAGCGCGCCACTCGTCAGGCTGATGGCTATCGGCGACAGATCGTCGTGCAGCTCCATCAGGGTGACCAGGGTCAACTCCCGAACCAGCTTTGCGCTCTGCACCTGGAGTATGGCATCAGCCTGCTGACTGGGCTGCACAGGAGTAGAGAGCCCTGCACGGATGGCCACCGGTTCAGTACACGCAAACCGCAGACGGGCAGTCGAATTCCGACCGGAAATCGTCGCTACCTCGCGTTCATGGTCAATTTCGACCGGCAATAGAGTGTGGAAGCGGGTCTCGAATTGACCTTCGTTGGTGAAACGCACTCGATCTACGACCAGATACCGCCCCTGTCCCAGGTTCACGAAACTGCGGCAACAGCGCTGAGTGGTAGGCTGATCCTGATATGATCCGGTGAAGCAATCCGTCGTATCCACTTGCACCACGAAGTGTCCTTCGTGTTGGAAACTTCGCGTGCGGCTAGTACTCTCAGGTGGTATGCCCACACCGTTGAGCAGGATGGTATTTTTGCTCAGCGGGCCACATCCGTACAACTCATGGCGTTGTGCCGAAAAGGTTGTGTCCAGATACGCCCCGTCATCAGCGTTCACCAGCAACTGTTCATCAGGTGTTTGCAGCCAGAATGACATCAGGTCGGCCTGAGCGTGTGGCACATCGGTGCTGCCCCCACGAATCGACACAAAGCTCCCAGGACGCGGGAAGCCCTCGCTCATGTAGCCCCAGCCTATATCATCCAGCAGCCCGTCAGCAGCTACCGGAGGCACTCGCGCAACCTGATGACGGTCAGTCGGCCCCAGCAGCTCGTATAGTGCCCCTGCCGGCCAGCCACCACTACCGAAAGCGCGCTCGGACCCGGCTATGTCGTCGAGCATGGGCAGGCAATCGCCGAGGCCCAGCCTGTGCAATATACGGTAGTGGAAGGGCATGGCTCTGAAACCATTTGAGTCGCCAAACCCCGCCGCTTTGCCACCAGGAGCAAAAATCAACGGAAACAGAGCGGTATTTCGCACTCCTTTGCGGGCCATCAGCGGGTGTGGGCGCCCGAAAGCCGCTTCGTGGCTGAGCAGGTACAGGAAGCCGTATCGCATGCCGTAATTCCAGTAGCCAACTCCCTCGGGCCACCCGCCATCATCGCCCAGCGAGCCGAAAAATACCTCCATGCCCGCTTCTGCCCTCTCAAGTATCTCCTCAGCCTGCTCCAACTGCTCCCACATGGTCAGGGCAAGCATCCCTGCGCCGCCGCAGGTCACTGCCGTCCAGTTGCTATGCCTAACGGAAGCCCACCAGTTAGTATCTTTTTCGTAGGCGCGCAGGAAGGCAGTACAGTGCCGGTGCGCCATCTGCAGAAGCAGGGTGCTCTCTTCGTCAGTCAATTGGTCGTGCAGCCAGTCCCACACCAGCGCCAGCGTCATGCCGATTTCGCCGAAAGAAAGGTCATACAAGTCGGTGGGCTGATCGGGGTTGCGCCGCCAGTCAATCCATGACCAGTGTCGCCAGCCTGCCGCCAGCCTCAGATACTCGACCACCAACCCGCGACTGTCACTGTCCGGATTGCGCAGGCACTCAACCAGCACCGTCACCAGTCGTCTCTGCAGCTCTCGCATTCGCAGAAGGTGCCAGTTGTGTCCCGTTTCGGCAGTGTGACACGTCACTTCAGCGCAGGCTTCCTTGAGGTCTGCCTGATACTGATTTCCTGCCATCGAAGCCACCGGATGGCTGTCATGCAGCCGCCTGTCAATCGCTGAGATATCCTCTGGTCGAACGAAAAGCCGGGGGTGCCGGGCCAGCTCAGTCATGGTATCCTGCTTCTCTATAGACATGGGCACGGATGGTCTACTACCCCACCGTCACAGTCACCTGCTCCAACACTTCCGCACAGTAGTTGCAGGTGTGGCAGCGACGATCACAGCGGCTGGTGCGTTCGAACCAGTCGGCAGGGAAGCGCTGGTTGTCCAGCAGATGCGGAGCCAGGGCCAACCCCAGGCCGGGTTCTAACAGATCTAACAGATTGCCGCGATATACCCCGCGGGCATACGCATCCACCACCATGCGAGGGCGGGCGTGCATGCGTGTGGCCAGCTTCACGACGTCAAACAGGCTCTCATAGTAGTGCAAGTCTTCAGGCCGCACCCAGGTGCTTTGCAGCAGCATCGGCCAGTTTGTCGGATCGCGCATGAGCCGCCAGCAGGTGTGGGGGATCCAGTCGGTCACGTTTGTCGCTGCGTCTATCTCACACTCATGAGCTACCATGTTGTCGTGGAAGCTCTGACCCGCGCAGAACGCCAGGCAGCCGCTGTTGGCCAGCATCACTAACCGCTTACCGGCACTGTCGGCCCATGACTTCAATTCGGCCAGGTGATCCAGATCGCGGTTGTAGTCACGCTGGACATGGTAGCTGTCGAACAGGTCGGCCATCTGCTGCATCGCAATCACAGTACCGAGTCGCATGTTCACGGAGGCGCGTACTTCGATGTCAGGATAGTGGCTTTTGATGGTGTGGGCTACGAACGGAGAGGTAGTGGTTACCACGTCAACTCCGCCGACTACCTCTCCAAGATGGTCTATCACTGATCGGACTTGATTCGCCAACCGCCGACTGATGGCGGCGCCGCCATAGCAGTTGGCGTTGAACAGAAGATCCAGCCTGATCCCCATCTCCCGAAAAGCGCGTAGATCAGCCTCTAGCCGCTCTTGCGCGGTCCAGTCGGTGTAGCCGTGGCTGGTTGACAGGGGAGCTCGACCGGACGGCTGGTCAGCCCAGGGGAAGTAGACCTCGGTGATGTGATCGAGGTAGTCGGCGACTATCTCGACAAGAGCATCGTCGTCCTCTCCGGGTAGCTGGTAGCCTACCGAAAAACGCATACCTCCGCCTTTCATGACATCAGGCCGCTGGCTATTCTGCGCCACCGGTTGCAGTGTCCGGCTCAACGGACCAGTCTACCTGCCACTGCTTGCGGCGCCGGAACGGTTCGTGGAACTTGTTGCCGATGACTCCCTTTTGCTCGAGATGGATCATGCAGGCACGAATGCAGCCCTTACCACCGCATATCCCTTCACCGTATTCATACACATTTGCCGGCTTCTTATAGAACGGGGAAATCGGACCGGGTTTGACGTCGTCGCGCCCTGACAGGTATTCGCCCTTCTCGCCATCTTCTGTTGGTATGCCGCCGCGGAACTCGAGCCGACATTTCTCAAGGTCAATATCACCCCACTCCAGATCGTGACCTGCGATAGTGACTTTCACGGTCTCGTCAGTCTTGATCGCGTTGGCGGGGCACTCAGAGACACAAAGCATGCAGCGGTCGCAGAGCTGTGGCCCGTCGTAAATCGGGTCCGGTTCCAGCTCCGCATCGGTGAGTATTATCCCAAGCCGCTGGCGAGGGCCGAATTGAGGCGTCAGGAAAAGCTTTGAGTAGCCGATCTCCCCCAGGCCACAAAGAAAACTCGCAATCCGCAAATGCACCATGACATCGGGCGCTGCTCTACCGGGTGCTACCGGACGACTGTATTCGTCGCGCAGATTGCCGTGGTGGTCTATCGCTCGCCAGGGGCTCAGATGGCCGTACGGAATGGCTTCGTAGCCCTCATCCTCGATGAACTTGGCGATGTTGATCATCGCGTGAGGGATGTATAGCCAGTTCAGCCCACCATAACCCATAGATGAGTAGTTGCTGAAAAAAGTGCCTTCCTCTATGCCACGCAGGCTGCCACGCATGATGCGAAAGGCAAACGCTATGACCGACTTGACCTCCGGCATGATCTGGCGCGGATCCATCTGTATCGGCGCCCCTTCCCAGCGGTCCACGCTGCCTATCCCGACCAGGTCTGCACCCATAGCCTTGGAGTACTTCTTCACATCTTCCGAAGTCAACATCTCGTTCTCCTCTCAACTCGCTTGCCAGGCAAAATAACTTGTGATGTAGTGATGAAGTCTGGTGATCTTATCGGCGCTGCTGCTATCGCTCCAGTGTCCGAGCTGGCAGTTCAACGAACGCGAATTTCATGCGAACATCATACCTGTGCCCGGTGTATCGCGGGTCTGATAGTATATACGTGCGATCAAGGCTTTCTCAGTTCCTGCCGGCGAGGTGCGATGACGAATATGTAGATTATCTCCAGAATTCCAACAGTATTGACCACAAGCAAGACGACAAACCAGGCCAGTTGGTCACGACGGGCCGCCATCCACAGCGCGATGCCCGTCCACACCATGCTCCATGCCAGTACAACCCAAATAAGTACTCCGATCAGCACCTGGTTCAGGCCGGATGTGAGATCGCCGAGTGTTCCGAGGTCCATGTTCTGCCTTAACTGAGCCTGCGAGCCGTTACCGTAGCCGGCTGATGCTCACTGCTCTTATAGTGTTGATTTCGCCACCGCAAAAGCGATACCCTTTTCCCGACCACAATATAAGCGATGTAGTTGGCAGAGCACCGCTACGCGCACAACCTCAGTAAGAGGAGCGGTGCTCCTCCCCGAATGAAGTCTGGAAAGCGTCAGCTCTTCACGTCAAACTCGGTCACTGGCCTCGATATAGCTCTGCAACTTCCTGATCTGACAGCGCCCGGCGATGCATTCTTAGCTCACGCATGCTGCCACGGAAATAGTCATGTGCACCGAAGCCGATCTTGAGCGGTTGATCAGTGGCGAGTTCATAATCAGCAGGTACAAAGTCGGTTGAAGTAGCCACCAGAGCACCATCGAGATAGAGACGAAGCCGTGTGCCTTCCTTGACCGCAGCCAGGTGTCGCCATCCTGACGGAAGCTCTCGGTCATAGGTGACGCTCTTGCCTGCCTCCATACTCCAGACCCGGCCTGTCGGGAGCGTCCCGGCATACAGTTTGCCCCCGTAGACCGCCATCGACCAGGCCCGGCGATAGGTTACATCTGGAGTGTCATCTATCTGGCCTGTGAGCCTCCAGTTGTCATCGCCATCGTAGCGGTAGACTTGCGCAAGAGGTAGAGTGCCGGCATAGAGTTTTCCGTTGTAGATGGTCATGGCCATGACTTCGCGCTCCTCGCCCAGGCGACCTACGTTGAGCCAGTCAGTGCCTCCCTCGTACCGATGGACACTACCGTCAGGCCAGGTGCCGACATACATGTCCCCACGATGAATGGCAAACGAGTAGGTTTGGGAGTTGTCCTCCTGCTTGCCACAAAAGTGCCACCGGGTACCGCCTTCATAGCGGAGCACACCGGCGCTGCCGTTGCCACTGACCCACAGAAAACCGTCGTGAACAGCTAGGGCCATGGAGCGCTCATCACCAGGAGTGCCGCAGTAGTCCCAGCCAGTGCCGCCGTCCCAAACAAATACTCCGGGACTATACATGGCAATCCCATAGAGCCGATCGCGATACACGCTCAGCGCATATGTAGCGGTAGCATCGGGTAGTTGGCCACAGTCCGTCCAGCGCTTATCGCCCTCATATCGGTAGACCCTGCCACCGAGATTTTCATTTGGCGAAGCAGCCAGGGCAGACCCCCTGGTGTCATATCGGGCTGTGCCAGCGTAGAGACGGCCCTGGTAGACACATATCGCCATGACGGTGTTGCTGGCGTCCGGGCTGCCCAGATCCTCCCAGTCAGTGCCGCCCAGGTAGCGATAGACGTGTCCCGCCTGGCCCTCTTCCGGCTCACAGGTGCCCACATGCAGACTGCCGTCGAATACGGTCATAGCGGAGACGAAGATGCCCTCACCAGGCCTGCCACAATCTGTCCAGTCTTGCTCGATACGCCCGTCGTCAATCCCGAACAGCAGGTGACGATAGTTGGACTGACTCGAAGTGCAACCAGCATGGTGCATGACCGTGAAGTTGATACCACGTCGTCGCTCGGGGTCAAATTTGCTGAGGATGTCACCGATGACATCGTCCAGGCTGTCTCTGGTTTTGATCCAGAGACTGATAGATAAATCGTCGGTGCCAAAATCAAACGACGGGCTATGCGGCACCTCGATGTAGCTATCACGGCCGTTGAACAGGGCCGCCTGGCCGCGAGTGCCATCAGGGCCCGCAGCATCCAGCAATACCCCCTGACAGATGCCATGGTTGTCCTGCCCTGAGTAGTCCTGACAGTCTCCAGCCAGTTTCCAGTAACCGATCAATCCCTCGTCTATACTAGAATTCAGACCACGTTCCATCGCACAAGCCTCCATCATCATAAATAGCGATGCTACTACTAGCATTCTTGCTGCCCACATGCTGCTCCTCCTATCCTCTCGTGTTGCCTATACGTACCGCTCCATTTCTCCACGACACTCAAGTGGAAGCCACATGTCCGTGTAGTATCAAGCATACATCCGTACTTCATATATGCGGGCTGACGGGTCGCCATTTGTCCGGTGAATCGTGATGCGGACGGTATCGGCGGTCACCGGAGCGATGTGATGCACCCGTTTTCGCTGATAGTTGCCCGTTTCACGCACCAGTTCTGTGAGTGTGCCTCCACTGCCGAACTCGATCACATAGTCTGAAACCGTCTCCGGTTGTGGCCCACGAAACATCCTGGCGTTGAAGGAATCCTGATGGGTCAGTGCCAGCGGCCTGCTGAAGCCACTGTCGAACGTCAGGTGTATCTGGCTGACTTCGCGCACCGAGGGCAGCTTGATCTCCAGCCACTGCGGCATGGCCTGCTGCAGGTCAGAAGCCCACTGATGGGTGTCGCCATGGCGCATACGGGTCACACCGTCAAGCAGCTTGTGGCTTTCACAGCCGACGCTTTCAGACGAAGCAGCCACACTTGCTCCACGTGTGAGATCATCGGGATCTTCAGCAGGCAAGTCTATGATGTACTGGTCATCACGTAGTAGTTGTTGCTGCAAATCGTGGATATGATGCTGCACCAGTTCGCGAGGAGTGCAATCGCGGGCACAACACATCGCCGCCGCGGTGCCCACCGCCTGCCCCATCACGGCTCCGGTCGCCGCCAGTCGCGTCGAAGACATAGCCATGTGGGTGCACGAGGCGCAACGGCCTGCCATAAACAGGTTGCCCACATCACGGCTGTACAGTGCACGCAGAGGGATTGAGTAGATGTCAGGCATCTGCAAAAAAGTGGCGGGCGGCTCTGAACTGTAGATGCCACCGGGTGGATGGGTGTCCATGGGCCAGCCGCCGTGAGCCACTCTATCCTCGAATAGTACCGAGTTCATCAGGTCGTTTTCCGTGAGTACCAGATCGCCGATAATCCGTCGCGACTCACGATGCCCCGGCAGCCACCCGAACCACTTCAAAACCCAGTTGTCAGCACCATGGCGTCCACCGTTCTTGACGTGATCCCATACACCCATCAGGCAAGCCATCAACTCATCCCGGATAGCTTCCTTGTCTTTCACCGTGTCGAGTTCGCCGCCGTACTCAATCCACCAGTAGCCATGGTCCAGGTCTATGTGTTTTCGGTGTGGCAGGTCATCATCGGTGAATTTTCGGGCAAAGCTTGGGGCCGTGAACGGTACAGGCACTCCGACGTCTTCGGCCACCCACATGAGCGAGGCACCCATCGTCCTGTTATCAGGCCCCTGTGCATGGGGTTCGCCGTACTCGTCCGGCCCTTCTCGTCCATGGCGCCACTGTGCTCCAGACTGAACAGACAGCCGCCCATCACCAGTGCAGTCCACGAAAAACCGCCCGCGAATGATGAAGCGGTCCTCGGTGGACTCGCGAGTAGCCTCGATATGCTCGATTTGTGACTGTGGGTTGCGGAGAACAGCGGCGGCAGCGCGTTCCGCGGATGGAAGTGGTTCATCTACGCTGGTTTGGCTATCGGTCTCTGCGGGCCGCACGTGTGCTGCCACACAGGTGGTATTCAGATATAGGCTAAGATTGGGCTCCTGCAGGCATTTTTCGTACAGTATCAAGTCCCACATCTGAGCACAGCGCTGTGGATTGCGGGCGGCTTCTTCCAGGCGGATCTCGTCCATGATGCCGGATTCCCGGCAGTGCGGACGAGCACCGGATCGGTCAGCTCCTCCAGCATGGACGCGGATTTCGCTGGAAGTGTTGCCACCGAGCATCGGGCGATCATGCACCAGTATCGTCCGTGCACCGAGCCGCGCTGCAGCGATTGCAGATGCAACCCCCGACAGACCACCCCCGACCACCACCACATCAGCGGACAGCATGTGCGTTTCGATCATGTGGGTCACCCCTGCGATAAAATCATGACTAAGTTGATGGAACTGTAGCCGAAACATCGTCTCTTGCGACCATGCCAGCGCGACTCACATGCATGCAGTGCCAATACCGTCGCGCAAAGCGTCACAATCAAACTACACGGTGATGAACGTGATGGCTATGCTGCAGAATGGCACACCCGCAACCGCTCATCTTCCTTCGACGCGCATCTTCCTCACGCCTGAGCTGCCCGACGGACTGTTCTGCTACCGCCTGGCATGGCCCCCATGTGCGGCCGCCCTCAGCTTCCAACCTGCATCATGCACCCCACCACTTCGCAACACAATCGGTCTTCCTTCCGGCGGTCTTACGCACCGAGCACCGGCACCACTCCACGCCCACTGTGGCATGCTGGCATCACACCAGCTTTTCAGGGCAGGTCTGATAGTCCACGCACGATAGTCCCCGATAGATTATGGAGTACCGCAGTAACGACGGTTACCGTTGCGACCGAGTGCGTCGAGCCAGCAACTGCTCGATGCGCCGCGCGACCTGGTCACGCTGGCTGTACAGACGCGCAGGGTCATGCGTGAAAGCTGTGAGGCCTTCAGTGACAGGCACACATGCCCGACGTGCGGCTTCCGGGTCGCTCTCAAGTTCGGCCAGCAACGCCAGATAATCATAGTCTTCCAGTCCATCACGGATTGCTGCCAGACGAATGCTGCCGATAGGGCCGTCCTTACCGGGGTACACCAGCAAGCCATCTCCGTGCGTGGCACCCCGCCAGCCCTCTGTACCCGTGGTGATGCTCCATTTCAGACGAGGGCCATCCTGCGCGGGATCTATGATGTGGTCGTTTCGGGCCATCTGCCACATGTTGACACCCCAGTAAAGCAGGCCGTCAAACTTCTGATGATAGCTCTGCCAGCCAAGCACCCGCGCTTCGATCAGAGGGTCATCAGCCAGCCAGTTTGCATAGGGTGCTCGGGGTACCGATGCGACATAGGCCCAGACCTCGTGACCTGCCCGCCGGCATCTCTCAGCGTCCGCCAAATCGTATTTCGAGGTGATCCGACAAACCCAGTCTATGTTGAGCTCTCTCAGATGCCCTGGTTCAAGTGGTACCAGAGCGGTGGTCAATGTGGGAAGACCGTAGCGTTGCTTGACCATGGCAAAGTACTCGCTGACCACTGCCCGGTATTTCTCGCCCACCTCATCGAAGCCATATATGTATGCCCTGTCCGCCATGCCGCGACGTTTGAGTGCGGCTACATACGGATCCAATCGACTGATGAGGTTAGCTTTGAATTCCGGAGTGTAGACCCATAACCCGCTCTGCCACACCCAGGCTTTGTCACCACGGTGTTCGGCCAACTGCAATACGTTGAAGGTATTCATCCCTCGGCGGGAATAGTACGCCAAATCTTCCAGGTCCGGAGGATCGGTACGTGAGATATCGTCGGGATTAAGCCTGTGTTCCAGCATGAAGTCGCCATACGCACGACGCAACTCTGTCGTGCAGCTACCGTAGAGCTTCTCCAGGAAGCCGTCCATCAACGAGAAAGCGGTATTGAGATGAGGCTGCATGGGCAGATCGAAATCGTAAACGAGTACCTCTACATGTATTCGTACAGGTTCTGCATTCGCAGGCGATATGGTGACATAACCCTGATAGGTGCCTGACGATATGCCCGGCTTCGCATACACCGTAAACCACAGTGATTGGGTAGTGCCTCCAGGCACACTGAAACTCTCCACTTGCAGCAGCGGATCTGGCCACCAACCTGACGAAGCGTCGCGTATTCGGCTGTGCGCATGCAACCGGGGGATGTTGACAAACCCTACCTGCTGCCACTGGATCTGTGACGCTGCAATTTTTTCCCCGCGAGGTCCCGTCAGATCCTCCAGTCTGACTGTACAGTTCTCCAGGTTCTGCCCCGGGGCAGCACGAAGGACCACCTGAAAACTCTCTCGTTCGTTGCGTGCCAGAGCTATCGCAGCACTCAAGGGGGCTTGTGGATCGGGCGGTACTGTATCCACGAAGACGCGCTCCATGGCAGTGCATGTCCAGGCTCCATAACCGCGTGAGGCGCCCGAGGGTGTTGTCACCGCCCGGTCATGACTCATGTTCTCGTGCAGCCAGTTGTCAGTGGCCAGCAAGCGCACGCTATAACGCCCACCGGGCAACAGACGACCGCTGTCATCAGTACCTGACCACCCCAGCGACACGTGCGTGCCATGGCCGCTGGTTGAGTAGACGGGCTGGTTGTTTTGTAGCACCAAAGCCACCCAGTCGCATGGCAGTGACAGGCGTGCACTGTAGTCTATGCTGTTCCCGCCATATAGCGCTGGCGACACCTGTTCCCAGGCCACTTCCAGTGGGATCAAACTGAACTCTAGCATGTCGAACCAAGCCCGGCCGGTGCAGTTGCGCAGCATCGCGTATACGTGCACCCGAGTGACCGGCTTTTCCGGCTCAAAAATGAGCTCCGCGTATTGCCAATCGTGAGTACCGTGGTCGAAGTCAACACGCTGGCCCCAGAGATTAGTGCCGTCGGCATACCAGCAGTCCACATACAGGCAGTAATCCTGCCCCTGGACGTTCTCAGCCCGGCTCCAGCCTGACACTCTGAGCGGGTGGCGCACTGCTGGCTCGAACACCACACGCTGCATGGCAGCGTAAGATGCTGACGAAGAATCAGACTTCATCTCGATAGCCATCTGTCCGTCGTAAGAACCGTCTCGGCTGAGACTGTAGCCGCTTCTGTTGGGCTGCCAGTCAGTTGCCAGTCCGCCTCGAACTGCCTCGAAACTGGGATTTGCCAGCAGATTTTTGCCTCGGGACGGCGGCTGCGCCATGGCGACACAGGCCAGCGCAAGCGCAAGCGGAATACTGAAGTATCTCACACGATATGACCTTTCATGCCAACTGGAGCATCTTGCCTGACGGCAGCGATTCCAGGTCGATTACTACTGCAACTCAACTATGAGCAAATCGTACACATCTGGCAGATCGGTGTGCAGTCTCACTCCGCCGTCGATAGCCTCCATCTGCACCTGCGTACCCCGCACAGACCAGGCACGCATAACATCGGGACAATCCAGCTCGACAACCAGATCGCTGATCGGGATGATAGTAGTCATCGGTCGCTGCATGTCGCCGGTGTTGTTCACCAGGTGGATGATAACACGGTGCTCGTCCGGCTGGCTCCATAATTCGACTTCAACGGTTGGTGGTGCGGTGACACGCATCGGCATAGGCTTGCCATGTGCCCAACGGACTGCGCTGAAAAGCAACTTTTCGATCTGCTCAGCCTTGTATGTCCCGTAAAACTCGCCGAACAGTCCTGCGAAGTAGACCACACGGCCTCCCGGCTTGCTGCACAGGAGCGCCGGCCAATCTGAAGTGCCCTGCGGCCGAGTGTAGACTCGACCGATGGGGTTCATGTAGTGGCCCACTGCGTTGGCCGAAGCGGTGGGTGTGACCTGCAGGGCGTTGACCGGACGCGGCAGCCACTGTCCGGCCGCGAAATATTGCAGCACAGAGTGGGCCGCATCGCCCAGGTCCACGTACTCTTCGGTGGTGGCAGGCACGAAAGCGCCTGCAATCTCAGTGTAGCCAAGCAGTCCGCGCAGGTCGTGGTCGGCAGAGTTGCCCTGCTCATCATACCGTCCGGCCTCGCCCTCGGCCACGAGGTTGCCGCCGCGCTCGACGAACTGAGTTATCGCCTGCTTTTGTTCAGCGCTCAAACATGAAGCATTGCCGATGATGAGTGTCTCGTAGCGGTCCAGCGTACCGTCTGTGAGGCCCGCCTCGAGTATCACGTCAAAGGGGATGTGCTGCCGGGTCAGAGCAGAGAACCAACCCTCATAGGCACTGCTCTGCCATCCGTCACAGCGGCTCTTGCGGGCACTCCAGTTGGCTATCTTCTCACCGCTGCCGCTGCGGAAGGTAAGATCCTCCTCTGTAGTGGTGTCCACATCTGTGAACAGCTCGTCAATCTGCGACAGATAGTATTTCGCACTCTGGCCGGAATACAACAGGGCAACAGTTGCCGCCGATTCAGCGCCGGTACAAAACGGTTCGCATTTGCGCAGGAAACTGTTGATGTCTCGCATTGGGGCGACGGTCTCTTCGGGAGAGTTGTCCAGCGAGTAATCGAAAACCGCCAGCCAGGTCCCTGAGCCGCACGCCACGGTCTGGGCAGCGGCCACCTTCAGCTCGATCTCGGGCAGCGGCAGATAATGCCAGGCCCCCAGACAGTGGTGTACGAAGACGATCGCCGGCTTGCCACCAGCCACCAGATGCTTGGCGGCAAGTGACCAGAACAGTGTCGGGGTCTCACGGTTGAGATGATAAAACGCCTCAGCTCCGTTGAAGTTCTGATACGGCCCCACGGCTGCGATATCGCGCGCCACTCTCCAGGCCCCACCGTGCCAGCTTCCGGCATTCAGGAAGATAACCCCTTCGGAGTTCACCTCGCGCATGGCATCCCCGGCATCGCGGAGAAACTCAGCCATAGATTGCTCGCGGAAACTGATGAACTGCTTGTACATCGGGTCGGTCCAGTCCTCCTGGCGCGGCGGCTCCTGACCATACAGACTATGAAAGCGGGCCAGGCAGGCTTCGCAGTAGCAGCAATCGGGGTATATCACCGGTCCGTCCAGAAACACCCCATCAAGGCCTGTCTTCATCGCCTCCCTGATCAGGTCAAAGGCCCACTCTCTCCACGGACTGTTGATACACAGCGTTGTGCCCGAGCCATAAAGTGGGTTGACCCGGCCGTACTCGCGCCCATCGGCCATAATCTGAACCCAGTCAGGATGTTTTTCGCCAAACTCGAAGGAATACCAGTGCATGTTCAGGTATGACAGCGGATGGATGCCATGCTTCCTGGCATGGGGTATGTACTCGCGTAGCATGTCGAAGTCGCCAAGCTCAGGATATTTCTCGAACTTGTCTGAATTGAAGGTAGTCATCCAGCCCAGTCCCGGAGCGATGCCCGGGGTGCCGATGATCCATTCACAGTTGATATGCCAGTCCTGTGCATGGCTACGTGCCAGTTCGTCGAGGTCCATCTCCCTGACACGCGCCAGGTCGGCCATCCATTCGTGCCGCCCCATACGTATGGGTTTTTCCCACCATTTGAGTGTCTTCATATACGACGCTCCTACATAAGCGGTAGTGTCTGCTAGCAGGGTCTGCTTTGAGATGCTTTTTCATGCAACGGAAAATGGTTGCGGTGCTGGCCTAGCATCACGGGTGCTAACCGCGATGCATCAGCCGTGTTTCCGATTCCGTGGGCACCGGGTGTCCTCAGATCTGCCACACTCAGTTGGCGATACTGCACTCGCATCCGCAAGTGTCCGGCTTATAGCCGACCAACCTCCCGGAGTGGGGCGCACTCAACTGCGCGCGCCGAGGAAGCATGTACACGAACTATCGGCAACAGCTTGCGTACCACAACTATAGCGGGCACTTGCGACGCGCATCAGCCTGTGTGTTGGTATATCAGGCAGTGGGACAGTTGTCCGGCGATCTCAGACGTCTTCCTGCACCACCATATCTATCCACTCACTCATGCGGCGAACACCCTCAACTGTAGCATCGTGCGGGGTCATCTCCGAGCCTTCATACTCGAAATTGATGTATCCCGTGTAACCGTGCTGATGCATAGCTCGGAGGCATCCGATTTGGTCCACATCGCCGTCGCCAACCAGTTCCGCACGCCGGTACTTGCCATCGAGAAACAGCATAGCACCGGGGGCGTCAGGGTCGCACTGCTTCCAGTCCTTGAAGTGCGCATGTACGATGTAGGGTGCGCTGTTGATGAAGCCCTCCGGACCAGTTTCGCCACCGGTAGCTACGTTGCCGTTGTCGTAGGTCACACGAAGCTGTGGTATCCTTTCCACGGACGAGTTCATGTCAGCAGAAGTGATGAAGGGGCTGTGTCGGCTCGGGAAATTCTCTATCGTGACAGTCACTCCCGCATCATCGGCAAACTCGATGACCTCTTCCAGGCCTGCCAGATAGTTGTCACGCGACTGGTCACGACTGAGCTCCTCCTTGCCGCTAACCGGTAACATGACGATATCGGTGCCCAGGGTGACGGCCGCCTCTATGCCGCGCTTGAACGTATCGCGTCCGTCAGCACGCTCCTCTGAAGTGGGGAAGTTTAGATCGCAGAAAAAGGTATGAGCCACCGTCTTCAGGCCATGATCATCCATGAGCGCGCGAATTTCTGAGGGCTCATACTGATAGGTGGATACCCAATCTACGCCTTCCAAGCCCAACTCCAGTGTGAATTCGCAAAGCTGCCTGGCATCGAATTCGCCCGCCGGCACGCCTCGGGCCATGGTATAACTCATCATGGAGATCTTCATTTGACTGCTCCTTGTTTGATCAGATCTATAGCTGCATCAGCCAGGATGTCCCCGGCTTCAGGCGCCAGACGGGTGCCCATGCCAAAAGTGGTTTCATAGCCACCGCGTTTGAATGCTTCGGCATGTGGCACGTAACCGACCATGCCGTTGGCACAACTGACTACCAGGGCATGAGTTGGCGCCGCCTCTTCTTTGATGCGAAGCCCGTTCTGGACGAAGTATTCGGCAGGAATGGCGGCAAGGGCATGGTCGCCCATGAACAGCACCTGTACCTCGGCCGGCTGAGTGCCACGGGTTTTGATGCGCTCAAGAAGAGCTGGCATCTGTCGATCATACACGTTCGGGTCCACGAAACGCTGGGCCCCCCTGGCCGTGCCCTTGATATCATCCTCAGTAGGCTGACGGTAGGGCAGTTGTACAGTGGTGCTTGCAGCTCCTAACGGCATATCATCCACATAGTCCAGGCCGTAGAGAACCTGCGTGACATCGCCTGCCAACGCCGTTCCGAGCTGTTCTTTGCTCAGAGGAGGGCGCCGTCCGGTGGGGTCGCTGAAATGGATGTCGCCACATGCACCGTTAAGGTACATCGTCACCGGAATTTCCTGCCGCTTAAGTTCGGCAGCCAGACAGCCCGGGAAACCGGCACTCAGAGTCGTCTCGCCACCGTGGTGCGTAGGATGACAGGCGAAATTGACGAGCACTCCGAGCACAGCACCGTTTGCAGGTGAACGCGCTGCTATGACGGCCAATTCCGGGTCAATCGGACCTTCGAAGCAGAGTGCGTCAGGGTCATCGAATGTGCCATGCGTTTTTACCGTCCCTCCACGCATGATGAGGCGACGGTTGGCGGTGATATCGAACTCCACGGTCCGCCCGATGCCGATTTCCGCTGACACCATACTATCGAGGGCCTGCCCAAACGTCGCGACAACCTTCTCGACCAGGGTCTCGACATACTTCTCATCGCGGTAGCCGTCAGAGCCGGAGACAGCCGGGCCTGCGTGATTGTGGGTTGCCGATACCATGATATGTTCGCCTGGGAAGCCGTACCGCTCCTGTATGCGATGGCGGATATCGGCAGTCGTGGTCCAGCGGACACTGAGAGTATCCAACTGGACAAAACCGATCCGGGCGGAGCCGTCAGCGAACACGGCTGCGCGAGCATATAGCGGATCGAGCACCTCGTCAGAGACGATCCTGATTATCCACCCGATTTTACGTGTTCCGATCGGGGGAGTGATGTCTGTTTCCGCAAAGCCCGCGCACAGACTCACTTTTGCGCCTCCCAGTCCACCTCATCGAGCTGCTCTACGTTCTCCATCACCTTTCGGATACCGGCAGCGGTCAGTTCGGCGACCTCCGGGCCGTTGGGAGAGCGTAGAGGTGTGGTCATGCCGGTATGCCAGCCGGCGTGACGGTCAGCCACCGGGAAGTTCTCCGGTGCGTAATCCACCTCGGTAGCGTGAGGACAGGTCCACGGGCAGCCGTAGCCATAGCCGTTCTTAGCTTGGAAGACGGTCATGCGAGGTAGCATGTAACTCTGCCATACGCCAGTCTCTACCCCTTCGGCGCGCAAGGTCTTGACCAGCTTGTCTCGGAAGTCAACAGCATCATGGCTGTGACCGAGCGCTTCCATGTCAAAACGAATAGTGTAGTTGTACCAGTTGTGCCCGTGCCCCTCCGGTTCGATAGGCAAAATCAGGTTGGGCACGCCTTGCAGGCACTCGCTCAGGCGCAGTGCATTGGCCTTCTGCTCCTCAAGATACTGGTCGAGGCGGGTCAATTGGGCACGTCCGAAGGCAGCGCTCAGATCGTTGTTGCGGTACATCCACCCCAGCGCGTATGCGTGATAGTCACGGGTTTCGGCAGGTGTGCGTGTCTCGCCAAACGACCATAGCTGCCGGGCCTTGAACATCATGTCCTCGTCATCGGTGACGAACATACCACCTTCGCCGCCGCACAGGCACTTGTTCTGGTTGAGGCTAAACGCAGCACAGTGGCCCATCGTGCCGACCTTCCGCCCTCCAAAAGTAGCTCCGTGTGCCTGACACGCGTCCTCGATGACCTTCAAGCCATGGCGATTGGCTATGTCCATCACGCGGTCCATATCTACTGCCAAACCGTGCATGTGCCCTGCAATTATCGCCTTGGTTTTAGGTGTGATAGCCTGCTCTATCTTGTCAACATCCATGTTCATAGTGTCGAAATCAGTGTCCACGAAGACAGGTATTGCATTGTGGTGCAGCACGCAGGTGACGGTAGATGACCACGAGTACGAAGGCACGATCACTTGATCGCCAGGGCCGCAATCACAAGCGACGACACACATGTGCAGTGCGGCTGTGCCAGAGTTAGTCGTGGCGCAGTACGCATTTCCATTCCACTGCGCAAACTCTGTCTCGAATTCGCGACAGTTGGGACCGAAAGTATGTGTAGTCCCCTCCAGTGAAGCCATCACCATCTGGCGATCCGTGTCATCAATCGGCGGCCATGGTTTGACGGTCCCTTCGGGTACGGCTCGCGCGCCTCCAAGTATGGCAAGTCTCTGACTCATTCGTATCGCTCCTTTGGCGACATGATGAAAAGTGGGTCGAATGCTGTCATAGGACGCCTAACATAGTATGCCTATTGTCTTATCATCGCTGGCACCTCGCAGCCCAGGCCGTGTCGGTGTGCTCACACCAATCAAGACTTCCTCCGCCGATGGGCTCGGCACGGCCACTTTGTGCGCAGCCTACATCCATGGCGCGGCATCAGGGTCAGCAGTGCAGTAAGCTGACAGCACCTTGTTGATGCCACGGGCGATGTTACGGCAGTCAGCAGCGTTGTACCACTGGTTCAGCGAAATGGCAACACTCCGGTCAAACAGGTCGTCGGCTACCGGACAATCGCCCATACGGTACTCGACCTGGCCCCCCGCTTCCAGATAGAGAGGGCACCGGTAGGGGCAGTTGGCTTCGGTCGGACTCTGCTTGTAGGTTATCGGGTACATCGAGTGGTAGATATGCCAATCATCGCGCTTGTCACTGCCGCGTATTCCGGCAGATATGTTCTCAGCCTCTAGCGCCTCTACGATCTTCTCCCCCAGTTCGATGGTCTCGGGGAAAAAGCGCAGGATGTATCCGACTTCGCCTTCCAAATCGTTGATTTTCTGCGGCACAATTTCCCTGAACGGTTTGAGTTGCTTCAGTATCCGCTGCTTGACGGCACGGAAGCGCTTGACGGTGGCGGGCATCTTCTTGAGTTGGACCACGTTCACTGCGGCCTCCAGTTCGGACATGCGGTAGTTCGTGCCACAGTACAGCTCTCCCTTGTAGCGCGGCCTGGCAAAACGGACGGGCCGCCACAGCCCGCCACACTCTGCCCACTGATTGGCGCGCTCCCACAGGCGCTTGCTTTTGGCCAGTATCAGCCCTCCCTCGCCACCACCGACTATCTTGTACGCTGAGATGCTGAAGCAGCCCAGGTCGCCGAAAGTGCCTACATATCTGCCTTTGACCTGGCCACCGCATGCCTGAGCGCAATCCTCAATCACTTTCAACTTGTGTTTACGGGCTATCTTCATGATGGCGGGCATGTCACATACCCCGCCCTGATAGTGGGTCGGGGCGATGGCGACAGTTCGATCGGTGATGCGGTTTTCTATGTCTGCCGGATCCATCTGCATGGACTCATCCACATCGGAGAACACGGGGATACCGTT
>JAAYSP010000188.1 GCA_012518355.1 candidate division WS1 bacterium | reverse complement strand
TACACAGTCTACACAGTCTACACAGTCTACACAGTCTACACAGTCTACACAGTCTACACAGTCTACACAGTCTACACAGGAGGCTTTTATCCTATGCTATATACCTACTCGATGTCCTGTGCACTACACTGATTACTGATTCGCTATGCACTCCGACTATTCCTGCACCACAATTGCGCTGACCTGCTTGCGTCCGATCATGCGCCCGCGTTCGTCCGTCACCTCTACTTCGATAATCCGCTCTCCGGCAGGCCATCGGCTGGTGTCCCACTGATACCGATGTGGTGCCACGTTGCTCATGAACTGGAAACGTCCGTCTACCGAGATGCTGACCGTGGCGCCACGGGTGCCGGAGGGCACCTGCACTGCTATCTCCACCGTGCCGGACACTGCATGAGCAGGGGCGCCGATAATCGCCACCCAGACTTCGTTTAGCTCCGCTGGCCCCAGGTCGTCAGCCGCCAGTGGCACACTGGTCTCCACCGGCCCCGTTCCTGGCACGGGCCGCATCGCCATCGCTGCTCCACCACCGCTATCTACCACCGTAGAAAGGAAGTATGGGTCTGAGATCAGCTCCCGATATGTCTCCAGCACTCGAGGGTTGGATGCCAGAGAGTAGTTGTTGTTAGCGAGGTTCTTGCCTATGGTATCCACCGAGAACCAGTTGATCATGCGCACCCGTGGAAACTGAGTTGGCAGCGCCTGATACAGACGCGTCATCTGCTGCACGGCAAAGTCGGTCACATCGAGCCGTTGGGCGAGGCAGTGGTGGCTGGCTGCATACTCAGCGATGGCGATCGGCTTGCGCTCAGAGTACAGGTTATAGACATGGCTCAGCAGCGAGACCGGATCTTCGGAGGGCGGCCGGCTTATGTCGCCATCTTGCCGTGCCACGCTGTAGATGTTCACTCCTACCCAGTCCACATACTCGTCTCCTGGATAGTAGCGGGGTATAGTCGTGCGCGGAGTGGCAAACGGGCACCACATCATCACGACGTTCGGCGCCACCTGCTTCATCACCCGATGCACAATCCGCCACTTGCGCACATACTCATCAGGGTCGCCGGACCATGCCTCCCAGGTGCCGTTCATCTCGGAGGCATAGCGCAGGAAAATCGGCACCTCAGCGCGGCGTGCCGCCTCTGCCCAGCCACGCAGATAGTCATCATCCTGCACTGCCGCGAGGCCCTTGTTTGGCTCCCAGGCGATATGTGGCGCCACTCCCGCGGCTTTCAGCTCTCTGACCCACTCAAACGGAAACGGCTGACCATAGCCGACATAGCGGAACACTGTGGCATGCCGTTTGCCCACCAGTTGCTGGAACTGAGCTATATCTCCGCCCACCGCAGGCTCAAGATCTATGTAGGCCCCGATGTAGCAACCCGTCTCGGGCTCAAAAGGCGCCAGGGTATACTGTAGAGCTGCCGCCTGATGGTGGCCCGAAAACAGAAAAACGCAGACAAGCACCACGGTTTTGAGCGCAATGGGCGCCCAATGTAGCCCATATCTCCCTCTGTCCCGCCTCGAATCACTGCAAATATAAGACACCCGAGGGCAACTGCCTCTTATCTCTTCATACATTTGGACATCTCAACACGGCAATCTCCTACGAACACCACAATCTCACAACTGCTATCTGTGCTCCTCCCACACAACCGTCCGCCGCAAGCGCCCGCATACAGCACCGCATACGACCGCCCACACACAACTGTCCGTCGCAACCGTCCGTCACAACCATCCGCATACAATCGCCCACATACGACCGGCCACACATAACCGGCCACACATAACCGGCCACACATAATCGGCCACACATAACCGGCCGCGCACAGCCCCGTATACACTCCCGAGCCACAAGCGCGTATACATAAGCGGTATATAGTTAGAATTATAGTGACAGGCCCTCCAGAGTGTCAATCAGCCTCCCCCCATCGCCTCGTGATATCGCAGGTCTACCCCAACACCACGTCATTTGACGCTGTCAACCATATGCTGTATCCTCAGGCGCAATTCAGCCACTCTTGTCGCTTCCCCCGAGGGACTGACGGACATGCGCAAGCGACTGCTGTACTTCAGCCTGGCTTTCACGCTGTCTCTGGCGGCCATCCTACTGATTTTCGGCTGCCAGCAACAGGCTGCCGATGCCGACGATGCCGGTGCTGGTAGCACTGCCGACGCTGCAACCGCAACACAGCCACCTGCCCCACCCCGCAGTTTCACTGTCATCGCAGTCGGTGACATCATGCTCGACCGCTCTGTCTGGAAGGCGATACAGGCCAACGGATATGAGAGTATCCTGGCCAGGGTCCGCGACCTGACCCGTTCGGCCGACATATCTTTCGCCAACCTGGAATGCCCGCTATCAGACGAGGGGCCACACTCACCGGTTGAACACCTGATCTTCCGTGCCCCACCGTCCACTGTCCGTGTCTTGCTCGACGGTGGCTTCGATGTAGTGGCGCTGGCCAACAACCACTCGCTGAACGCCGGGCGAGTGGGGGCGCTGAACACTCTCGACACGCTGGAAAAGCACAGTATCGCCTACTGTGGTATGCGTCGAGAAAAGGAGCGCTCCTGGGAGCCGACATACTTCCAGGTCAATGGCTACACGCTGGGCTTCATGTCATACACTGACCTGGCGTTCGAGCACGGCTCATATGCAAAAGTCGGCGACTATGACGAGCTGGCCCAACAGTTGGCCTCAGCCAAATCCGCCTGCGACTTCCTGTTTGTGTCTGTACACTGGGGAAACGAATACCAAAACGTCCCCACGACGCGACAGAAAAAGCTGGGCCATTTCCTGGTCGACAACGGCGTAGATGTGGTGCTGGGCCATCACCCACACGTGCTGCAGGGCGTGGAGGTGTACAACGGAAGCCTCATCCTCTACTCGATGGGCAACTTCGTCTTCGACCAACGCGAAGGTGAGCGCATGGAGAGCGCCATCTTCCACCTGACATACACAGAAGACTACGGCTGGGCCATCTTCGCCAAGCCGGTATGGATAGCCCGCAGCCGGATGGGCCCGGTGTATCCAGAAGCAGCCCGTGCCGCCAAAATCGCCGATCGGTTGACCAGGCTTTCGACTGATTTGGGAACTCAAGCCACCCAGAAACACTCTAAAATGTGGATCACTATCCTACAATCCGAGCAAGGCACACCGCCTCAGGTCGGACTCAACCCGCCCGACAAGGAGTATCATGATGAGTAAAACCAGGACCGCACTGATGACACTGATGCTTATGGTGATCATCGTCTCCGCGGTGCCCGCACAAAGCCAGGCCCAGGTCGCTGCAACCGTCAACGGACAGACCATCTCCTTGCAGCAAGTCGCCGATGGCGCACTATCACGCTTCGGCGAGGACGTTTTGAACTACCTGATCATGGCTGCTGCGATTGAACAGGCGGCACAGAAAGAGGGCGTGACCGTCAGCGCACAGGAACTGGAAGAGCAATGCCAGCAGGCACAGGCGCAGGTGGAACAGCATGCTCCTACCACTGGCGTAGATTTCGCCGCATGGCTGAAAATGAACCAGATGTCACCGGGGTTTTTCCGCCAGAATATCTACCTGTCGATGCTGCTCGACAAGATGGTCGCACCGCAGGTCAACGTCACCGACGATATGGTAGCCGACCACTACCAGCGAAATCGCGAGCGCCTGCGCGAGCCCGACCGTGTTCACGTAGCTCACATATGTGTGTCTGACAAAGACGAGGCCGAAAAGCTGCGTGCTCAAATCGTAGAAGGCACCGTCAGCTTCGAAGATGCCGCCAAAACCAACTCCATCGATCCGTGGACAAAAGACGCCGGTGGGGACTTCGGCTATATCGAAGCCGGTGACGATCCGTTCCAAAAGGCAGCATTTGCGCTGGCCGCAGATGGTGATATCAGCCCCATCGTCCAGACTCGGATGGGCTATCACATCATCAAACGGTTAGAGCTTAAGCCAACTCGAGTGCCTCCCTTCGAAGAAATACAGGCACGCCTCAAGCTGTCTATGGAACGGGAACGACTCACTCGTCTGACATCTGAGAAGAAAGTGCAGATAATGCAAGAGGCGCAGATAGACCAGAGCCTGACAGTGCCTCCATACCCGATCTCAGATGCCCAGCGCGCCCTGGAGCCCGCCCAGGACCCCTGAACACTGAAGATCAGTAGGCTCACAACTCGCCCGCGCTCGGAACACATCTGAAATCCGTAGCGCGGGTATAGCAAACCTACCACCGATACCACCGAACGGAGGCATCAGCCGTGCGCTACTTCGACATACACCGTCACTACCATGTCACTCCGGAAGATGATCTGGAGCGATATATAGCGCAGGCCTATGCGCTCGGCATAGAAAAGGTGGGCATGTCCACCTGTGGCCCGCTGTTCAACCAGTACGACAACGAGGGCGTGCTGTCGGCGATGAAGCGATATCCCGAGCTAATCGTCGGCTTCGGATACGTAAGGCTGGGCCTGGACGGCCCGCAGAAAGTAGACGAACTGTACGCTCAGGGCTTCCGCGCGCTGAAAGTCATAGTACCGGCCGTCTCGTATGATGATCCGGTGCTGTGGCCTATATACGCCCGTGCTCAGGCCCTGTCTATGCCGATAAACTTCCACTGTGGCATCTCGGGCCCACTGAGGAGCTCTGCGGGCCATCACACTTGTGCGCGCTATCAGCAGCCCGTATGTCTGGACGGCGTGGCCCACAGCTTCCCTGATCTCAAGATCATCATGCCACACCTGGGCTTTCCGTGGGTCGCCGAGGCGTGCGCAGTCATCTCCACCTGGCCAAATCTGTACTGGGACCTGACCGGCTCGCGGCTACTGCGTGTGGACATGCAGTGGCTGCGTGAACAGTTGCTACTTCAGGGCGAAGAGGTGTGGCAGACGATGCTGCAACGGCTGGTGTGGGCATCTGACACCCACCCG
>JAAYSP010000242.1 GCA_012518355.1 candidate division WS1 bacterium | reverse complement strand
GTGGGAAATCTGGCGGCTCGACTGGCCCTGTGGCAGTTACCGGCTGGAGTACCACATCCAGGCCCTCGATAGCCGCCCCCAGTTCGCCGCATACCTGCTGCATCTCTGAGACAGTCACCCGGTCAGTCACCACTATCTTGGCGAAACAGTGCGCATCGCGTGCGACTTGCCAGAATCGACGCATCTGTTCCGCTGGCACGGGTTTGCTCATGGTGGATGGCAGCTTGATATCGCCGGCGATGGTGTGCACGTGAGCAATGACCTCGGCCAGTGCATCGGGCAGGTGTCCGGCTGTCTCCAGGTATATCTGCAGGCCGCAGTTGGACATCTCCGAGGCCAGTGCGGCGACGAACTGCGGGTGTAGCAGAGGCTCCCCTCCAGTGATGGCCAGAGAGTGGATTTGCGGCCCGCATGAGAGGAGGCCGTTCAGCGCCGTAGCCGTATCTTCTACCGACAGCGGGTTGGTCAGGCGGTCGGTGTCGCCATCAGCCTGATGGATGATACACTCTGCCGGAGCCCGGTGCGCGTCGCCTGTATCGCAGTAGAGGCAGTCCAGGTCGCAGCCGGCCAGGCGCAGGAACAGTTGTGGCATACCCACCCATGGCCCCTCGCCCTGGACTGAAGCGAACATCTCTACAGCCGGAGCAGCCAGCCGACTCATGGAACGCCTCGCACCTTGCAGCGAGCCGCTTCCACTGAGGCCATCTCCGAGGTGTAGGCCTCGGCAATCGAGCGGGCCAGTTGGTGTGGTTTGATGCCGAAGTCTTGCAGCCCACAGGCCTCTACCGGAGCGCCCTCAGAGTCTATGTTGATGCCTGTATGGATTAGGGTGGACACCGGGGATATGGTAGCGATAGACACGCTCAGTTTGGTCTGTGCCGAGAACAGATCATCACCGCGGCGAGTCAGTTCCGGCACATCGTGCTGCCTGAGCTGGTCACATATCAGGCTCATCAGCAATCGCTGTCGCAGGACTGCACAGGTGAGGCTGGTGTCGAAATGCTCTATGATCAGATGGAGCATGGAGGTGGCGGCTATGAAGTCTCCGGCACGCCGATCATGGTGGTCTACCAGCGCCTCGGTCGGCACTTTTGCGGGACCGGTGAAGGCAACCAGAGCGTCTCCGGAGAGGCCGAAGGTATCGTATATCCACAGGGATCGCAGCTGCGCGCCGGTATAGGTCAGTTGCCGGTCGGTGACTACAAGAGTCTGCACCGCTCAGCCCCTCTTTCGGCTATCAACGTATCGCAGATACTCCAAAGCTATGATGCCACCGGGGAGGCCCGACAGCGAACTGATGCGGTCGAACACGCGGTTGAGTTCGATCTCGTGGACGTCATCTGCCTCGGGTGCCTGGCTGCGCAATTGTTGCTCGGTCCTTGCGATGAGGGGGATAGCTTTCACCAGGTAGCGCGCATGACCGAGTGCCTGTTCACGTCCGGCGATCTCGTAGTACATGCGTTGCACCTGCTGGCTGAGCTGCAGCCAGGCGTCTGTGGTACTCCTGTGGCCCACAGCGACGCGCGCAACTTGTTCGGTCTGGTCGGCTGCTGTCTGTCTGCGCTGCTTGTAGCGCTCCCACGCTTCGAGGTTGTCGCCCTCGATAAGATGCATCTCCAGACGTCTGCCTGCTGCCGCCTCTATAGCACGGCGCACAACGCCTTCGTTGCCCGGTTGCGTCAGATAACTGGAGTGTCTCATGTTCGCCGGTGAAAAGCCGATCACCAGTGTCTCGTCTTCAATGACTATCGGCCGGGCCGCCTCCACGGCATCCCACAGGCTACGAATGATGTCGCCTTTTTTCACAGTAGCGATGACCTGGGCCCAAAGCTTTTGCAGATCCACTGGCTGGTCACTCATCGCTTACCTCCACTCTCTTCGCCCTCGGACACTCGGCATGGGCAGGGCGCAGTGTTGACAGCATACAGCGGCTCAAGTACGATTCCATGGACACAAGTATATCATACAGGTTTGGCACTGTAAACGCAGTACGGGAGAGGCTGCTGCTAGCTCTACGACGGACGCTTGCCGTCTGGGTAGCCGCCTGCCAGGCCTATCTCATCTCATCGGAGATACGCGTGGAAATCGAAAAAAATCCTACCAAAATAGTATGCACTATGGGGCCAGCTACAGCGGACATGGATGTGCTGCGCGGGATGGTAGGGGCGGGCATGGACGTGGCACGCATCAACTTCTCTCATGGTGATCATGCGTCTCATGAGCAGATGGTGAGACTGTTGCGGCAAGTTGCCGATGAGACCGGTGAGTATGTCGCCATAATTGCAGACCTGCAGGGGCCCAAAATCCGCACCGGGCGAATGCGTGATGGGGGGCCGGTGCTGCTCGAAGCAGGGCAGCGACTGCGGATACGGGTTAGCACTGACGAACTGGGTAACCCCGATTGCGTATACACGACCTATCAGAGCTTCCCCGATGATGTCAAGCCGGATGACCTGATACTGCTCGATGATGGTCTGTTGCAGCTTCGCGTGGAGTGTGTGGCAGATGGTACGGTGACCACTGAGGTGCTGGTTGGTGGGCCGTTGGGCGAGCACAAGGGCATAAATCTGCCCAACAGTCGCATCAGCATGCCCTCACTTACGGAAAAGGATCGCGTGGATTTGCAGTTCGCGCTGGCTCAGGGCGTGGATTATGTGGCACTTTCCTTCCTGCGCGCACCCGAGGATTTGATGGATTTACGGCAGGCCTGTGAGCAGTGTGGCCGTTTGGTGCCTCTGATTGGGAAGATAGAGAAGCCTGAAGCGCTTGAACATCTGCCTGAAATTGTGAGTGTAGCCGATGCGCTCATGGTGGCTCGTGGAGATTTGGGGGTGGAAGTGGCTCCTGAGGAGGTTCCGGTGTGGCAAAAGCGTATCATCCGTCTGTGCTCCGAGACGCGCACACCGGTGATAACTGCCACCCAGATGCTCGATTCGATGCGCGACAACCCCAGGCCGACCCGCGCCGAAGCCTCGGATGTAGCCAACGCTATCTTCGACGGCACTGATGCGGTGATGCTGTCGGCAGAAACGGCTATCGGCAGATATCCGGTGGAGACGGTGGCGATGATGCGGCGCATATGCAACGCCGCAGAGCAGGAGCAGTTCAGCACCGGTCGGCATCTGCGCACACGTCTGCAGTCACCGGATGAGACTATCGAGATCGCCGATGCGGTTAGCCGCTCTGCCGCTCGCACTGCTGAGGAGATGCGAGCCACGGCGATCATAGCTTTCACGCAATCGGGATCTACAGCCCGCATGGCCTCCAAGTGCCGGCCCCAGATGCCGATAGTAGCGGTCACACCGCTGCCGGCCACTGCCAGGCGCTGCAATCTGTTTTGGGGTGTCACTCCACTGTACACGGAATACGCTGACTCTACTGATGATGCCATACCTGCCTGCCTGGATGAGCTGGAGCGTCTCGGCCTGGTGGCTCATGGTGATACTGTGGTGATCACCGCGGGCACTCCTATGGGGCGGGCGGGCACCACAAATATGATGCGAATCCATCGGATTGGCGTGGACAGATAACCCTCGGACTCCAGGCGGAACTAGAGCCACTCATCTACAGAAACAGACATGGCGGGACTATGCTGCGACGACTTAGCAACTGGACAATCGGACTGGCACTGCTACTGACATCTGCTCCACTTCTGGCACAAACACAGGCCCCTGACGCTGATACACAGGCCGGATTGATTCGGCTCCCACACAGTGCAACACTTGTGCAGGATGGGGATCTCCTGCTCTCCGACAGCTTTCTGCGGAGCCAGCTGGGCTATAGCATCACCACTGAGGGTACGAGAACCAGTGTCAAGATTTTCGGTCACGCCTGGGTGCTGCGCGATGGCGCCTCCATATGTACGGTTGACGGTGTGGAGCGCCCAGTCTCGGCACCGGTTCGCCGAGTAGGTGACAGTATCTACTTGCCCGCGGAGACGCTCCTGCAGCCTATAGGCGCCCGGCTCCGGCAGGTCGAGGGTGGTCTGTTCGCCATAGAGCCACCTCGTGTACAGGTGCGCGATGTCCGTCAGGGCACCCATCCGGACCGCGTGCGACTGGTGATAGATCTGGTTCAACCGGCGCCATTTTCGTGGGAGGTGCGCGGGGGTGCAGTAGTGTTGCGCATCCCGACAGTTGCCGATGAGGAGGGCCGAGAGAGCCTGCTTCGGCAGCTGAGCTTCCCGGAGACACTTCTTCCCACCGTGACCGAGAGCCGCAGCAACGGCTGGTCAGAGCTCACGGTGGTACACTCCAGCCCGCATCCGCCGGAGGTTTTCACTCTCTCGGAGCCCTCCCGCATTGTGCTCGATGTACTTCGACCAGAGCCGATTGCTCCGTCTCCATCGCCGCAGTCGCCATCAGCAGGTCGGCCGCCAGGGCAGCAAAAACCCACTGGCATCGCATGGCGTTCATACAGCTTCGATACATCGCGAGGACCGGTGCGGGGTTGGTTGCTCACCGTGGATCCGACTGACCCGCAGATTGTCGTACGCCCGGCCATGGCGGATGGTGTCATGGCTGCTCGACGCACCGTACATGCCATAGCTCGTCGCGAGGGGGCCTATGCTGCAGTCAACGGTGGATTTTTCGCACCGCGCGGGCAGCCTCTCGGCCTTCTGGTCGTGGATGGCGAGTGGATTGCTGGCCCGTGGCTTCAGCGCGCTGTGTTCGGTCTGACCGACGGCGGCAAGCCCGAAATTCGGAACGTACGCCTTGATGCGTGGGTAGAGTTCGAGGGGCTGGGACGGTTGCCGATTGAGGGCATCAACTGCGATCACGGAAACGGTGATGGAGTGATTGTCTACACCCCGCGATGGGGCAGTACTGTGGCAGGCAATCCGCGCCGCACGCGGCTTGTAGTGAAATCCGGTAGCATTCAGGCAGTTCTCGGTGCAGGTGAAGCGGCGCCTATCCCTCCTGACGGCTTCGTACTGTCGGGAGCGGGCCAGCGCGCGCAGTCGCTGCTACGCACTCAGGTAGGCCAGCAGGTCACACTCCTGATGGATACCGAGCCGTCCTGGCCGGGGCTGCGCCACGCCATCGGAGGCGGGCCGCGATTGCTGCAGAAGGGCAAACTGGCACTGCAGGATTACGATGAGCGTTTCCGGGCGGATGTCACCAGCAGCATTCGGCCTCGTACCGCCATAGGTATCACTGCTGCCGGTAAGCTTCTCTTCCTGGTGGTAGACAGCGTTGGCCGTGGCATGTCGCTGCGAGAGGTTGCAGATGTCCTGCGCAAGCTTGGAGCTGTGGAGGCGATGAACCTCGACGGCGGAGGCTCCAGCACTTTCTGGGTTGACGGACAGTGCCGAAATCAGCCCAGTGATGGCAGTGCCAGGACGGTCTCCAACGCTATCATCGTGATAGATAGGAAATCCTCTGCCGCTGCCGCGCCATAGTTTCCTCTTCGACGCGGCCTATGCTGCATGTGGCATCCTGACAGGCTGTATCGCTGACTGCTCTGTCGAGTTGCCGCGTGGCACCTGGGCCCTGTCGCGCCCGGTCACAGTCCTCCTGGGCTCGCACATGGAGGACCACAGGCGTTCGATGGAGAACGTATCTCCTGTACACCACACTGTGCATGTATGCCGAGCAGCGTAAAAGGCGGGCATACATGAAGTGTTGGCACTGCTTGCGTAGGCACTTGTGTAGACACTTATGTAGACGCGCCATGGCTTGGCGCTTGCCAAACAGCATAAACTGGCCGCCACACTCATACTCTGGCTGCGGGATGTCTGTTGGCTATCCGGCTACGCTGCTATGCTGTTTCTGCCTATGCCCGTAGCCGGATGGGCCATGATCTGATCAGGCTTTGGAAAGCGGGCGGCGGGCAGGTGAAGTCCGCGAAAAACGCCGTGGTAGGCTGGTCGAAGCATCATAGCTCGATGTGCTTCGCTTGCGAACCTGGTGCCACTCAGCGAGAGATGGGTGGCATCGGGGCTGGCGACTGTTCGGCAGATTTCCGTGACCAGTGGATGGCGGCTGTCACACCTCCGTTAGGCGGCGCATGTGCCCCGTCGTGGCTGAGTATGTAGACTGGCCGTCATGCTTATGCTCTGAACGCGGAGAGTCTGTTGGCTATCCGGCTACGCTGCTATGCTGTTTCTGCCTATGCCCGTAGCCGGATGGGCCATGAGCCGATCTGGCTTCGGTAAGCGAGCGGCGGGCAGGTGAAGTCCGCGAAAAACGCCGTGGTAGGCTGGTCGAAGCATCATAGCTCGATGTGCTTCGCTTGCGAACCTGGCGCCACTCGGCGAGGGATGGGTGACATCGGGGTTGGCGACTGTTCGGCAGATTTCTGTGACCAGTGGATGGCGGCTGTCACACCTCCGTTAGGCGCGCGTGTGTCTTGCCATGGCTGGGTATGAATGCACATAGCAACTGGGGCCTGACTGCCCCTTCACTCTGATGATGTGATGCAATCATGATGAGACGTGTATTTGCGGTATCGCTATCACTGCTGTTGGCAGGGGCGCTGGCGGGCTGTGGCCAGAAGACGATGGTCAACCACAACCGTGCGAGCGCCTTCTACACTCTGGACCAACTTCAGGCTCAGTATACCTGGCTTTCTGATGTAGCAGAATCCTGGCGAACCACAGTAGACCTCGACGCAGCCAGGCATCCCACCTACGGAGACCTGGGGGCATATCCCCTGGGCAATGGTGAGATCTTCGGCATAAACGGACTGGTGGCCCCACTTGGTACGGTGGTCAACATCATCGGACCGGGCTATCAGAAGGAGTCCGGCTTCCATGGTGCCTGTGTACCGGCAGTCGCAGTTGACGGTGAGTTGCGGTATCTCCCGAAGCAGAGCGTCGAGTGGGTCAGGCAGGCCGGGATCGTGCATTCCGTTCAACGCGACGATGAGATGGCCCTGCATGTGTACGACTGGGTCGCTCCAACCGGTGGTTTGTGGTACCGATTGGCGCTGGTTGAGAGTCTGGGGGTTGGTCCGCTGCGGAATGTAGAGCTCATCATGGCCGTCAACAGTCCGCCGGATGAAGTTGTGCCCGGGCGTATCCGTACCATTCGTGGACACTCGCAGCTTACGCTCGGCGTTGCAGGTAAGGCTGCAGCCAAACCATCGGGATTTCATCCTCCTCTTCGTGACGATGCGCCAGATGAACAGTTGCTTGCCAACGTCGAAGGCATGTCCCATTTGTTGTGCCCAATCGGGACTATCGAGAAGGGTAAAAGCGGCGGCAAGCTCTTTTTTGTTGTGCTGCAAGCCATGGAGAGTGAGTCCAAAGCGGACGAGATTGCCCGGCAACTGGAGACAGACAATCTCAGCGGCCTGGTCGAAGCCTACGAAAACAATAGCACGTGGCACAAAAAAGGGCTGATGCTGGGTACTCCAGACCAGCACATCAACGATTTCGTCGAGATACAAAAGCACATCGTACGGGTGCAGCAGGCAGCGCAGGGTGGCTTTTCGCCTATGGACAAGTACACGTTCACGTGGATACGCGACAGTGTGGGGCCTGTGCGTTTCTTCCTGCAAGCCGGGTATGATGCTGAAGTGAAAAAGTATCTGGAATACCAGTACATGGGCAACGCCAGAAGCGGGAGCATAAGTCTGAACTTAGGGCTGTGTATTGAGCCCGGTGACAATCCCGAGCCTGACTGGTCAGAAGCCCCGGTTGACCGTGCCGAGGTGCCCAGCTACATCGTCTTGCATCACTACTGGTACTATCGCCAGACCGGTGACGCAGAGCTCATAGAAAAGCACTGGGACTACTTGCGCCGGTGCATCTTCGGTCAGCAAATCAGCGAGCGCGGTACCCTGCACTTCCACGGTGATGAGACCTATCGCTTCCCGGGCTACATGGGTTTTCGAGCCGGTCTGGAGGTGCCTGACTACGTGCAGTTGGACGCACAGTCTGCCGACACAGCGTTCCTATTTGTGGCTGCCGCCGATGCCATGACCGAGATGGCGGGCAAATTGGGCTACGGTGATCAGGTCGGCGAGTTCAGAGCCATCTCCGATCGTATCCGAAGTGCCACAGAGCGCTACTACTGGATGCCCGATAGGGGATACTACGCTCCGGCCATGTCTGATTTCACCGATGAGGTCCATCGCTATCCGTTTGCCAGCATCAATTTGCGACCGATCTGGATCGGCTATGCCCGGCCCGATGACAGGCAGCGCTCAAACGTAGTCAACTCACTCAAGTACCTGTGGCGACCCGGGGGCAAGCTGTGGCCAACTCCAGGATTCGGCTACTATACCACGATGATGTGGGGATTTCTGACCTACAACCTGGCGGAACTGGACCACCCCATGCTGATGCTTGCCCTGACCAATCTCATGGATGCAGCAGAGCCCTCAGGTGGTTTTGCCGAGATGAACACTCCGGAAGACCGACCTGCTGAGACGGTGTGGGGTCAGCATCGCTGTCGGCCGTGGGAGGGGGGCATCAACGCTCATGCTGTGGTCCATGCCTTGCTGGGGCCTCAAGTGGACGCAGAGGCCAATCGCATCAGCCTGGCGCCACGGCTGGCCCCTGACTGGCAGGTGTTTGGTGCTGCCAACATCCCGGTAGGCGACAACCGTCTCGACTTGCAGGTACATGGATCACGCGGCAAGCGCATCTATGAACTGACTGCTCATCCCGGTGACAGCTCGCCGACAGTTGATCTGTATGTGAAGGTGCCGGCACGTCGGGTGACGCGAGTTGCAGGCGACTTCACGCAGTATGGAGGGCGAGAAGCCGATCGGAGCTTTGAGTTGGGGACTACAACCGTGCACATAGCCGACATCAAGATGCCACAGGAAGGCACTGTTGCAGTGGAAGTCAGCTTTGAGTACGAAGAGCCTCCAGTCATCAGCATGCGCACCGAGACCTTTCACTACGGACCTGCCAAAATCACCGGTAACCCCGATACTCTGCTACTCACCTGGAACCCGGTGACGTACGACCACTACCATCAGGAGTTTGGTGGGAGACTCATGGCGGTAGACACGAAGATACCATGGCCGCCGGAGTATCTGCGCGGGCTTTTGCTTCCCAGTCCAGGCAAGCTCGGCTTCCAAAAGGTACTGCTAGATGTGGAGACATATCCCGGTGCGTTCAGGCCCAGAGACTTCTGGACAGATGGGCCATGTGGTCAGTTGCTGAAGGAATTCGAGGCACTCGGGGGCACCGTCGAGAAGGCTGAGGCGACTACGGACTTGCCACCAAGCTATCTGAACCTGCCTCGTGAGCACGGATAGCCGGGTCCTGCTCTGGTCCCTGTCAGGCTGGGGATGACGAACCGACTGCGGGCTACGGTGGCTGCAGCCGATAAGCGGGCTGTGCCGTGTCTCGTCGGTTACCTGACGAAGATGACGCGAGTGCCGGCAATCTGGTCATGCCAGCCACGGTGTTCTGCGTTGATTGCCACCGATAGGTAGAAGAGATTGCAGGTGCAGTTTTGCAGCAGCATCTGCATGATTGCCCGGCCCAGAGCGACTCCGTAACTTATCGGCGTCCCATCAGCGCGGACGATGCGCATGCCCAGGGCCATCTTGCCTAGCGTTGCCCCATAGGTACCGTTCATCAGCGTGAAGTAGGCCAGTTGCACCAGCAGTACAGGTATCTGCGCCAGTTGCACCAGCGACATGAATTCATCTGACTCGGGGTCTATTTCGAGGCCAAGCACAATCAGAGTCGCGTAGATGACGACACCCAGCGGTAGAACCAGGATCAATCCGTCAATCAGACTGGCAGCCACACGCGGCCAGAATGGTGCATTGTCGAAACGCGGTGACGGTACTGGTATGCCGGGGTGTGCGGCCGTTTCGGGATACACAGGACGGGGGGGAGGCGACAACTCGGTGTGTTTGGCCCCGTACGTCGGTGATATAGGCAGCGAAGCCCCGGTCAGTTCGTAAGAGTCATGCGTAGTCAGTGGGCTTGGAGGGGCCGGCTGGGGTTGGTCTGGTGACACCCCAGCCGGTTCAGCGTCAGCCTGATGTTTCTCGGGCACCGGCAACGCCGCGCCACAGTATGTGCACACCTGTGCATCGCCATCTACATGACGGCCACATCTCGCGCACTGCTGGTCAGTTAGCTCGTGCTCCGAGTCCATCGTTTCAATCGCACCTTAGCTGTCGTGTTATCGACACCGTGTGCCTGATGCCACATGAGCCCTACCCCAACAGTTGCAGGCACTGAGTTGCTATGTGTTCACCTGTCAGTCCGAAGGATTTGATGAGCTCCCATGGCTGGCCGGAGTCGCCGAATTTGTCCTGCACACCAACCATCGCCATCTTGATCGGCTTACCGATATCGGCTCC
>JAAYSP010000054.1 GCA_012518355.1 candidate division WS1 bacterium | reverse complement strand
TGAGCGCATAGCCGCCGATGGACAGGTCGTCGAGGGGCTCAGCGCGGTGAACGAAGCGATGCTCACCGGTGAGGCCGAGCCCGTCGAGAAGGCAGTCGGCTCGCGCGTCATCGCCGGAGCGGTGAACGCCGAGGGCGCACTGCGGGTGCGAGTGGACAAATCCGGCGATGAGACCTACCTGTCGCAGGTGATCCGGCTGGTGACCGAGGCGCAGGAGAGCAAGTCGCGCAGTCAGGACCTGGCAAATCGCGCGGCGTTCTGGCTGACGATGATCTCGCTGACGGTGGGCATCACCACCTTCGCGGTATGGACAAGCCTGCGCGACGGAGTGTTCGCCCTGGAGCGAGCCATCACTGTGATGGTCATCACCTGCCCGCACGCGCTGGGACTGGCCGTGCCGCTGGTGGTGGCGGTCTCGACTGCGATCGCCGCCGGTCGGGGGCTGCTCATCCGCAACCGCATAGCGTTCGAGCGCGCCCGCGCCCTGCAGGTGGTCATCTTCGACAAGACCGGCACACTGACCGAGGGCCGCTTCGGCATCCAGGCCGCGGTGGGCTACGATGGGGCCGCTAGCGATGAGGTGATCGCACTGGCCGCGGCAGTCGAAGGCGACTCCGAGCACCCGATCGCCCGGGGCATAGTAGACGACGCGCAGGCACGCGATCTGGCTATCCCACAGGCGACCGCCTTCCGCGCACTGCCCGGCCGTGGCGCTCAGGCGCAGGTGGACGGGCGGCTGGTGCAGGTGGTCAGCGAGCGCTACCTGCAGGAGCTGGGAGCATCGCTGCCGGGCGCCGAGGATGCACCGGCTGTACCGACCACGCGGGCCACGCAGGGCACACCTGTCCCCCATGCCGCAGCGGGCGGCGCAGGCGCAGAGGCATCCGAGGGCGCAGGTCATATCGTAGCCGCGGCAGGCGGTGCGTATGATCCGGCGCAGACTGCGATAGACGCTCCGGATGCCGGTTCACCGCTGGTCGCGCCGGGTCGAACCGTGGTGCATGTGGTAGACGATGGGCGGCTGATCGGCTCGATCGCGCTGTCGGACGTGATCCGCGCCGGGTCACGCCATGCCATCTCAGAGCTGCAGAGCCGGGGCCTGCAGGTGATGATGCTCACCGGCGACGGGGAGCAGACCGCCGCATGGGTCGCCTCCGAGCTGGGCCTGGACGAGTACTTCGCCGGAGTGCTGCCGGAGGACAAGGCGGGGCTGGTGCGCCGGATCCGCGATCGCGGGCAGACCGTGGCGATGGTCGGCGATGGGGTGAACGACGCCCCGGCGCTGGCCGAAGCGGACGTGGGCATCGCTATCGGCGCAGGCACCGATGTGGCGGTGGAAACCGCGGATGTGGTGCTGGTGCGCAGCGACCCGCAGGCGGTATCGGATCTGCTGACACTATCGCAGGCGACCTGGCGCAAGATGGTGCAGAACCTGATCTGGGCGACTGCCTACAACGCGATCGGCATCCCCCTGGCTGCGGGCGTACTGGCGGGCTACGGCGTGATCGTCAGCCCGGCGCTGGGCGCGGTGATCATGTCTCTGAGCACGGTTATCGTGGCAGTCAACGCGCGGCTGCTGCGGATCTAGCCGGAGCGGACGTGCCCGACTGGGGCAGGCAGGCGGTAGACGATGCGGAGTCTGGGGGGGCTTCGCATCGTCGGTGGGCGTAGATGGTGCGCTGGCCGAAGCAGCACACATGACACCTCTCTCCCCCATGCCGCAGCAGGCAGCGCAGGTGCGAAGGTATCCGAGGGCGCGGGTCATATTGTAGTGGCGGCAGGCGGGCCTCCTCTCCTCCGCGGGTAGACTATTTGCCAGCCATACAGTAACATGATTATGTGGCCGGCGATATGGGTAAAACTGTCTAGAAGCGACTCCGCACGCCAGAGCCGTTACAGCCGGCGAGCACACCACACAAAGCGGGGGTGATGGAGCGAGCAGGGTTGAGTTGTCGGTTTCACTTGCAGCAAACGAAGCATGACATGTGAAGACATACAGTGGAGCATGAGTTAGACAGAAGGAGACCATGCTGATGCGTAAGACAAAAGGTTTTACTTTGATTGAACTTCTGGTGGTGATTGCGATCATCGCGATTCTGGCAGCGATACTGTTTCCTGTGTTCGCCAGAGCGCGAGAGAAGGCGCGCCAGACCAGTTGTCTGAGCAACCTCAAGCAGTTGGGGCTGGGCTTCATGATGTATGCGCAGGACTATGATGAGATCCTGCCTGCATACCACATGCACAACTTGCTAACCGAGCCCCCGTTGCCCGAGACGCCCACTTTCTCGCAGCAGAGCGCGACACAGTGGCAGCAGGGCTGGCAGCTCTGCATTTACCCCTATGTCATGAACGTGGCGATATACCGTTGCCCGAGTAACAACTGGCTGAACGCCGGCACCAACTACGGCATGCCCGTCGGCGCGATCATCAGAGGCGTTTACACGCCAGTGTTCATGGCAGGCTCCTACCAGTACGTGCCGACGGCCAAGCTGGTCAAGCCGGCCGAGACGATCCTGCTGGGCGAGAAGTATGGCGGCAACCCCGCTTACATCCTGGCTGGCGAGTACTATGTCACGCGGGCGGATCACAACAACGGCTCCAACTTCGCGTTCGCTGACGGCCATGCCAAGTGGCTGAACATGATTGAGGGGCCGATTGGCGCCCCGTGGGCCGACCCTAATCCTAGCTACACCAGCTGGCATCCCGAGAGACACTATCTCGAGGACATCTTCTAGAGACCACGCATCCTGCTCCCGGGCAGGTGCGGCTGACGTGACGAGTTGTGCGGGCGCCAAACCGGTACCGGTTCGCGCGCCCGCACTCACTTTTCCCCTCTACTAAAAAAGGCTCAGCGCTTGTTCGCTTTTGCACGCGGGTAGCAGATGGCGCGGTGTCACAAGCCGTGCGCCAAAAACATTTCCATATACCGGCAGGAACGTTCTAGCATGTGTCGAACGAACTAGTGGTGCAGCTGCAGAAAACAGCCGGAATTGCGTACCTGTAGTGGGGGGATAAACAAACGGAGGTGAGGCAGGCAGCAGAATTGTGTCACCGGTTTCAATCGCAGTAAACAAATGCAATGCGTAAAAGTGTGTTGTGTTCAACGGGGGCTAGCGAGAGGAGATGACACAGATGCGCAAGGCAAAAGGTTTTACTCTGATTGAACTTCTGGTGGTGATCGCGATCATCGCGATTCTGGCGGCGATACTGTTTCCTGTGTTTGCCAGAGCGCGGGAGAAGGCGCGCCAGACCAGCTGTCTGAGCAATGTGAAGCAGCTTACCCTCGGCTTCATGATGTACGCTCAGGACTATGACGAATACATCCGCACCGCCTACCTTCCCAACCCCGTCCATCATACTTACTGGATGTGGTTTTTCGGCATCCGCCCGTATATCATGAACAATCAGGTTTTCCAGTGCCCTAACGAATCCTTTGATATGGGCTCATATGGCCTGTATTTTCCTGATCTGGACTACCCCACCGAAAGACTGATGCTCAGTTACGGGATGAATTACGTGTACCTGGGCTACGGTTCGGCGCGCTATACGCTGGCTCAGGTCAAACGACCTTCCGAATGTATTCTCATCGCCGACAGCGGGCCGCACCTGCTCAGCAACAGGTCAGGTACCAGTACCGACCATGTTCAGTACATCAACAACGCAGCTCCGGAGCCGCCGCTCGAGTTTCCTGACCGCTGGTTCATCGAGTCTCATGCAGTCTACCTGCGCCACAACGACACTGCCAATGCCGGCTTTGTGGATGGCCATGCCAAGGTCGTCAACCGCGGCTATGTGGTGGACATCAGAAACTGGACGCGCGAGTAGCCCGGCACGTCCACAAGTACAGCGGCCTCGCAGGCACTGGCGCACAGCCAGTGCCTGCACGCCCTCGTGCATATCTCACGCCAGCAGCTCCCTGCGCCTCCTGCCGCGATACTTGACTGCGATACTCTTGCTGAGCTATGGTAGAACACGCGTTCGACCGGATGTGTCCCCCATGAATTGGCGCACTCGCGCGGCCAAACAGACCGCAGGCTTGCCAAGTACAGTGCTGGTAGCTTAGACTTACAATTGCTTCGCCTGCTATCACCGATTACGAGCCGACTACGAGCCGACAAGCCCAGCAAAAGGACATAGTATTGTGATGAGTGAGCAACCAGACGCCGTGCAATGGTCCAGCAAGCCTCTGCATGTCGCCTGTGATCGCGTGTGTGACTGCCCGCCGAAGCATATCAACTGCCTGACCGCCAAGGAGTGGCTGAAGGCGCAGATCGGCGTGTGGCAGTTCAGCTACGAGGGGCGGGACATCCGCGACAAGGATGTCCATCCGGCGACCTACCCTATAGCCCTGTCATCGCGCTGCATCGAGCTTTTCACTCATCGCGGCGAGTTGGTGCTGGATCCATTTGTCGGTAGTGGGACCACTCTGGTATCTGCCCGCGATCTGAGGCGCAATGCTGTGGGCTTCGATCTGAACGAAGAGTACATCGAGCTGTGTCGGGAGCGGCTCAATCAGCAGGCGTTGTTTGCCGATGCCGCGCAGCTTGCCATCGCCGATGATGCGCGCAACATCCCCGAGTATCTGCCGGAAGAATCGGTATCGCTTATCGTCACCTCGCCACCATACGCAAACCTGCTGAATCGGCGGCGGCACAACAAATCGCGACGCGGTGATGAGCGGCGCAACAAGCAGTACAAGCGCATCGAACAGTACTCACAGGACCCGCGCGATCTGGGGACACTGGAGCTCGAGGAGTACTCACAGGAGATGGCTTCGATCTTCGCAGGCCTGCTGCCACTGCTGCGGCCCAAGGGCCACTGCGTGATAAACGTACCGGATATGTGGTGGGAAAATCAGCGCATCACCATCCACATCGCGCTGGTCGAGGCGCTTCGCTCTGTCGGCTATGAGCTGCGCAACACCATCATCTGGGACCGGACGAACATCGTCAACCGGGTGGGGATTTTCGGCTGGCCCAGCAACTATATCACCATGGGCGTGACCTTCGAGTATCTGCTGGACTTCTGGAGACCGCCTGCAGATGAGTGACCTGGGCAAGCAGATTTCCGCACTGATGCGACGAGTGCGTGATCACGGGCAGCTACCGGGCTCAGAGCAGATCGTCGCCGAGACGTTCGAGCTGCTGGGCTACGTGCCGGGCACGCTGTCCCCTGATGAGGTACTCTCTGGCTTCGATGAGCTTTTGCGGCATGTCTGGCAGGAGACGCTGCATGTTCTGGAGCACCACGAAGAAAGAAGCTATGCCGACGGCATACCACGTGAACTCATCCACACATACCCCGATAGCGTAGCTGAAGCCCAGGAAATCTCCGAGGCAGAAGGCTTTGTCGCCGGAGTGCAGCGACTATTGAGCCTGTGGTATCCGCAACTGCGCCGCTGTTTTCTGAGCGTGAGTCAGAGCCGCAAGACTCGTGGCGGCAAGGACTTCGAGTTACAGCTCGAACGCCTGCTGACTCTCGCCGAGGTCCCCCATGAAAGCCAGGAGCGGCAGAATCGCACTGACCTGGTATTGCCCAGCGTGGCGGTTTTCGAGCGCAATCGCAACGAAGCGATGGTGGTATCGGTGAAGCGCACTCTCCGTGAGCGCTGGCGAGAGGTTGCCGAGGAGCTGTTCAACCTTCGCGCTCCGAACGTCTATC
This sequence comes from candidate division WS1 bacterium, assembly GCA_012518355.1. Taxonomy (GTDB): domain Bacteria; phylum Armatimonadota; class Zipacnadia; order Zipacnadales; family UBA11051; genus UBA11051. The sequence goes on along the minus strand of JAAYSP010000054.1, from coordinate 7,423 downwards.
TGCTGACTGCTGACGAAAAAGCCACAATCGGGCAAGTCAAAGGCATATGTGGCCGCTATAACATCTATCTGGTCGTGTGGGATCACGTGAAGCGGGACAGATTTGCATCTGAGCCGCTGGTGCTCGGCTATACCGAGTGGGCGACAGATAGAGTAGCGCAAATGCGCGGCTAGCCTATCCCCCAGCGGGTACGAACAAGCCCTCGGGCAATCCAGTTGCACTGGGACCGCCAATCATCCGCTGTTACGCCCTGCCCCCACCCACCTGTCGCCAAATCCCCTATACTTGTAAGCCTGCTCTCTGTATTTTCGGTCGCGCATGGGGCCATAGTTTGTGCTACAATGCGGCCCGAAATATCACTGAGCACACGAGAAAGAAGGCTACATGCCTGAGCTACAATCAGCCGACAGCGCCGCAGCCACGACATCACGGCCATGCATGGCGCGCCGGTATCTACCGCTGGCCGGCATCGTGGTCTTCATCGCCATCTCCATCCTCCTGCTGGATGAACCCATCGTGCGGGGTACGCTGGAGTTCCGGCAGGCGCCAGTTATCGTGGAGCTGGGGGAAATCGCGGCAGATTTGGGCGACCGGCTGGCAGTTGCGGCCATCGCGGTGCTGATGATCCTCACTGCAGGCTATCGCTGGAAGCGGCTCGCCCCGGCAGTGCTCGTAGGCCTGACGAGTGGGAGCGCGCTGGTGGATGGCCTCAAGTATCTGACCGGCCGCGTGCGCCCAGGGGATCTGGATAGCCTGGGGGTGGAGCCTGCCTTCTACGGCCCCGGCTGTCCGGGCAATTCCTTCCCCTCAGGCCATGCCATGGCCGCATCCATGCTGGCGGTACTGGCTGGCGTATACTTCCCGCGTGCGCGCCTGATCGCCTATACCCTGGCGGTGTTCGTAGGGCTGGGGCGAATAGCGCTGGATCGGCACTTCCTGTCCGATGTGGTGGCCGGAGCGACGCTCGGCTACCTGATGGCATGTCTGATGCTGCACTGGTGGCCAGTGCCTGCCTCTCCTGATGACACAAGCGATACCGGTGATACTCCAAAAGCATGCTCAGGAGCCGGTACTCCTGAGCGGATCGGAGATGTCACCACCACAGATGAGTGAGCGCCGCAGGCAGTGGCAGGCAGGCCTCCTCTATCCTATCTGTCGCGCAGGTACGTCGCTAGCAGCGCCTATGTGTGCCGACAGGGCGGAGCGCACAGAGTTGGCAGTCGGACCGGCCCAGGCGGCAGTGGTGCATATGGTTTTCTCGTGCGGCTGAGCTGCAACTGCGCTGCACCGCTGCCATGCTCTCCCCCTCTTATCTGTTGGCCTGGCACAGAAGTGTATCATCGCACTAAGCGTTGCCTGCTCTCCTCTCTCTATCTCGCCTGCCTGGCACGGGATGTAGATGTGCGTAGATACGCGGGCCGGAAAATGCGTCTCTCATGCAAGTCCATCGGCCGCTCTATGGGGCCGCCATCCGAGCATCTGAGGCAGATCACGCCAGCTATGGAGGTGCGTGAAGTCGGCATCTCCCCACCCCCCCAGCGGTGTGTCTCTGAGTAGCGCATCTGAGCAGCGCCTCCAGCGTTCTCTGAGGCGTGCTATCCTCGCTGTGCTGCGGCCTGCGAGAGCCCCGAAGCCGTCCACAGCAGCCCCCTGCTCTTGGTGATTTCGCGCGAGTCGTGATATATTACGCGAACATCTTTCTCGCAGTCACAACACTTCATCAGCAGTACTGCCCGCATATCACGCTGCAGAACTGCTAGCAGCAACACATATCATGCCATCATACGGAGGTATATCATGAAACTAAATGTCGCCTCAGGCGGAGGAGCAGCAGGCAAAAAAGGCGGCTGTTCGCTATTCGGCATCCTTCTGGGCCTGTTCATGGTCCCACTGGGCTTTTATCTGGTCTGGTACGGTGAGATCAACCTGGTCAACCACGGCAAGGTCTTCGACAGTGTGGAGATGATGTCCATACAGGAGGCCAAATCAGCCGAAGACGGCAGCCAGCTCAAGTTCAAGGGTACCCCTGAAGTCGAGCCGATTGAAGCCGACTACTACGAAAAGCGTGTGGTCTATTTCAGCCGCCGGGTGGAAGAGTACGAGCGTGAGGAAGACTCCGATGGCGATGTCACATATAGCTGGAACACCAAGGAGAGGTACTCTGAGTTTGTCCCTCTGGACATGGATGGCATTCGCGTGGAGGCAAACAGCGCCAAAACCGTAGGCGCCAGGACCGTATTCGTGGGCGTCCGGCCATACAATTCGACCAGCGATACGTATGATCCGAACCTGGCCGACAGCAAGCCCGCAGTCGGCGACCGGCGATTGACGGTGCAGGTCATAGATACCGGACAGGAGCTGGTGGTGTTCGGCGACAAGTCCGGGGAACGTGTGGCCGGCGGGATCACCTTCGTCGTCAGCGCTCTGACCGAGCAGGGCACCTCAGAGCAGCTCCATACCGAGTACAAAATGTGGTACTGGATACTCAAGGGCCTGGCGATTTTCAGCATCGGCACCGGTATCCTGATGATCTTCGGCCCGCTGCTGAAGCTGGTAGGCTACATCCCGTTCATCGGTGAGCGCATCAACGCAGCGTTCAGCGCCGTGGTGTACACCTTCGCCACCATCGCGGTGCTGGTCACCACGCTACTCATCAAGCTGCTATGGCCGATGCTGATTCTGGCGGCACTGGGCATCATCGTAGGGGTAGTCATCGCGATCAAGAGCTCTTCGAAGAAGTCCGCCCAGCCGTCGGGCCCGATCGGCGCTGGCGTTTCCGGAGTATCGCTACCGGAAGACACTTCGCAGGCTACTGCTGGCATACCTACGCCGACACCGCTGCCGACAGCCACACCTGCCGAGCAGCCACAGCCTGTTCCCGTGCCGACGCCAACTCCGACACCGACACCTGCGCCGACGCCTGTGCAGGCACCGCCTGCGCCGCCCGCACAGCCGCTGCCGGTGGCCGCTCCGCAGGAGACACCGCCTGCAGCGCCTCAGGAACCGCAGGGGCAAGAGCAGCAGGAGGGCAAGAAGCGTTTCTGCCCATCCTGTGGGGAGCCGGTGAAGTCTACTGACAAGCACTGCGCCAACTGCGGAGGCAAGCTGGGCGACTGAGCAGCCGCCTGCGGATAGTGCGTGAGTTCATCTACCGGCGCGGCTGGACGAAGTATGGCTTGCAGCCGCCACAGGTAGTGCCTCATGCAGCAGGGCTTGAGGCTGTGTTCTGCAGATAGACGAACCTATAGCATGTAGTCCGCTTTTGTGCCGCACGGTGACCGACTGCCGTGCGGCACTCTGCTTTTGCCAGCCTCTCCCCGAAGCTCACGATGGCACGCCCCCGCCATGCCTGTATGTGCATGATTTTCGGCTCTCTGCAGCTACTCCCCCTCCCCCCAGTTACGCTCCCCTGCCGCTCATCCTGCACGAGCTGCAGTGCCCTCGCATCTGTGATGGGCTATGCTTTGGGGGGCCTGTCATGCGAGCGCCTCGGCGCAGCACTGTCGTCTCACAGCCTCAGGGGGAATCTGTCGTACAGCCTGCCACTTCATCCTGCCCCGCTGCAGTGCCTGCGCATCTGTGATGGGCTATGCTTTGAGGGCCTGCCATGCGAGTGCCTCGGTGTAGCGCTGTCGTCTCGCAGTCTCGTGAGAGACCTGCCGTGCAGCCTGCTGCACGAGCTGTCCGATAGCAGAGGAGCGCTGTTCGCCAGGCGAGGGAGCAGGCTATGTGCCGGCGCAACAGACAGGTGCGCGTCGGGTGGGGGAGGCTATGCAATAGATGGCAGATCAGCATGGTGTGAGGATCTCGCAGGCATCCTCAAGTGTTCGTCATCCGGTACGCGAGCGCATCATGTCCCCACCACTGCGCAAACTCGTGCCCGCAGCCATCATCGCCGGCAATTCTCGTTTGACTTCCTGCGCAACCTGTCGTACCCTAAAAGGCTTAGCAGCACAAACCCAGCACACTCACAGGCGGCAGGGGATAGCTTCGACGTATCTGATCCTGATCACCATACATCAGCGTATCGCCCTGTCACCGTGCACGAAAGGCGGAAAGTTATGGCCAAAGCAATGCCCACAACCATCGGACACATCACCATCGAAAGTTTTCTGAAAATCTTCGAGGAGATGATACAAAACAAGCAGGCCGCAGGTATCGAGGCCATCCAGGACAACCCTGACGATCTGCTTGAGCGTGCCAAACCGTACGGGACCCAGTACAAGAACGGAAGCTGGGGATGGTCATCGAACATCTGGAACCGTACGGCCAGGAATTCGGTGGTGGTCACCAGCGAGCATGAGCTGCGCAACGAACACCGTCAACTGATGCTCCGCGCTTTCGAGCACATGCTGTGCAGGCCGATGATCCAGATGGACTCAAGTCAGGGCACCCCCGGCTCACGCGCCGCCATGCACTGCCGCCTGTACTGCGACCCGCAGTTTCCCGACCTGGCATACCGCTGGAGGCAGCTCAACTTCCCTGCCGACCCGCAAAGCCCGCCCGAGGCGACCATGTTTTTCATCCCGCACTACCTGGAGAACCCAAACGTACCGGGCAAAAAAGAGATGCTGCAGATCCTGCGCTTCCCCAACCAGGCCTACACCATCGCCACCGCCAGCTCGTATCAGGGCGAGATCAAGAAGGGCTTCCTGACGCACTGGGTTTTGCACTGCTATCAGCAGGGCGGCACCGGTGAGCACGCCTCGCTGAAGGAATTCACCGCCCGAAAGGAAGACGGCACCGAAAAGCGCATGGTCATGGGCTGCTGGGGCCTGAGCGGTACCGGCAAGTCCACTCATGGCCTGTACGTCATAAACGAGCACACCGCGCCGATGTTCCGTGAGCAGTTCGGCATCGAGATAGACAAGTACATATACGATCAGGCGCTGAAAAACGATGACATAACCGCATGGTGGCCCGATCAGGTGTTCGGCTCCGAGCTGGGCGCATGGACCAAGACCGAGGATGTCACTGCAGATCAGGCGGCCATCAGCCGGGCGGCCCTCAGCCCCCATGCCCTGCACGAAAACACCGAGTGGGATGAAAACGGTGATGTCAGCTTTGCCGGCGAGCTGTTCCAGTACAACGGTGTGCTAAACCGCAACGCGCGCACCGTCCTGCGCATGGAAGACACCGGCTACTTCGACGGCAGTGTGGACTCCACCGAGCCGCCGAACATGGCCGTCTTCATCAGCCCGGGCCATCTGACCGACTACGCCTGGCTGCGCATCACCGACCCGGACTTCGCCGCGAAGGTACTCGCCGACGGGCGCACAGTCGGCCACCCGGCCCAGAGCGCCGAGGGCGTCGGGCAGACCAAGTACGAGAGCCGCTACTGCCTGCCCTTCACGATGGGCGTGGGCAATGCCGAGCATATACACCGCTTCCGCGATATCATCGCCGACAAGGTGGGCACAGAGCGGGAGATGGAGGTGTACCAGATCAACACCACCGGCCGGATCGGCGCCGAGTACGAGTGGGTGGAGGGCAAGCTGGGCGAGGAGGACATGCATCTGCCACAGGTCAAGTTCAAGCACATGCACGGCAAGCCGACTCCGGTGGGCGGCACCAGCCCCACCATCGAGGAGACCGAACTGTTCCTGTTCCAGGCCGCCCGCGAGGTGGTCAGGTATGAGCCGCACCCGATCTGGGGCGAGAAGGTGCTCGTACCGGTGGAGGTGCCGGGCATCTCTGCCGAGCGCCTGGCCGCGCTCAACCCCTGCTCTTACCGTACCGAGGAGGAGCTGGAGGCGCTGCTGTACGCTCAGGTGCTGATGAGCAAGTTCATCCTGCACGACCAGGCACCGGGCCTGCACCGCGAGATATACTACTCGATGGACTTCTAAGCGCACCGACGCCACGCCGGTCAGCATGACCCAGCACGACAGGGGCAGACGGGCTAGAACCGCCTGCCCCTTTTCTTTTGCACAGAGCAGATGCTGCACATGCGCCCTGTCATAGGGCTACGGTGTACCATAGCGCTGCGTTGGGCTGGGCTGTGACGGGAGATGTTGCAGCGGTGGACTACGACGCCTGCTTTTACATCCACGAGCCGCGCACACTTCAGCAGGACGCACCCATCTCCTTCCTCCATCCCCCTGCCCCACCTATGGTGAGACATAGGCGAGTGCGGCAGTGGAAGCGAGGCTGGGCCGCAAACCACAGCGCCAGTTCAGAGGCACTTTTGTGACATATGGTGCTGGTGAGGGGTGCGGGTGTAGGCAAGGTGGTTAGAGCAGCCTATGCCATCACATAGATGTAGTGGTAGTACAGTGCAGCCATGCCACCGAGGAAGATAGGAATCGCATAGGGAAGGCGTGCTCGTGGGGAGGAGTCTGCGATGTCTATGGTCACCCGATGGGCCGCCCGCATATATAGTGAGCGCACCAGCGTCACCACACTGCGCAGAAGATAGCCGCGCGACAGCGCCACCAGAATCGCCAGCACACCTCCGACAAGTGCGGTGCCGATGAAGGCATGGAGCAGGAAATGCGGCCCCAGCAGTGCCCCCATCGCCGCCAGTAATTTACTGTCACCGGCGCCCAGAATCCGCCCCACTACGTTCAGTATGAACCACACTCCCACCCCCATCACGATCCCGGCCAGGCTCAACAGCAGCCCATGCCAGCCCTCACGCAGGCCGAACAACAGTAGGCCCAGCACTGCAAAAGGTGCGGTGAAAAGGTTGAAAATCTTACTCCAGCGCAGGTCGGTATAGACGGCGATAGCCATCACCAAAACGGTGGCGCCGACAGCAATCCACTCTATGATCCCGACTTCGTTATCCATGGCGCCGCAATTATACCAGCGACTGTTACTGACAGCAAACAGAAACCAGTGCATGACGCACTATCCGGCTGGCGAGTGACAGCTATCGTCGGAGGCGCATACCGTGTGCTTCATGCTGCAGATAGCTCTCCCTCTGCCCTACCGCAAGCAGGCTATAAGTGGGCTCATAAATCGCCATGGGTGTTACCGGATGCCATACGCTTGCCACCCACTGCTGCACTGGCGCAGAGCTCCAACGCCTTGATGTCCCACAAGAGTGTCGGCTCAAGGTATCGCCACCGCGCATGCCTGGCGGCGTAGCTGTGGCGACAGGGAAACAGATGGCACCACTCGGCGACATCAGTGCCGTCCGTAATGCTATCCGCCCTGCACACCCATGCTGTTGCGGCCTCCAGCGGCCTGCGCTATACTTGCAGTCTGTACCGACATACACTTACGCATACTCAGCCCCGTCTTGCCGAGGTGACTGCCGTGAAGCGTTCGGAGATAAACGCAATCATCAGTGGGCTCAAGCCGCTCATCGCCGACCAGAGCTTCCACCTGCCGCCGTTTGCTCACTGGACGCCGGAGGATTGGCGGACAAAAGGCGAGGAGTGCCGCGAGATCGTAGATGCGGCGCTGGGCTGGGACG
>JAAYSP010000038.1 GCA_012518355.1 candidate division WS1 bacterium | reverse complement strand
TCATCACGGCTTTGCTGCTGTGTCCACTTGATCCAGCCCAGTGCGTTGTTGTTGAGCACCACATAGGTTATAGGCAGGCGGTACTGGGCGGCGACCACGATTTCCTGCATCTGCATCTGAAAGGAGCCGTCGCCGGTGATGCAGAAGACGTTTTTACCCGGCCGCGCTACGGCTGCACCGAGCGATGCGCCCACAGCGTAGCCCATGCAGCCGAAGTCTGATGCCGATACCCATGTGCCCGGAGTGCGCAGTTGCAGCTCGGTGGCCGTCCACACCCGGTTAGCGCCCTCGCCGATGACTACGGTGGCGTCCTGTGGCATCAAACGGTTGAGCTCTCGCAGGAACTGGGCGAAGTGGACCGGCCCTTTGGTCTGAGCGATAAGAGTATCCGTCTGGGCACGCCACTGCTGCTTCAGTTCTGCCACCTCGGCGGCCATGGGGCTGCTGGCGAAATCACGCTGACCGGCGTCTTCGGTGCAGGCCTCGATGAGCTGCTCGAGTGTCAGGCGGGCATCACCGAGCAGGCAGATGTCGGGTGTCCAGTTGCGGCCGAATTGCCCGGGGTCTATGTTCAGGTTGATGAGCTTCAAGCCGGCTGGTAGATCGGGCCACTCTTTTCCGACTGCGAACTCCTCCATCTGACTGCCCACCCAGAACCAGCAGTCGGAGCGCTGAAGCAGCGTTTCGCTCATGATGGTGCGATTGCAGCCGACGCCTCCGGCGGCGAGGGGATGGTTTTCAGCGATGCTGGTCTTGCCATGGTTGGTGTATAACACGGGCATGGCCAGCAACTCGGCAAGTCTACGCACCTGTTCGTAGGCGCCTGATTGATGTACTCCGCGCCCACAGATCATGATCGGGCGTTTTGCAGAAAGCAGTGCCTCGGCGGCCTCAGCGACAGCATCCGGTTCGGCCACGCAAGTCGCACGGGGGGCAGGGCGGTAGGGCTCCATTTCAGCCTGCATGTCGCCGATGTCGAGAGGGATATCCACGAAAACTGGCCCACACGGAGGAGCTAGCGCGTGCTTGAACGCCTGCTGCATAACCCACGGGATCTTCTCGGGACGATCCACGCGATACCACCACTTGGCAAAGCCGACTACACTCTCAGTCTGCGGGAATTCCTGTAGCTTGCCCTTGCCGAAGCCGGTGATGGGGGCGTTGGGCGCTATGACCACCAGCGGAATTCGCCCGTACATGGCCTCATGGATGCCCATGAGCATGTGCGAAAAGCCGGGCCCTGCAGTGCCCTGGCATACTCCGGCTTTGCCGGTCAGCTGCGCATAGCCCAGGGCTGCAAACGCTCCGGCCGTCTCATGGCGCGTGAGTATCGTTTTGACCTGTTGCTGTTTTGCCAGCTGGTCATAAAAGATGCACACTGAGTGGCCGCCTGGCAGGCCGAATACGTACTCTACACCCTCTGCAGCCAGGGCTTCCACTACTGCTTGCGATGCTGTTTTGAGTGCCATTTTGTTCTCCTGTTGCCCCTGGAATTGCCCACTGAGATTGCCGGTGCGCCATCCCTATACTTTTGAGTGACAAGTCCTGCTGGCTGGTTGGTCTCTTCAGTCGGTGCTAGAGGTAACACTACACAGCACTATACGCTGTATATATGTACACTATTATGAGTGCCTGTATCGCTTCAACCTGCCCGGTGCGCCTGTGAGATTTGCGCAGACGGAAACATCATCACAAAATCTGTTGGCGACACCTGTGAGGATCCATGCGGGGGAAGAATTCGCCATCTCCTGGATAAAGCCTTCTTCGCTGTGGCACCAGTGGGCCGGTCTGTGTGCCAGTGCCTTTCAGAGTTTCGGATGAACCGAGCGACGAGATCGCTGTTTGGGCATTGTTAGTCTACGTAGGTCGCTACTAACTCGCTGCTGAGCCACTGCTGACCTGCTACTGGACCGCTGCCGACCTGCTGCCGACCTGCTGTTGACCTGCTGTTGAACCAGTACTGAACCAGTACTGAACCAGTGCCAGGCCTGGCGAGATAGTGACAGTCAACGGTTGTTCATCCTATGGACTGGTATGGTTGTCATGTTGCCAGGTTGCCGCTGCTTGTGGTAAGATGAAAACGTGAGAGGCCCTGCGTTGTGCGTGACGTCTTAGTTGTTTCGAGCCAACACCCAAACTGCGGGAGCTTGAACTTCGCCGATGGCACGATGGTCTGTTTCGACAGACGAACGCAAAGCCGGCGGGAGGGCACCCACTTGTCTCTTTGGGTTCGAAACCTTCGAGACGCACGGCTCCGGCGGGGCCCTCACACTTTCCACAGCCGGCGTCGCGTCTGGCCGACATATCGGCTCGGATATGTTTGCCGGGAGTGAACAGCGATGAGTCGACCTCCGCAATCAGGCGATCTATTCGCCCAATTCAGTGTTACCGGTGCACCACTGGCTGCACGTATGCGCCCCCAAAGCTTCGACGAGATGGTTGGCCAGTCGCATTTGATTGGGCCGGGTTCGATGCTACGTGAGGCCATCGAGCAAGACAGGCTGCCATCGGTGCTGCTTTGCGGCCCAGCCGGTACGGGCAAAAGCACCCTGGCCCGTATCATCGCCACTGAGACGCATCATGATTTCGTGGAGATGTCGGCAGTCAGTGCGGGGGTGGCAGATATCCGCCGCGTGGCTGCCGAAGCCCAGGAGAAGCGGCAGCTCCACGACCGGCAGACCATAGTATTCGTAGACGAGATTCACCGGCTGGCGAAGAACCAGCAGGACGCTTTGCTGCCGCACGTGGAAACCGGCACCTTCACGCTTATCGGCGCTACTACGGAAAACCCCTACTACAGCATTATCTCACCGCTCCGCTCCCGCTGCCGACTGTATGTGCTCGAACCGCTCCAGCCCGACGAGATGGAGACAGTGGTGCGAAGGGCGTTGGCTGATGCAGAGCGGGGCCTGGGCAAGCAGCAACTGAGCATCAGCACTGAGGCGCTGGAGCACCTGATCGTAGCCAGCCGAGGCGATGCCCGCACTGCCCTGAACGCTCTGGAATTGGCTGCTCAGACGCAGACTCACAGAGGCGAAGAACAGATCGAACTGGCGCAGGTCGAGGAGGCGCTGCAGCAACCGGTTCTGAAGTATGACCGAGATGGTGACGAGCACTATGACACCATCTCGGCGTTCATCAAGAGTATGCGCGGCTCTGACCCTCAAGCCACAGTGTACTGGCTTGCCAAGATGCTCGAGTCAGGCGAGGACCCTGAGTTCATCGCACGCCGCATCATGATCCATGCCGCTGAAGACGTAGGTCTGGCTGACCCCGGCACCCTGAGCGTTGCCGTAGCGGCTGCAGATGCGGTAAAATATGTTGGCATGCCCGAGGCGCAGTTGGCGTTGACGATGGCGGCCCTGCATGTGTCCCTGTCGCCCAAGAGCAATTCAGTGTGCGAGGCCATCAGCCGGGCACGTGAGCAGGTTCGTGCAGAGGGCGGTGCCAGAGTGCCGCAGCATCTGGCGGGCGGCCCGCGCCCTGACGACGATGGCCGCAAGTACCTGTACCCGCATGACTATCCCGGAAGCTGGGTGCGGCAAAGCTACCTGCCTGAACATCTGCAGGGCAGGCAGTTCTACGCGCCTGGGGACAATCCCAGAGAGCAACGGATCGCGGCGCACCTGGAGCAGCTGTGGGGAGAGCCTGAACAGTCGTCGGATGCCTCAATACATCAGCATCGGCAAGAGGACAATAAACGATGAAAGCTGACCTGCAAGTGCACGACCAAGTGGCTCGACTGACGGTGATCGGAGAACTGGACGCCTACAGCGCCCCTCAGGTGCGTGATCGACTGGTCGAAGCTCTGGAAAATGACGCACGCTGGGTTGTCGTGGATCTGCGGAAGACCGAGTTCATAGACAGCTTTTTCCTGACCATACTGATGGGGGCAGGCAAGCGCGCAGGCGGAAAGTGTGGGGATATCATTGTGGTGTGCGATGCCAGCCATTTGCTTCAGATTTTCGACAGATCAGGTACCACCGAGCTTCTGAACGTGGTGCCGACGATGGAAGAAGCGGAGCAATTACTGTACGATTGGCGTGCTAGCGACCAGCAACCCGAGGAGGGGCAATCATGAGCACTCGGCGTGATCGGGTCACCCTATCGGTACCGGCTCAGACCCGCTATTTGCAGGCGGTTCGGCTCCTCACTGGTGGCTTGGGAGCCCGTGCCAACCTCGGTATGGAAGAGGTGGAAAACGTCAAGACTGCGGTCAACGAAGCGTGCACAAACGTCACAGAGCACGCGTTTTGTGACGAGAATACACCCGATGAGTGTAGCATGAAGCTGGTGTTTTTTCTGTCCGACGGCGAAATGACCGTGGAGGTGATTGACGAGGGCTGCGGCTTTGACCCCAAGCATTTGCAGCCTCGGATCCGGCCGCCGCTGTCAGAGCAGGGTAGCCTGGGTCTGTACCTTGTCCATGAATTGATGGACGAAGTGAAGATAGAGAGTGCGCCAGGCAGTGGCACTAAGGTCATCATGACAAAGCGCCGCTCGAGGTGAAGCACTGATGACGTCAATTCGCTGGGACGACATGACCAGCAGGCAACTGTTCGAAGAGTTGCAGGCGACCCGTGATGCCGGATTGCGCGAGTACCTGATAAACAAGCATCAGGGACTGGTGCGCCATATCGCCCGTGAATATGCCGATGCAGGCGAGGCTTTTGAGGATATCGTAAGCGTAGGCCATATCGGTCTGATCAACGCAGTCGACCGTTTTGACCCCGCGCGCGGAACACAGTTTGCCACCTTCGCGGTGCCCACAATCAAAGGTGAGATTCGACGCTACTTTCGCGACCTGACATGGGCCATGCGCGTACCTCGACGAATGCAAGAGCTTTCCTCCAAGGCGAGGAACGCCCAGCAACACCTCACGCAGCGCCTGGGGCGATCTCCCACTTACGCCGAGGTGGCCGGAGAACTGGGAGTCAGCGAAGAGCAAGTCATCGAAGCAACGGAAGTCGGCCGTCAGTACGAACTCATCAGCCTGGATCAATCGGGGACCGACGACGAAAACGGCCCTGCGCATCTGGAGCGAGCCGGACAGGAAGACCCCGAGCTTGCGCGCTTCCTGAACCGCGAGGAGGCTTCCGAGTACCTGGATCGATTGGCAACTAGAGAGCGGATCATCCTGGTTATGCGCTTCTATTGGGACATGTCGCAAGAAACGGTGGGGAAAAGACTGGGCATTTCCCAGATGCATGTGTCACGCTTGCAGCACCGCGCCCTGAAACGCCTTCGTAAACTGATGGAATCGTCATAGCAGAAAAGCCTTGCCTCGTCCGTCCTGTCGCAATTGCAGGCCACGGCGGCTGGTAAATGGAGCCAAACGGGTATGACCCATGTGTGTCGGCCCGCCCATGGATGCTGGCGAGGGCCTCGGCAGGCATGATAGTCACTACAACCGTTCGACATCCGGCATCCAGGCTTGCATAGCTTGCCGATAGGCTTCGCAGTCATATACCAGGCGGATACCAGGCACGGCTGACCCCTATCAGACTTGCGTATTCGACGCCGAAATAGACGATACCTTAATACACTTTTAGAGAAGCTAGAGAAGCGCAGGCAGTCGTCGGTCGGACACCTGACATAGAGCCGCAGAGCCATCAAGAGTCGAATTGAGATCGTCTGAGTGCGCCATAAAGCCGGAAGCAGACGATGGAGTTGTGAGCAGATTGGTGAGGCCACACAACAGGACCAAGAAGACATGCCTTCAGTCTGGCGACGATGTCACTGCTGCCCCGGTAGCAGCTCCTGGCGATCTCTACCGACTGGGCGGCATGGTGTTAGCAGTGTTTCTCGGCGGTATGCTCATACTGCTGACTTACTATCTGCTGGTAACCCTGCAGACAGTGCTGTGGCTTTTCGCCATAGGTTTTTTGGTGGCCTATTTTTTGGAGCCGGTTGTCCGCCGACTTCAGAGCATCGGCTGGTCGCGGGCTAAAGCTGTGTGGACAGTGCTGATGGCTGTAGTTGCTCTCATGCTACTCACAGGCTGGGCGGTGGTGCCGGCGTTGGTGAATCAGGCACAGGATGCGGCTGCCAACTGGTCGGAGTATAGCGACCATGTCATGGGCACATACGAGAGCTTGCGCGCACGGTTTCAAGACTGGGTAGGCGGTCTGTATCCGCAAGTAGGAGTCAGCACATTTCTGGACGAGAAGATACCGGAAGCACGTGATTGGCTGTCGGAAAATGTGCCTCGGATGCTCAGTTGGGTGAGCCGGCAGTTGGTGACCTCGGTGGGGCTGCTGGGCCTGGCAGTCATCGTTCTGGTTATCAGCTTTCATTTCATGATGCTGGCCGAGGCTCTCAAAGAGACCGTCCGCCGCCTGATACCCCCGGAACACACTCGTGATGTCACCGAGGTAGGCAGCGAAATCGGTGCGATGCTGGGCCAGTATGTGCGCGCCATCATCGTGCTTTTTTTCGCCAACGGCATTGGCGCTTTCATCATCATGTGGGTATTGAGCCTGTTTTTCGACAACAAATACACGCTGGTGGTCGCCGGTCTGACTGCTCTGACCAACATGGTACCCTATGCGGGCCCAGTGATCAGTTGCGGCAGTGCCGGCTATCTGGTCTATGTCACTGCCCGACCTGAGGTAGCGGGGCTTGCCAGTGTCCTGGCCATCGTATTGCTTTTCGTGATGAGTCAGTACTTCGCCGTAATCCTACAACCGATGCTGATTGGCCGCCGGATCAATCTGCATCCGCTGGTGGTCCTGTTCGCGATGTTTGCCGGCTTCGAGGCGCTTGGCCTGTTCGGCATCATCATCGGTATGCCGGTAGCAGCGGTCATCAAGATTGTCCTGGCCAAATGGATACCGGTGATAGGCCCGGGCCCCGAAGTACGTGCTCCATCAGAGCCGTTACTGCTCGATCTGGCGCAGGCGTTCCGCAATGCACGTCGGTATGTCCTGAATTTGGCCAGCCGAGCGGGCCTGGCCGAGGCTGCCACCCGATCGGAGAGCACAACTGATAACGGAACCGACGAACGCGACGAGGAGGATGCTACCTCATCTGCGCCCGGAGACGTGAGCTCGGCTGAATCGACATCTCAACCAGACGATATCGCTGCCGCTCAAGACACGGAGGCTTCGCAGCCTGACGACAGTTGACTGCTGACTGCAGTGAAGATTTCAGATTTGGAAGACGAGTGACCCCATGACTACCCAGCAACTTCGCGAACTGTTCGTACAGTACTTCGTGGATCGCGGCCACCTGGCACAACCGAGTGCGCCGCTGGTGCTTCACGATGACCCTACCAGCCTGTTTACCAGCGCGGGTATGCAGCCATACATGTCGGCCTTCCGCGGAGAGACCAAACCACCAGCTTCGAAAGTGACCAGCATCCAGAGGTGCCTGCGAACCAACGACATAGAGGGCGTCGGTTTTCACAATCGATACGCCACCTTTTTTGAGATGCTGGGCAATTTTTCGTTTGGCGACTACTTCAAGGAAGGCGCCATAGAGATGGCCTGGGATCTGATGACCAACGTCCTGAGGCTGCCGACAGAGCATCTCTATGTGACCGTGTACACCGATGACGATGAAGCTGAGCGGATCTGGCATGAGCATATAGGGGTGCCGATGGACCGCATCAGTCGGCTGGGGCGGTCAGATAACTGGTGGCCAAAAGAAAGGTGGGAGGGGCCTTGCGGGCCATGTAGCGAGATCCACCTGGACCTGGGGCCTGAGTTCGGCTGTGACCGGCCCGACTGCGCTGTCGGCTGTGACTGCGACCGCTACCTGGAGCTGTGGAACCTGGTCTTCCAGATGTACACTGAAGCCGAGGATGGCACTCTCACCCCCCTGCCAAAGCCCGGAATTGACACCGGTATGGGATTGGAGCGGCTGGCTCTGGTGATGCAGGGGGTGCGTCATCTGGGCGAGACCGATGAGATGGCGCACATCGCCCGTCGTATCACCGACGTTATCAGCGATCAGAGCGGCACGGAGCTACGCTACGGCCAGCATGGCCGCAGCGATCTGGCCCTGCGCATCATCGCCGACCACATACGTGCTGCCGTGTTCACCCAGGCCGGTGGAGTGGTCCCATCAAACGAGGGCGCCGGTTATGTGCTGCGACGTTTCATCCGCCGTTCGTACCGCTACGGGCGGCAGTTGGGAGCTACCGAGCCCTTCTTGCATCGCGTGGTACCCGCAGTGACCGAAGCGATGGGGCAGCACCACCGGGAGCTGGCCGAAAGAGAGGAGTTTTCCTCCGAGTTGGTGCGCCGTGAGGAGGAACGTTTCGCCTCCACTCTGCGCCAGGGCATGGGTCTTTTCGAGCGAGTTGTCGGTGAACTGGAACAGGAGCAGACTGATGCCATACCGGGGGAGAAGGCCTTCACTCTGTACGACACTTACGGCTTTCCCGTGGAATTGACGGTAGAGCTGGCGGCAGAACGCGGTCTGCAGGTGGATATGGAGGGCTTCCAGGAGGCCATGGAGGCTCAGCGGGTCCGATCGGGGATGGGCAGTGCCGGATTAGCTGGTGCACGGCAAGAGCTGTCGCTTGCCCAGGTGCCTGCTACCGAGTTCGTGGGTTATGACCATGGCAGCAGCCAGGCCCGAGTGGTGGCTCTTATTGCCGACGATGAGTTGGTCGAGATGGCGAAGGCTGAGCAAGAAGTGGCCGTAGTCCTCGATCAGACGCCGTTTTACGCTGAGCAGGGCGGGCAGGTCGGCGATAGTGGCAGCATCCAGATGGCAGGCGCCGAGTTGGCGGTGCGTAACACAACTAAGCGTGGTGATAAGACCCTCCATATCGCAGTGCTGAAGCGTGGCAGTGTGCAGGTAGGCGACGAGGTCAGCGCGACAGTGGACAGCCGCCGACGCCACGCGGTGATGCGCAATCATACCGGCACCCACCTGCTTCACGCAGCTTTGCGGCAAGTACTGGGCGAGCATGTCTCCCAGTCCGGTTCGCTGGTGGCACCCGACCGCCTCCGCTTTGACTTCACTCATCATGAGGCCGTCAGTACCGAGCAGTTGACTGAAATCGAGCGGCTGTGCAACCAATGGATCCTCGATGACCGCCCGGTTCAGGCGGAAGACAGGGATTATGAGGACGCCATGCGCGATGGCGCCATAGCTATCTTCACTGAGAAGTACGACAAGCAGGTGCGCACGATTAGCACCGAGGGCGTCAGTACCGAGCTTTGTGGCGGTACTCATGTGTCGCGCACCGCACAGATTGGCAGCTTCCATATCGTTGACGAAAGCAGTGTCGCTGCTGGGATTCGTCGCATTGAAGCTCTAACCGGCATGGGGGCGGCGGAGCATCATCGCCATCTGGCCGATCAGGTTCATGCTCTGGCTGTGGCTCTCGGTAGCCCTCCGGAGCAGATAGGCGATAGGGTAGCTCAGTTACGAGATCAGATTTCCGATTTGAACCGGCGTCTCGAGAAGGCCAGCAGTAGCGGTGCTGCTATGGTGGATGTACCGAGTCTGCTCGAAAGCGCGACAGACGTGGCCGGAGTGCATCTGATCAGCGCTCATGTCCCCGAGGTTGATCGCAAGCTGCTTGGGCAACTGGCTGATCAGTTGGCCACACAGTTGTCTCCTGCAGTGGTGCTGCTGGGTTCTGCTGTAGATGACAAGGTCGCGCTGGTGTGCAAGGCTGACAAGGCGGCGTTGGCGGCCGGTGCACACGCGGGTAAGCTGGTGTCAGAAGCGGCCCGCAGTTGTGACGGTGGTGGTGGCGGTCGTCCGGATTTTGCTGAGGGTGCGGGGCGCGACGGGGGCAAACTCGATCAGGCACTGGCAGGGGCAGAAGTCATACTGCGGCAGCAGTTAGGCGGGTAGGCGCACGGTCAGAGGCAAGCGCTACCGGGTCTATAGCTGTGAACTGGCGTACCGAAGAGATGAGTTGCCATGAAATACCTCGGCGTGGATCCGGGAGAAAACCGCGTAGGCCTGGCAGTGTCCGATCCGGACGGCAAGCTCGCCATACCGCTTTACGTACTGCACCTGGACGGCTCGCAGGCACAGGTGGAGGCGATTGCGCAGGTGGCAGTGGAGCAGCGTGCTGAGGCAATCGTAGTGGGGATGCCCTACACTCTGCGCGGGCAGGTGGGCCCGGCGGCAGCGCGTGTACAGCAGC
>JAAYSP010000197.1 GCA_012518355.1 candidate division WS1 bacterium | reverse complement strand
GAGATCCAAGCCGTACGTGAATACCTGGAGCGTATTTCCTACACCGAAAAAGTATCCTCCATCGAGAATATGTTTGACGTGATGGCTGCAATCTCTTATGCCGCACAGCGCGCCGGCTTTGATCTGGCGACGACAGCGCGCCTTGAGGAATTTGCCGGATGCTTCCACCGCCTTCATGAGTATGGTTATGACTATGATGACTTTTTGATCTAGCGACGACAGCATGCCTTGAGGAATTTGCCGGGCATTTTCTCCACGACATTGTGGATGGGTATTATAACGTCGTGTCCATGTTGCGGCTATCGGGCGGCTGTCTGTGCAGCTGCTATTGTAGCAAGAGGATTGGTGCCAGCAGATGCCCAGAGAGAAGAGGGCGCGAACAGATCTCTCGGGAGCAGATGTCACGAGGTTGCAGGATGTCCAGCAGCAAACCGGCGTCACTTGCCGAAACCAGGTCTGCAAGCTCGGCCAGAACGAGACGAAGTTCGACGATTTGCCCCAACACCGACTGCGGCGTGCCGGCCTCATCTGCTGCCTTCCGGGCCTTTTGATTAACTATATCCAGCAAATCGCCCACCTGCTGTTCCAGGGGGGCGCCAACAAACCGCTTGCAGAGCTGGGGCAACGTAGTCGGTTGATTTGACAACCTTCCTCGAACAACGATATCTCATCGAACCAGACGTGCCCCTGAGAGGCCGCATTGGATAAGGTGACATTAACGTGTCGCACCGCAAACTCGGTGCAGAGCGCTGCCGCCGTGATGCTCTCTTGCCTGCGGTAAAAACCTGCTCTGACTGTTCTGCCCTCTGCGCATGCCGTCTCTCTCCAGCGGATGGCGATGGATAGAAGTATCCCTCTCTTCTCCCCCATCAAGTCCAGATTAATTTGCAGCAGTCTCAATGGTACTGCCCCTGACACCGGGTCAACACTGACACGAGGTAACTCGATGGGCAGAACGCCTCCAGTGCTGGCTGAAGTGTCTGGATATCGAGTAGTGTGGCACTGGCTGCGCGCGCGAGTGGCGTCTCGATCTGGCCTGAGCAGGCATAGTATGTGCAAAGTGAACGCAGTTATATACAGTTATATACATAGCATGCGCATAGTGTGTGCGGAAGGGTGCATCAGGGTGAATCCGGTGGTGTGCGGGAGTAGGTATGGAGTATGTGCGGAATATATGGGGAGTGGTCCACTCCGATGATGTAAGCTTCGTCATCGGGCGACGTATTCGCCAGGTTACGAAGATACTTCCATGCGATCTCCCTGGCCTCAGGCAGCTTACTCTCGAACGAGCCACTCTGGTCCAGCAAGACCACGATGCGGTTAAACGGCCTTTGCTTATGAGACTGTGCGGTCGCAGGCGACAACGCTGACAGGGCAAGTGCAGCGACCATCAGGATGCTAATGAAAGCCAGGTTGTTAGAATGCTTCGCTTTCATTTGATCTCCCTCGCTTTGTGACTGCATTGTAATGTGAACTACCCGTCTGCGCTGCCACTGCTATCAGATTGGACTGGTGGCGAGTGTCTGTCAATCTCCTGCCCAGCCCTGAGTAGCGCGCGAGCATCGGCGTCGAGTGGATGCGTCCACCGCTGCCGTCCCGCAGATAGCTCGCCGCATCGCAGGTTCGTCACCATGAATCGAGGACTCTCGCCTTCGAAGGAGACCTCAGCCCTGGTATGGATAGAGCATCTCGCTCTTCTCCCCCATCAAGTCCAGATTAATTTGCAGCAGTCTCAATAGTACTGCCCCTGACACTGGATCAACACTGACATGAGGTAACTCGATGGGCAGAGCGCCTCCAGTGCCAGCCGAAGTGTCTGGATGTCGAGTAGTGTGTCACTGGCTGTGCGCGAGTGCCGATTCGATCTGGCCTGAGCAGGCATAGTATGTGCAAAGTGAACGCAGTTATATACATAGTATGCGCATAGTATGTGTGGAATGGTGCATCGGGGTGAGTCCGGTGGTGTGCGGGAGTATGTATGGAGTATGTGCGGAATATATGGGGAGTGGTATGCCTGAGTGAGTGCAGCGGTGCGCTGGAGTATATGCAAAACGGTATGTAGTGTGGGACACAGGTGAGGCGATCGGAAAGTTGGCCGTTCCAGCATTCTCGTCTGAATGGTCGATTTAATCGCAAGATGGCCGTTTCATACGCAAAATACATATAGCCCCTTGATGTTGGTCTCTGGATATCGTATAATATACAAAATGCGAACGAAAACTGCTTTTGGAGAGCAAACAGCATGAAACGCCAGAGAGCAACAAAAAGGCTGCCGGAAACACTCACCAGCGATGAAGTGGAGGCCCTTCGTGCCACCTGCACCCGCTCGGCAACCGGACTGCGCAAGCGCGCCATGCTAGAAATCATGCTGGGGGCAGGGCTGCGTGTGAGTGAGGTCTGTGCCCTCATGCCGCGCGATATCGACTGGCAGACAGGCACTATCCGCGTCAACTGGGGCAAGGGTGGCCGTGATCGCGTGGTGCCGGTCTCAGACGAGACGCTGGCACATCTGCAGGTGTGGCAGGCCAAACGCACCGAGCTGAAGATGAGCGGTCGGCAGCCGTTTTTCGGCGGCATCCGCAACGGTGGCAAACGCACATCGCCGCGCACCGTGCAGGCGATGATGAGCACACTGGGAAAACAAGCCGGGCTGGACAGGCGTGTACATCCGCACATGCTCCGGCATACTTACGCCACTCGTGCGCTCGACAGTGGGTTGACGATCCGTGAGGTGCAGACACTGTTGGGCCACAGCGATGTGAGCACCACGATGATCTACACCCACGTGAATCCGGAGGCGCTGCGGCGCAAAATCCAGGGCGATGACCGCGCCGATCAGATCGCCGAGCTGCAGGCACAACTGGCGCAGCTGCAGGCGCAACTGGACGCTCTGACAGCGTGATAGTGCCGTAATCGCACGAGGTTGTGCTGTAGTGGCCGTTCGAAAGGCAGGTGGACTTTTTATAGTACTTCTATGCGCTACGCTGCTACTATAGCAGCGTTGCCTTCTTCGCCGTAAAAAAGAAGTTCCAAAGCCATCCAAGTGTCGACATCATCAGGGTCAATTTTTATAGCCTGCTCGTAGGCTTGCAGGGCTTCTTCATAACGGCCCAAGTGGTGGAGTGTGATGCCCTTGCCGTACCGCGTTAAAGCGTAATCGGGGTCGATTTTGATGGCCTGTTCGCAAGCTTCTAACACTTTCGCATAACGGCCCTCTTTGAGCAACTCCAAGGCCTTATCGAGCCAGTCTGCGGCAGTTGCATTCGTATCGGTGGCTGCCCCGCGATGAAAGCACGAAAACGTCGGTGCCTCTGGCAGATGCAGCAGCCAGCCTGGCCCATGCGGACGTACGCATCACAGCGGGTATCTACGCGAGGCCCAGCAAGGAGAACCTGGCTAAGGCCCTGGAGCGGATCGTGGGAGAGGACTGAGCAGCTCCCGGGCCGTCAGGAGTGGACGAGGGTCTCGGGCTGTGAGCCTCGCGGTACTCAGCGACGGTGGAACTTGAAGGTGGCCAGAAAGCCCTGAGGGTACTTCATGGCCCTTGCTATCATATCTACACTGTAGTATACTCAAATGTAGATAGGAGGTCCCTCAATGGCAACTACCACAGTGCGTCTGGCAAAGAGTACCAGGGATGCTCTCCGGCAGCTCGCGGCGGAGAGCGGTGAGCCCATGAGCGTCGTACTTGAGAAAGCGGTCGAGGCGTACCGCCGCCAGTGCATCTTCGCTCAGGCCAACGCTGCTTACGCCGCACTCCGTTCCGACCCCGAGGCGTGGGCCGACGAACTCGCAGAGCGGCGGGAATGGGAAGGCACGCTGGCTGATGGCCTGGACGAGCCCAAAGCATGAGCACGCCTAAGCCCTCCCGCGGCGACATCTGGATGCTGGATTTGGATCCCACCCGTGGACACGAGCAGGCGGGGAAACGTCCAGGGCTAATCGTTTCGGCCGACCCCCTGAACCACGGCCCCGCCGGT
>JAAYSP010000155.1 GCA_012518355.1 candidate division WS1 bacterium | reverse complement strand
TGGTGCTGGTGGACGTCACGCCGCTGACGCTGGGCGTCGAGACGCTGGGCGATGTCATGGACGTGGTCATAGCCCGTAACACCTCCATCCCCACCCAGCAGACTCGCACCTACTCGACGGCCACGGATTTCCAGACCACCGTTGAGGTCAACGTACTGCAGGGCGAGCGATCGCGCGCCTCACAGAACAAATCACTGGGCCGTTTCCATCTGACCGGAATACCACCGGCACAGCGCGGGATGCCCCAGATCGAAGTCAGATTCGACCTCGACAGCAACGGCATTCTGAAGGTGACTGCTCAGGATAAGGCCACCGGCAAGCAGCAGGACATAACCATCACCGGCTCTGGCGCACTCAGCGACAACGAAGTCGGAGAAATGGTGAAGGATGCCGAGACTCACGCTGAGGAAGACAAGAAGTTCCGTGAGCTGGCAGAGACCAAAAACCAGGCCGAGCAGTTGTCCTATCAGCTTGAAAAGACGCTCACCGATCTGGGCGACAAGGTGCCCGAATCCGAGCGTGGCCCGATAAAAGAGAAGATCGAGGCTCTGCAAGAGGCAGCTAAGGGCGATGACGCCGACAGAATCCGCAGTGCGATCGATGAGGCCAACCAGTCCTTCGCCGCGGTCTCCCAGCGCATGTACGAGCAGGCTCAGGCTACTGCCGCTGATGCCTCGGGCCCCGAAGGCGCAGACCCCTCTGCAGCCGCCGGCGACGCTGCCGGAGGACCTGCCGACGATGACGTAATAGATGCCGACTTCGAAGCTGAAGACCGGTAAGAACATAGGCACAACCGGCGCCCGTCACCATGCCACAGGATCTGTGGCGGGCGCCAACTGACGATCCGTTCACAGCCGTACTATCAGAGAGCGAGCCAAGACGATGGCTGCACAATTGGACTTCTATCAGGTGCTGGGCGTGAAGCGTGGCGCCTCACAGAAAGAGATAAAGCAGGCCTACCGCAAGCTGGCCCGCAAGCATCATCCTGACGTCAATCCGGGTGATCAGGCCGCTGAGCAGCGCTTCAAGGAAATCAGTCAGGCCTATGAGGTGCTCAGCAATTCCGAAAAGCGCGAGCAATACGACCGCTTCGGGCAGGCCTATCAGCAGGCTCAGCAGCAGGGCGGCCCACAGGGCGACATCCCGTTTGCCGATTTCGTCTTCCAGCAGGGCGGTGCGGGCAGCTTCGCCGATCTGTTCGGCGATCTGTTTGGCGACTTCCGCACTGGTGGAGGCCGGGCGGCGCACCATCCGACAGCCGTCCGCCAGCAGCGCGGCCCTGACATAGATCATCCGATGGAGATCGACTTCAAAGAGGCCTTCACCGGGGCCGAAAAGACGCTCAATCTGAGCATAGCCGACCGCTGCCCGGAGTGCGACGGCGTCGGCGGCAATACCGAGACCTGCCCCGCATGCGGCGGATCTGGCCGTGGAGGCGGTGGCTTTCTGGGCATGGCGACTCCCTGCCCGCAGTGTCAGGGCAGTGGCCAGATCATCACCGGCTCATGTGCCGCCTGTCGCGGCACGGGTGAGACCGGACGCGAGCGCCGCATCAAGGTGAAGATACCTGCAGGTGTCAAAACCGGTTCGAAGGTGCGTATCGCCGGAGAGGGCGGACGCGGCATCCGTGGCGGCGCAAATGGCGACCTGTACTTGATCATCCAGGTCAAACCGCACGAGTTTTTCGTTCGCGAGGGCGACGATCTACGCATCACAGTGCCGGTCACCTTCGTGGAGGCCGCACTGGGAGCGAAAGTGCCCGTCCCGACGCCTGGAGGCCAGGTGAACCTGACGATACCGGCAGGCACACGCAACGGTCAGAAGTTCCGCCTGCGCGGCAAGGGCTTCCCCAGACTCGGCGGCAAGGGCCACGGCGACCTGTACGTAGAGGCTGAAATCAGTGTGCCAAAAAAGCTGAACGCACGCCAGCGCGAAGCTGTCGAAAAGCTGAAGGAAGTCTGGGAAGAGGACCCGCGCAAAGGCCTCCCCACAGCTCTGTAACACATAAGCAGTACTACATAGTAGTAGCACATAGTAGTACACAGTAGTGGCACATAGCAGCAGTACATAGCCAACTCACATCTGAAATATGACATGATATACCGGGCCGAGCAGCCGCGTCTTACCGACGCCACAGCATTACCGACGCCGGAGCGGCAGCAGCGGCCATCGTAGCGGCCACAGTGGAGGTGAAAGCTGATGCCAAGGGATGCCGCTGAACCCCTGTACGTCATAAGTGTAGCGGCCAGGCTGGTCGATTGCCATCCTCAGACTCTCCGCACCTACGAGAGGATGGGCCTGATTAGCCCGCGCCGCTCAAGCAGCAATGTCCGGTTATACTCTGACCATGACATAGAGAGACTGCGCCAGATACAGCGCCTGACTCAGGAAATGGGCGTCAACCTGGCCGGAGTAGAGGTGATTTTACGGCTTCTCGAGCGTGTAGAGATGCTGGAAAGCCAGATCGAGCGCCTCGAGCGTGACGTCAAACACGGGCCTCGGCGTCTGAACCCGCCAGCCACCGTCGTCACCCAGGTGCGCATCATCGGCAGCTCTTCTGACGAGTGACACTCGGCACCAACCTGCCGCCATAAGCGGGCACCGTGTCTGCCGATCACGTATCAGTCAGGGACCAAAACGCCGTAGCCCGGCAAGGCTCTACATCAATCCGACGCCTGACGAAAGAAGGTTAGCGGCATGACAAACGAAGGATGGGTCGAACTGAGCAGCTTCACCGGAGCAGGCAGTGACATCGCGGCAAACATGCTCATAGCGCACCTGGAATCCGAGCAAATCCCTGCCCGCAGATTTCCGTTACAGACCCCTGCAACTCTTCTGGCGGGCGTGATGGACCAGCCGATAGTGGTACTGGTCCCCGAGGAACACGAGGCGGCTGCTCGCCGAATACTGACCGAAAAGCCTTTCGACGCCGCGCAGGGCCAGGACGCGACTGACGAGCAATCAGCTACTGCCGGCGACGCGACGGACTAGTGGCTAGCAGTCAAAGCAGAGCATGATCGGCTGGCGGGCGTCCGCAACTGCCACACAGTCTATGCATGCGGGCCGACGCGTGGAGCAGACTCCATGCCTGATACGCAACCCGATACGCCATCCGATTGCGCACATCCGGCACCATGCTTGTGACTTGTCCTGAAGCGCGGTCGTATCGCATGACACGGCTGCTATATCTGCCGTAGAGCTGAAAACACTATGGCACCAGATCATCGGTGTGCTATATCAACACTATGTCTGACACGTCTGACAGGTAAATCGTGAGCATGTCGGAGCAGCTATCTCACGCACTGTATCTGGCGCGCAAACCATGAGACCGCCAGTCGGCTAACTCGGGCATCGTACCTGACCAAAACACGATACACAGGCCTACCGCGTGGCTCGCGCACTGTATCTGACACACAAATCGTGAGGCCATCCAGTCGGCGAACTCAGAACCGTACCTGACACAAAACACGATACACAGTAGCACCGCGTAGCTCGGGCTTCCAGCCCGAGGCGTCAAACTGAAATCACGGCTCCTGACAAGCGAGCCTTCCACTGCCACGATATCGTGGAGGTGATATATTATGGATATGGAGAAATTCACAAACCAGGCCAAGCAGACTCTGGCCGATAGCCAACAGATACTGCAGCGATACAGCCACAACCAACTGGACGTCGAGCACCTGTTGCTGGCCATGCTGGAGCAGGAGCAGGGTGTTGTGACGCGCATACTGGAGCGTCTCGGCACTGACCGGCAGGCGCTGGTGCCTCGTGTCGAACGCGCACTGGGCTCACGTCCACAGGTTTCCGGCGGTGGCGCCACCGAGCAGATCTACATAACGCCGCAGGCGCAGCGCATTTTCGACCAGGCCTGGCAGGTGGCTCAGCGCTTCGGCGACACCTATATCGCCGTCGAGCATCTCTTCCTGGCGATCCTCGAGGATGGGGGCACCGAAGCCGCCCGCATTCTGCAGGGCATGGCCATCACCGTCGAAGCGGTGCTGCAGGCTCTGCAGGCCGTCCGGGGCAGTCACCGCGTCACCGACGAGAGCGCCGAGTCCGGCTACGAGGCCCTGCAACGATACTCACGCGACCTCACCGAACTGGCCCGCGAGGGCAAGGTGGATCCGGTCATCGGTCGTGACGAGGAGATTCGCCGTCTCATCCAGGTGCTGTCACGGCGCACCAAAAACAATCCGGTGCTCATAGGCGAGCCCGGTGTGGGCAAAACCGCCATCGTCGAAGGCCTCGCCCGCAAGATAGTCGCAGATGATGTGCCTTCCATACTGCATGGCAAGCGCGTTTTGCAGCTCGATCTGGGCGGTATGATCGCGGGCAGCAAGTACCGGGGCGAGTTCGAAGAGCGGCTCAAGGCGGTCATAAACGAGATCACTGCAGCTCAGGGCGAGATCATCATCTTCCTCGATGAGCTGCACACGCTGGTCGGTGCAGGCGCTGCAGAGGGCGCGATGGATGCCTCGAACATGCTCAAACCGGCTCTGGCTCGCGGCGAACTGCGCGCCATCGGTGCCACAACGCTTGACGAGTACCGCAAGTACATCGAAAAGGACGCCGCTCTGGAGCGCCGCTTCCAACCCATCATGGTCGAAGAGCCCTCAGTCGAGGATACTATCGCGATCCTCCATGGGCTGCGCGCGGACTACGAAAAGCACCACGGGGTGAAGATACTCGACGAGGCTCTCGAGGCGGCCGCACAGCTGTCATCACGCTACATCCGCGACCGTTTCCTGCCTGACAAGGCTATAGACCTGGTTGACGAGGCCGCAAGCAAGCTGCGCATCGACTCCTACGACCTGCCGCCACGTCCGGAGAGCCTGCGCAAGCAGATCGCTGAACTGGAGCAGAAGGGCTCACAGGCGGCTCTTGATGGCGACTATACCGAGGCCGACCGCATCAAACAGGAGCTCGACAGGCTCGAGATGCAGCTGCCTTCTGCCGTAGAAAAGTGGGCTGACAGAGAAGAGATAGACGATGAAGTTGACGCTGAAGACATAGCACAGATCGTCGCCGCATGGACGGGCATCCCGGTCTTCAAGATGTTCGAGGCCGAGGCGGAAAAGCTGCTGCAGATGGAAGACCGTCTGCATGACCGCGTCAAGGGCCAGGACGAGGCAGTCGTAGCTGTCTCGGAGGCCATCCGGCGGGCGCGCGCGGGGCTGAAAGATCCGCAGCGTCCCATCGGTTCCTTCATCTTCCTGGGCCCAACCGGGGTCGGTAAGACCGAGCTTGCCAAGACTCTCGCCGAGTTCCTCTTCGATGATGAGGAGGCGATGGTGCGCATAGACATGAGCGAGTACATGGAGAAGTTCTCAGTCTCACGGCTCATCGGCGCCCCTCCGGGCTATGTCGGATATGAGGAGGGCGGCCAGCTCACCGAAGCAGTGCGCCGCCGACCGTATCGCGTGATCCTCCTCGACGAAATCGAGAAGGCTCACCCGGACGTCTTCAACATCCTCCTGCAGATCTTCGAGGACGGACGGCTCACCGACAACATGGGGCGCACTGTGGACTTCCAAAACACGGTCATCATCATGACCTCAAACGTCGGCAGTCACTTCATCTCGCCCCCGCAGCCCGACTGGGATGAGAACCAGCACATGGAGCACCACGAGCGGATGCGCGACCAGGTGATGGAGCAGCTCCGTGGTACCTTCCGCCCCGAACTGCTCAACCGCATAGACGAAATCATCGTCTTCCACGCGCTCAGCCAGGACGAAATCCTGCAGATCGTGGACCTGATGCTGGAGCGGTTGCACAAAGCTCTGCAAGAGCGTAAGATAGGCTTGGAGGCAACTGACGAGGCCAAGAGACTTTTGGCCGAGCGCGGCTACGATCCGGAGTATGGTGCCCGACCTCTGCGTCGGCTCATCCAGAAGACGGTCGAAAACCCCGCTGCAGCAGCGCTTTTGCGCGGCCAGTTCAAGGAAGACGACACCATCTGCATCGAGGTGCAGGATGGCGAGATAGCGCTGACTGTCGCCTGAGGTTGCCCTCACACCAGTGTGACCGGAGCGGCTGCGAGAGATGCCTTCTGGCAGCCGCTCTTAGCGTGTCTACCATATCACGATTGACCGCCAAAGGAGTAGAGCCAATCATGTGTGGAATAGTAGGCTACATCGGATCTCGCCAGGCGCCCGAAATCTGTATCAACGGACTGCGACAGTTGCAGTATCGCGGCTATGACCTGATCGGACTTGCCACAGTGCAGGACGGCCAGGTGCATGTGCGCACCGCAACCGGCAAGCCAGAAGCCATGGACCAGTTACTGACCAGTGAGCCGCTGACTGGAACGCTCGGCATCGGCCACAGCACCTGGAGCGACCAGGGCAAAGCGTCGGCACAGGACGCGCATCCGCACCTGTCCAGCAACCACCGTATCGCCGTGGCACTCAGCGGCACCGTCGAAAACCATCAGGAGTTACGTGAAAATCTCACCGCTGCGGGCTGCGAGTTCCGCTCACAGTCCGCTGGTGAAGTAGTCGCGCAACTGGTGCAGACGCACTATGAAGGCGACTTACGGGCCGCCGTATGCCGCGCTATGGAACAGATGCAGGGCAGGTTCGCCCTCGCAGCCATGGCCGCCGACAGCCCTGACGAGCTGGTCGCCGCACGCCGCTTCTTGCCGTTGGTGGTAGGCATCGGCCAGGGTGAGCAGTACATCGCCACCGACATGTACTCTATCCGCGACGAGACCGACCGGGTGTACGTGCTCGGCGATGACGAGGTGGCGCTGCTCACTGCCGAGGGCATCGAACTGACCGACCTGCAGATGAAGCCCGTGCAACGCGAGCCGTTCGTCATCCCGCAGCCTGCTGCCGCCGATCCGAAGGACAAGGGCGATCACAGGCACTACATGCACAAGGAAATCTACGAGCAGCCTGATGTCATCCGCAACTGCCTGGCCGGGCGGCTCACCAGCCCTGACCTGCCCATCCAACTCGACGGCCTGAACATGACCGAGCAGGACATCCGCGATGTGCGCCAAATCATCTTCAGCGCGTGCGGAACCGCCAACCATGCCGGTATGGTGGGCGGCTATCTGATGGAGAAGCTGGCCCGCATATCGTGCGTTTTCGAGCTGGCCGCAGAGCTGCCCAGCCGCGACCCGGTGGTGCTGCCCGGCTCCATGTGTGTGGGCATCAGCCAGTCGGGCGAGACCAACGATACGCTGATGGCGCTGCGCGATCTCAAGAGCAAGGGCGCGCGTGTCATCTCGGTGCTCAACGCTGAGGACAGCACGATCGCCCGCGAATCCGATGGAGTGCTGTATATCCACGCAGGCAAGGAAATCGGTGTGGCCTCTACCAAGGCGTACACCCTGCAGGTGCTGACTCTGTCGATGATGGCGCTCCATTTTGCCGAAGTGCGCGGCACGGCCGATCCCGAGCTTATCCGCAGTCTGAAAAAGGAACTGCTGCTCACCCCCGCAGTGATACAGCAGCTACTGAGCCGCGAAGATGAGGTGAAGGCCGTCGCGCAGAAGCACTACGACAAGCCTGATGCGTTCTTCCTGGGGCGCGGCGTAAACATGGCCTCAGCTATGGAGGGCTCGCTCAAGCTGAAGGAAACCAGCTACATACACTCTGAGGGCTACTCCGCGGGCGAGGTGCGACACGGGCCGGTAGCGCTGCTGCAGCCGAGCATGTTCGTCGTAGCCATCGCCGCTCAGGGTGAAGTATATGACATGATGGTGGCCAACCTGGGAGGGCTGAAGGGACGGTCCGCGCCGATCATCGCGATGGCGACCGATGGCGACACACAGGTGCCGACTGCCGGTGTGGACCCGGCTGCCGATGCTTCGGACCCGACATCCCAGCCAAACGACATGATCTGGTTGCCGCCGACCCATGAATTCGTCTCACCGATAGCCGCAACCATCCCGTTGCAGCTCCTGGCCTACCACATGGCCGACATGAAGGGTGAGGGCATAGACCAGCCACGCCATCTGACCAAGACCGTGATGCCTGAGTAGTCCTCACCCACATCTCTTGCAGCCGCACCAGGAGCCGCACGGCCCAGACAAACCGTGCGGCTTCCGTTTTCTCCATGACTGGCGCAGGATACTCGCCCCTCAGTTGCGAAGATAGCTCCTGATCACCCGTATGCACCTCACCTGAGGAGCTGACTGATGGACACTATAAGAGTAGGTATAGTCGGATGCGGAGTCATGGGCCCGATGCACGCTCAAGCCGTCGCCGAGTTGCCTCTGACCGATCTGGTTGCAGTAGCCGACCTCATACCTGAGCGCGCTCAGAAGGTCGCGCAGGATTTCGATGCAGCTATCGTCTATCGGGAAGGCGCGGATCTGGTCACAGACCCCCATGTGGACCTGGTCATCCTGGCACTGCCCGCCTGCCATCGCACCCAACTGGCGCTGGCTGCGTTCGCCCATGGCAAGCATGTACTCACAGAAAAACCGGTGGCCATGAACGCTGCTGAAGTAGAGCAGATGATCGCCGCCCGTGGCAACCTGAAAGCGGCCTGCTGCTCATCACGCTACCGTTTCCGGCCAGGCGCAGAAGCGGCCACGAATTTCGTCGCCTCCGGAGCTCTGGGCACGCTGCGGGCTGTCCATCACCGCAACTTCATCGCTGCCGGACCTCCGCCAATGCATACCCCTCCCGAGTGGCGTCTCAAGCGCGCGCTGAACGGCGGTGGCTTCATGATGAACTGGGGCTGCTATGACATGGACTATCTGCTGGGCATCTGCGGCTGGAGCCTGCGCCCTCGCACGGTGTTCGCCCAGAGCTGGACAGTACCCGCGCAGTTGGCCCCGAACCTGCCGGAAGGCTCTGACGCCGAGACCCAGTACACCGCTCTCATCCGCTGCGACGGTGGCACAGTTCTCTCCTTCGAGCGCGGCGAGTACATGCCCATCGCCGTAGAAAACTGCTGGCAAATCATCGGCGAACGCGGCTCTCTACGGCTTGACATGCTGGGCACCGAACGCAAGCAGATAGTCTTCGATGAGTGCACTGCCGGAGGCGGCACTCAGTCGCAGGTGCTGTGGGAGGGTGACGAGGACGCCGGTGAGGGGATGCGTGGCCCACTGCGTGACCTGGCAGAGGCGATCCGCGATGATCGCGAACCGAGTACCTCACTGGAGCGGTCGCTGGTCATCCAGAAGATCACCGATGCAGTATATCACTCTGCTGCCACCGGCCAGGCAGTGCAGATAGATTGAGCCCGCGCACTCAGCCGCAGGCTTAAGCCCCACACATCGAACCTCGCTGGCCGTGCCGACAAAACGCAGGCCCACCTGTCTGTGAGCAGGTGGGCCATGTACTATCGGGGCATCTGACACCCATGCTGTATCCTTTGCCTGTCTACTCCCGCAGCGCTCCGGGGCTGAACTGTGGCAGTAGCTCAGCCAGGCGGGCGAAGGCACCGGTCACTACGCCTTCGGCCGCCTGTCGCGAGTACCAGGCCACATGCGGAGTCACGATCACCTGCTCCATGTGCAGAAGCGGATGGTCGGTTGCAGGCGGCTCGGTGGCAAGCACGTCCAGCCCCGCACCAGCGATCTGCCCTTCGCGCAGCGCCTGCACCAGAGCATCCTCATCCACCACTTCACCGCGCGAGGTGTTGAGCAGATAGGCGCCAGGCTTCATCTGGGCGAACTGGGCAGCGCCGAGCAGATGCCGGGTATCATCAGTCAGCGCACAGTTGAGCGATATGAAGTCTGACTGGCTCAGCAGTGTCTGCAGCTCTACCATCTCCACGCCCAGTGCCTGCGCTTTCTCGGTATCGGCGTACGGGTCGAAGGCTAGCAGCCGCATCCCCAGTGCCGACAGACGCGCCGCCACCGCCTGACCGATAGCCCCCAGCCCTACGATGCCGGCGGTCGCTCCACGCAGGCGCATCACAGGGCGACTGGTGTCCCGGCCCCATTTGCCCTGCCGCGTGGACTGGACATCACTTATCAGGTTGCGCGCGCAGGCCAGCAGCAGTGTCAGGCAGTGATCGGCCATCTCATCGGTGCAAAAATCACGCACGTTGGTGGCCACCACGCCAAGCTGCTGGGCCGCCTGCAGGTCGATCCGGTCCATCCCCACTCCGTAGCGCACAACCGCCTTCAGCCGTGGCAGGCTCTCCATGACTTCACGGGTCACCCAGGCGGCGGTCACCAGTATGGCGTCGGCTTCCTGGCAACCGGCGATGAGCTCCTGCGGGTCGGTCAGCTTGCGGGCCTCGAGACGCACGGGCAGTTCGCCCAGCTTCTGCTGCGCCGCTGCCGGGTAGTCGTTTCGGCCAGAAGTGTCAACAACTACGTACATGCCCGTCATGGTGCGCTCTTCACATCCTCGCCTATCCCTGCCTTCAACTCCGCCTCTTTTTCGAGCACCCGGTGGCACCAGTCATAGGTCTCGAGCAGCATGTCGGGCGGTACCACTACCACTCCGAGCAGATCGCCGAACACCCAATCGCCGGGGTTTACCACCACGCCGCCGCACTGGATCGGTATATCTATCTTGCCCAGCCTGTCACCGGTGCCCGCAGCGGGCGTGACTCCGGCGGTGAAAACCGGATAGCCCAGCGCGATGATGTCGGTTATGTCACGCACCGCTCCGTCTACTATGGTGCCCAGTGCGCCCTTCGCCTTCGCCATCATGCTGAAGATCTCGCCCCACAGCACAGCCTCGAGGTATGCCTGGCCGTCTATGACCAGCACCTGCCCCGCCTCCATCGCTTCGATGGCTGCTCCGGAGGCATGGGTGCCGCCGGGGTAGGCCTGAGCGGTGAAAGCAGGTCCGGCCAGCCGCATCGAGGGGTCTATCGGCTTGATGCGAGAGCGCATGGTGCGATCTTTGTGGCCCATGCGAAACAGTGCGTCGCTGATGATGGCTGTTGACATCTCTGCCATCTGTCCGGCCGCGGTCTTGATATCCATACTTCATCACTTCCCTCACATGCTGCTGACGCATCATCAGCTCATCGTGCTACCAGCAGCATCTGTTATTCGTAAAACTTGCCTCTTGCGCGCGCCCGACCGTGCCTGCCATCGCGGGTACCTGCGCAATCGTTCCACTCCAGTGTGGTCGGGTTCATGTTGCCGCAGATCTGGCGGATATCGGTGATGCGCTCCCAAATCAGGTCGTACAGCTCTCTGGCAGTACGCACATCGCCGGGGGCCAGGCCCAGTTTTTGCAGTGTGTTCAGGTCCTTCAGCCGGTCACGCAGGCCGCACAGGGTGTCACAGATGTCGCGCTGTGGGTCATAGCCATAGCACGGCGGGCAGACCATACATGCGCCCTCGACCAGCTCCACTTCGATTTCCGGATTGTCGCGCATACGCACCAGCGGCTCCCAGAGGTTGTCAGCCGCTATCGGCTCATCCTTGTGCAGACCCCAGAAGCACATGATGCACAGCAGATGGTGCGGACGAATTTTCAGCCGTCCGGTATCTGCGATCATCGCGCACGAGTCGCGCTTGGCAGTGGCCATATCCTCTGCGCTGCGCTGCGGTATGATGCCCGCATCGCGTCCCTTCACGTACGCTCCGGTATGGATCTCCGGGCACTGCTTCCATGCCGGGCCGGTCTCGCCGCCCAGGTCGCAGATGTTCCACAGCGATGGGAGGTGCAGGTTGACATAGTGCAGGAGCCAGAACGCCGGGCGGGTGTCGCCGGGGGCCAGGTTGAGCTGCTGGAGCACCTGTAGATCCTTGCGCCGCGTGGCGGGGTCGTACATAGTCGGCTGATTGCTCGGCCCACCCATGGAGTTGAAGGCAGTCTGCAGGGTGATCATCAGGTTGCGGTCTTGCTCTATGGCCTCGAGCGCTTCATCGAGCTTCCACTCCTCACGATCGGGAGGGTT
>JAAYSP010000243.1 GCA_012518355.1 candidate division WS1 bacterium | reverse complement strand
GTGACGCGGTTATCATCTCCGCCGACGATGAAGCTATAGCCACTATCCGGGTTCGCTCCATCGCCACAGATAGTGATGTTCACATCGTTTGGCGGCAGATATGAGGGATTTCGGCCCTGGCGCATGGTGAATGCGCAGTACAACTCCACCACGATATCGCCGACAAACTCGCGCTTGTTCCAGAGGGCGGCAATTCCTGTCGGCGAATAGCCTCCGTACCACGACCACTGTGGCGAGCAAGACCAGCGGTTAGTTGCGTTCCAGAGGCCTCCACGTGCCAGCCAGTCTGTCGGTGCGGAGCTGAAGGTGTAATCGTAGACGTTGCTTGACAGCAATTCGGCGGCGTTGAAGTCCAGATCGAGGCCTGTCACCGAAAAGCCGCTACGCCCCCGTGGATTGTACTCTTCTACGTTTGCAGGACGCTCTGACAATCGCTCCAGCGCCTGAGTTGCCAGCACATACCCGGGGTCGGCAGCAAGCACCTGTTGATATGCAGATTCGGCTTCTGACAGGCGGTTTTGACCGGCCAGTGCCTCGCCCAGCCAGTAGCGTGACTCGACGGCCTGGGGCTTTTGCGCCAGCACCTGTCGCAAGTGTGTCTCGGCGCCGATAAAATCGCCAGTGGCAATCTCGCACCGAGCTAACCAGTACAGCGCCTGCAGATCGCTGGGGTCCTTTGCGATGCTTGTCCTCAGATCACGGGCGGCCAGTTCATAGTACCCGGCCCGAAACGCCACCAGTGCCTGGTCCATGGAATTCGCATGCAGATGCGTTGCACTGATCAGCAGTAGCAGCCCTATGAGGAGTGTGGAAAACCTCGAGCGTTCTGAGAAGCTGAGATACTGTCGGTTGCCAGGAGATATCACCATAGTATGTCCACACCTCTGCCTGGAGGTCATAGAGTAGCTATGTCGTGGATCTCGACTGTCTTCAAATCAGTTGTCCATCGTCACTGTTGCTCTTCGAGTGCAGGCACGGTAGCGGCTTCGGCCTGCAGCACTACTGTTCCGTTGACAAGCACGATCAGCCACTGATCTTTGCGCTCAAAGCTGACAGTGGCTTCCGTATCTTCCACAGTAACAGTCACTTCCTCAAGTGGCTGATCGCCCCTGGTCAGAGCAAATTGCACATCTTTTGAGCCAGTTTCCACAGCTATTGCCAGTTCGTATACTTCGGGGTCATCAGGCCCCTCGCCCCCGAGGAAGAGCTGAACCTGTCCGGTCTTGCTGCCTATATCAGGGACGGTGAGTTGCAGAGCGTGTTCGCCGAAGTAGTCTCCCTTGGTCCACCATGCCTTGCCTTCGTCGTCGGCCGGCAGCCATGGAGCACGCGTACTGGCCCACTCTGCCATCTCCGGGTGAGCCGAGACGTCGGTAAACTCGGCCACAATTCGACTACTGCGCGGTGGCGATATCATGCGCAACAGGGCCTGCTGGAAAAGCGTCCCCGCACTTCCATCAGCATAGAGACCGATGGCTCCATAGGTGATGTCGGGTGCCAGCGCTTCGACCTGCTTGTGGCCATCGAGAGAGAGCGAGATCACACCGTCGCGCAGTGTTGCCTCGGCCCGGTACCGGCCGCGGGCAGGCACGCTCAGCGTCGCTTCAGCGAGCACCTTTTCGGTGCCGTCATCCACTTGCACAATCTGCGCGCGACCTGCGTATTCGGTACCGTTCGAAGCCCATCTCAGCAGGCAGAAGTTGTCCGGGCCTTGATAGCCGATCACGAGGCCGCAGGCTCCGCTTTTCCCGGGCTGAACGCTGACGGAAAAGCTGTAGCTGTTCCAGGCGCGCCGACCTGTGGTGATGATCGCCCGGTCAGCGTTTACTGTTTGCAGGGCCTGATCACCTGGCTGCCACTGTCCCGTCAGGCTGTGCCATTTGCCCGGCACTTCCTGAGCGAAATCGTCTGTGAACAGTTCCCAGCCCAGGCAGACCACATCATCGAAAAAGGTGAGTTCTCGTGTCTCACTGTACAGGCCCACCTGCCCCTGTCCGAACAGGTCAGTATGGCCGACCAGACGCAACTCATCGTCCACCCACACCTGCACCAGACCGTCAGCCACGGCACAGCGCAAGGCGTACCACTGGCCGACCCTGAAGCCACCACTAGTTGTGGCGATCACGTGGAAAGTACCCTCATGCATCGCGATTAGTTGTAAGCTGCCTCCGTCGAGATGGTCACGGCCCCACCAACGGACCAGCATGTAGTTGTCAGGGTCCTGATAGTGGAATACGAGTCCGACTGAGCCGCTGTCTCCGGGCTGGATGGCCGCCTCGAGACTGTATGCGTCCCAAAACCAGTATCCGGTTACACTGATGGCGGGCGCATCGCCTTGAAGCTGTCCGGTATACGAGAAGGCATTGGCGGATTTGTCAGCCTCCTGTCTTTCAGCCTGCTCATCATCGCGCAGTGAGCGCTGCTGCCAACGTCCACTGACGGGCTCCCAGTCGTCTTCTGCTTCCTCCTCACGAACAAAATCGTCGGCCAGGAAGATCTCACCGGTAGGCTGGATCATCAAGTCCTCGAAGGTACCGCCCGAAATGGCGAGGGTTCCCACCTGACCGTCATGCAGGCGGCTGTCATAGGCTCTGGCGATGACCTCATCTCCCCATACGAGGGCGATGCGCCAGTCTCGCCGCTGCAGCGTGAAGGGTACGGATTCAGAGTTTTCATCAGGGGCGGTGATGCGGCCGACAGTGCCCAGATGGATTGCTACTTCATCACCCACATAGTAGAACTTGGCTGTGCCACCGGTGAGAGCCAGAGCGTAGTGATCGCCAGATTCGGGCTGGATGTTGAAAAGCACTCGCGCATCCAGCTCATCCGAGCAAGAGAAGCGCATCTCGCCGATCAGATTGAATTCGCCCTCCGCAGCCTCATCCAGCAACTGAAGCTCCGAAGCATGTGTAGCAGGTGACGTCAGGCAAGTAACGGCAGCACACACTACGCATGCAAATGACGCCCAGAGAATTGATGACTTCACAGGACTTCATCTCCGGTGTTTCATGAATTGTGAACGGTCTCAAAGCCGCGCAAGTCGAATTGTAACGCTATAGTCTAGCGTTATGGCCTGGTTATGTACTGTCTGGTTTCTTTTTCGGCCTGAACCGGCACGTAACGAGCGTTGGTGGTGAGCAGGAACTGGTCTAGCTTGGCCCCATCCTCGCGGTTTTGGATGCGGATGGTGACAGTGCCCTTGTTGAGGGTAACCCGAGGGCCACGGACCCAGTGCCAGCGTTGATAGGTACCGTTGTTGCCAAACACCACGTTTGGCTTGTCGCCGATACGCAGGAAAAACGAATTGCCGCAGCCGTCGTACCAGTGGGCGCGGCCCCAGAAAGTATAGCTGCCGGCTTCCGGAATGGTGATACGATAGGTAGTGTGACCGGTATCGGAAGGCGCTCCCTCAGTGGTACCGTGCGGGCGTCTGAGTGGTATGTGTATGTATGCCCCGCCGGAAGCCACCTGGCTGGCGGCCTTGGCCATGGATGGCTGGATGGTGTAGTAGCTTTCGGCCTCCACTACTACTTTCGCGGCTGATGCAAGGCCTGCAGTGCCCAGCACCATCAGTCCCACCATCGCTGTCATCAGGATTACTGCATCAGTTCTGCGCATGATGTTCACTCCCTTGAGATGCTCCCTGAACGTCGGAGAGCAATTGCTTGTCACGACGGGACGCAATTCGCCCCTCGTTTATGATACCTATTATCGCGAATAGTAGTGCCCACACCAGCCCAGTTCCTCTGACGAACACGGACGTGAAGATGTTTACTAGCGTTAGTGCAGCCACCGATCCAGCCAGCCCCACCGCTAACCCTGTCATCCAGCCGCCGGGCTCTATCCTATGGACAAGTGCCAGCGCCCAGGTCCAGAACCGGCCTATATACGCCACCAGACATATCAGGCCTGCAAAGCCCATGCTCGATCCGACCACCAGGTACAGGTTGTTGGTGTCTGGCTCCGATTT
>JAAYSP010000085.1 GCA_012518355.1 candidate division WS1 bacterium | reverse complement strand
GTATCACAACAGGCCGAGAGGAACCGATTATGGCAGACAATCAACTGCGAATTATGATTTTTGGCGCGCATCCGGATGACTGCGACCTGTGTTTCGGCGCAACGGCGATGAAATACAGCGCACTGGGGCATAAAGTCAAGTTCATTTCGATGACCAACGGAAACACCGGGCACTTTTCGATGGGCGGCGGATCACTGGCCCGGCGTCGCTATGATGAAGCACAAGCGGCGGCACAGGTTGCCGGAATCGAATACGAGATCTGGGATATACCTAACGGCGAACTGATGGCCGACCTGGCAACCCGATGGCAGACGGTCAAAAGCATCAGAGAGTACCGTCCTGACATGGTGGCATGCCACCGCTCGAACGATTACCATCCGGACCACCGGGCCGTAGGGCAGTTGGTCCAGGACAGCATGTACACTATCGGCATACCCAACATCATGCCATTGACCGAGCCGCTGCGCAAAGCCCCTGTGCTGACGTATCTGAATGACAGCTTCACGGAGCCGTTTCCCTATCGCGTGGATATCGCAGTGGACATAGACGATGTATTTGACCGGCTGGTGGAAATGCTTTCCTGCCACGTATCACAGTTCTTCGAGTGGTTGGCATGGGATAGGGGCGAGCTTGACGAGGTGCCCGAAGATGAGAGTGGGCGGAAAGAGTGGTTGGCCGAGCAAATGCGCACCCGGTATGGCACGCAGGCCGACCGTGGTCGGGAGAAGCTAGTCGAGCTGTACGGTGAAGAGCACGGCTCTCAGGTCAAGCATGCCCAACTGCTGATGATCTCCGAGTACGGCCGTCAGCCGACTGCTGAAGAGTTGGCCGCGCTGGTGCCCTTCCTGCCATAAGAGCCAATCGGCTACGGAAAGCGGTGCCAGTGTCTGTTGGGGCACCAATCAGGATTGATAGTGCCTGTAGACCGCCGCCTGCGCACACAAGTGTCTCGGACGCTTGTGCAGACAGTACAGGGCATGTATCATAGCCATGTTTGTCTGTGGATGATACGCATCTGCAACTGAAGCAGACAGTCTACAGTCTGTACGTTTACTATGTTTACCTACATCAGTGGAGGGACCACACCATGAAGCTGTGCCTTCTGACGTACAACCTGGGCAAGGATTTTGATCTGGACGAGCTCATACGCGTCTGCGAAACGCACCACTATGACGGGATCGAGTTTCGTGCTGGCGTCGGACCTCACGGGGTGGAGTTGTCTGCATCCAGGGAAGATCGTGAGACGATTCGCAAGAAAATGGAGGACAGCGCCCTCGAAATTGCTGGCATTGGCACCAGTTGCCGCTTCGAAGCGCTTGATGATGCCGAGCGCCAGGCACAGATTGATGAAGCGAAGGCCTTCATAGACTTGTCCGTGGACATAGGCTGCCCTCGCATTCGCGTATTCGGCAACAATTTCCCCGAAGGCGCTGACAAGGATGTAGTAGTGGAAAACGTTGGGGCGGCCCTGCGTGAGATAGCTGAACATGCCGAGCCGACCGGCGTGGACGTGAACCTGGAGCTTCACGGTGACTTCTCCTGGTGGGAGTACACACTGGACGCTGTGGAGATCGCTGACCATCAGCGTGTGGGGATCGTCTACAACTGTAACGTGTCTGAGATGAAATATGGTTCGATCGGGCAATTCCTGGAGCCCTGCATGCCGTATCTGCGCCATGTGCACATGCACGAGCTGGAGAACGGATTTCCGTACCAGCTGCTCATCCGTTGGCTCAAGAGCATAGGCTATACAGGCTTTTGCTCAGTCGAATCGGACACACCCAGCACTGACGCAGAACGCATCATACAGATCTACAGCCTGCTGTATCGAAGCTGGGTGGAGTGTGCGTAGGTAGTCAGTGCCCAGCGGTTAGTGACAGCAACAGATTAGCGGACGGCCCTTCGCGAGCAACTCGCTGAGGCCGTCCGCATTTTCGTGTTTCGGTAGGTTGAGTAGGTTTGCTGAGCTTACTGGCCGCCGTACAGCGATTCAAAGCTGCCGCGTGACATCAGGAAGACACGGTACTTGAAACTCACTTCATTTGGCTCGAACGGTTGTGGCTCACTCTGTCCGCCAATCATGGTGATTGCCATGCATTCGTGCGATGAGTTGGGCGGCTCATCGCCATATGGCGGTTCGTCATGGCCATCGAAAAAGCTGATACCCGCGAGGGGCACAGCGGCGAAGTTCTGAGGTTCGGGCAACGCAATCAGTATCTCGTCGCGGACACCACTGATGGACATCCACACCCCGTAGCCGCGATTCAGCTCAGCGATAGAGCGGAATGCATTGACGGCAGCATCAGCATCAGAGCGGCCCGGGCGGAGTCGCAAGATGTCGCCTGCGCTGTTGGTATATCGGTCACACCAGTCGTCATTCAGGTCAAACCAGACGTCGGCATAGCGGTACTTGCTGCCTTCAGGCGCGCGGGTGAGGATCTCCACATCGTAGTAGTTGTCGTGGAACACCATCGTCTTTTCAAACTGCACCTGGCCCTGTTCGCCGCTTGTTCGCACCTGTAGGGAACCATTCATCTGCAGCGCCGGCCTTCCGTCCACGGTGGCCGCCTTCGCCTCAACGAAGGTGTTGTTCATCGTCACGAAGCCCTGAATTTCGGCCACATCGGAGCCGGTAAACGCGATGTTCTCGAAAAAGCGACACATCGGATGGAAGGTCAGGTCGGCGGTCCAGAACTGGTCGAGACGCTTGCCGCTCCCTGACAGTATGCGTAACTCTACCCCCGCATATCCATGGTATTTCGCAAATCTGAGCAGATAGTTGCCGTTATCCACAACGTAGTCGCCGTTGTCAGCTTTCGTCACCCATTCGGCGAGCGGTTTGGCCGTTCCAGCCTGAGCCATGGCAGTAGCCCCAACCAGGGCGACAGCAGTACTCACAAGTACCATCTTCATCATGTGTCCTCCATTAGTCTGTCAGTGCGGTGCAGCGCACTGACAGTCGAGATATAACGGGCCTATATTCCACGTGCAGACAAGGGAAACCTCTGTTCGGCGGTAGGTGGGGTATTGGTACGATATACAGGCTACACATCATCAAAAGTAGAGATACTGCTCTGCAAGCTTAAGCCCGGTGGACTGACGAACAACATATCTGCAGGCGCTATAGATTGGCCAGATGCTTTGGTTGCAAGTCCCGTGTCATGGACGACAGTGCGCAGATAGCCTGGGCAGTCTTGTCATTTGTGTTGTTATCGTCTATCCTAACGAAAAATACCAGTCACTTGCACGTGTGTTGACTGGCAAAATCGGGTTCGGATGTTTTGGCGCATACTCATAAGCTACTGCATAATCGGCTTTCTGATGGCCTTCCCGTCATATCGCCTGGGCCTGCGCGCACCATTGGCTGTCTGCGTGTTCGTGGGAGTCACCGCATTCGGGGTCTACCATGCCGCAATAGCTGTACGTGCGAAGAAACCGGCACCGGTTGGTGAAAGCTCCCATCACTGAGCTGGAGCATTTGCGTGCAGGCGCTCTTCTTGGGGAAAAGAGAGCCTGTAGGCTGATGCGTTGGCTCATGCCATGGACCGCAGTAGGATGGAGCCGGAAGGTCCAACCGTAGCCAGGCATTTGCACGGGAGTGAAGCATGACCATGAAGGCTGGTAAATTCTGCCAAAGCTGTAGTATGCCCATGAGTGACGATCCTCAGCATGGCGGAACCGAGGCCGATGGTACCAGAAGCGCAAAGTACTGTTCGTTCTGCTATCGAGACGGGATGTTCCTCAACCCTGAGGTGGATACACCCCGCAAAATGCAGGCCCGATGTATCGAGAAGCTCACAGAACACGGCGTGTCGCGAGTGACTGCCTGGCGCCTGACCCGAGGCATCCCCGGGCTCGAACGCTGGAAACTGTAAACCATAGCATGGACGCAAGTAGCACATATAGGAGGTTGGACTATGGCCAGTATCAAAGGCACCAAGACCGAGAAAAATCTGTTGCTGTCATTTGCCGGAGAGTCGCAAGCACGTATGCGATACGACTACTTTGCTTCGGCAGCCAAGAAAGAGGGCTACGAGCAAATCAGCGCCATCTTCACAGAGACCGCCGACAACGAGAAGGAGCATGCCAAGATATTCTTCAAGTATCTTGAGGGTGGCGATGTCGAGATAACCGGCTCGTTCCCCGCAGGCGTCATCGGCGACACTCTGTCCAATCTTAGAGCCGCTGCAGCGGGCGAAAAGCTAGAGTGGGGGACACTCTACCCGCAGTTTGCAGACATAGCTGACGAAGAAGGCTTTGCTGATATCGCCTATTCGTTCCGCGAGATTGCTGAGGTCGAGGAATACCACGAGCGGCGATACAACATCCTTGCCGAGCGTATCGTCAAGGGCGAGGTGTTCAAGCGAAATCAGAGCATCAAGTGGAAGTGCCGCAATTGTGGGTATGTACATGATGGCATGGAAGCTCCTGATGAGTGTCCCGCTTGCGTGCATCCTCAGGCCTACTACGAGCCCTGGGCTGAGAACTACTAGTTCCAGCTTGCGCCAGCGCTGACAAGCACAGCGGGCCGGCCTGCGCAGTAGCACGCGGTCGGCCCGTTTTCGTGTCAGATTACTAAGGCATCTATATGGCCTGTGGCCTATACAAGTTTCAGCGGCTGCTATATAGCTTCAGCAACTGCCGATTAGGCCCACGTCATATCACCGGGCCCCTCCTTGATGTAACACGATTTGAGCAACGCAATAGCCTTGGTGAAGCCTTCGTTGGGGCTCATCAGGCTGTCTTCGTGCTCGATAGACAGGGCGCCGTCATAGCCGGTCATGCGGAGGGTGCTGATCATATCGTTCCATACCTCGATACCGTGTCCGTATCCGACGGTACGGAAGATCCATGAGCGATTGACCTCGTCGCCATAATGCTTGGTGTCGAGCACACCATGCACCTTAGAGTTCCACTCGTACACCATGCTGTCTTTGGCATGGAAGTGTTTGATCACATCGCCCTTGCTTTGCATCCAGCGGATTGCCGCACAGGCGTCGATTCCCTGCCAGAACAGGTGGCTGGGGTCGAAGTTGGCGCATATCCTCTCGCCACACGCTTCGCGCAGCTTGATGAGGGTCTCGGGGTTGTATACCAGAAAGTTGGGGTGCATCTCAAAACAGACGTTGATCCCCTTGCGGTCGATGAACTTGTTCTCGGCTTTCCAGTAAGCGATTGCCACTTCCCACTGGTATTCGAGAGCCTCCAGGTGGTCCTCAGGCCAGGGTGCTACCACCCAGTTGGGGGTCTGGTCGACCGGGCTTCCACCGGGCAGGCCCGAGAAGTTGTTGATTTCTGTGACGCCGATGTTCTCTGCCAGCTTCACCGTATCACGCCATGCTTCATGGTAGGCTGCTGCAGTCTCCTTGTTCGGATGCAGAGGGTTACCGTGGACACTCAGGGCAGAGATGCTCAGACCACGGCTTTCGATCGCTTTGACGAACGCCTCACGTTTGGCTTTAGAGCCGTTTAGCTCCTTCGGATTGCAGTGAGCCGTGCCGGGGAAACCACCGCTTCCAATCTCCACTGTCTCCAGCCCGCACTCGACAAAAAAGTCCAGCACCTCTTCTAACGGCTGGGCACTCCAGGCTGCTGTCAACGCACCGATCTTCATGTCGCTTTCCTTCCTGTGCGGTATTTTCAGTTCACTACGATTTGCGCTCTGGGCGGCCAGTGAGGCCCTATACTGTTACCCAGGTTGCCTGTTCACTTGACTTTTCTACGGCTGCCAACACCTTCTGGATTTTCACTCCATCCTCAAAGTTGGGATTAGGCGATTTGCCCTCGGCAATGCCCTTGAACAGGTCGGCAAAAGTGTTGATGAAGGTGTGTTCATAGCCGATGTTGTGTCCCGCCGGCCAGAAACGCGGCCCTCCATCAGACAATCCCTGGAAGGGGTGGATGGTATCACTGGCCAGAATCGTTTTGAATCCGGCAGTCTTGCCATCGTCTTCGGCATCGAAGTACTCAAGTTCGTTTAGCCGCTCGAGATTGAAACGGATGCTGCCCCTGGAACCATTGATTTCAAAAAAGTTGTAGTTTTTGTGACCAGCAGCAAAGCGGGTCACCTCGAATACGCCCATGGCCCCACACTTGAACTTTACAAGAGCAGTAGCGGCATCGTCCACCGTGACATCGGCCATTTCGGTTCCAGCACCGCCGCCAAGACCGCCATCTGTGCTCGTCAGTGTGGGGCGTTGCTTCACGAAGGTATTCAGTGAGCCACAGACGGAGTCGATATCACCAACCAGCCATAGTGCCAGGTCTGCGCTGTGGGCCATCAGATCGCCCAGGGCCCCGGAGCCGGCGATTTCCTTCTGACAGCGCCAGAACAGTGGAGCTGTGGGGTCCATCAACCAGTCTTGCAGGTAGTGTCCACGCCAGTGGTAGATTTCGCCCAGCATTCCGGCCTCGATCATCTCTTTGGCCAGCCAGATTGCGGGTGCCCGACGATAGTTGTGACATAGCATGTGCACCACCCCGGCCTCGCGCACGGCCGCCAGTGCCTCCTCGGTTTCGGCCACGGTCATGCCCAGTGGCTTTTCGCATATGACATGCTTGCCTGCCTGGGCGGCCTTGATGGCCATCGGGACATGCATGTTGTTGGGGGTGTTGATGTCAATCAGACCGATGTCATCACGTTCCAGCAACTCATCGAAGTCATACACCGCCTGCTCCCAGCCCATGTCGCTGGCTGCTGCATCCACAGCTTCCTTTGTGCGGCCGCATATGGCCTTCAGCACCGGCTTCACGGGCAGTTCAGGATAGAAAAACGACACCTGCCGGTACGCATTGCTGTGTGCCCGGCCCATGAAACTGTAGCCTACCATGCCTACGCCGATTTCTCGCATCGCTGTGCTCCTCCTTGGTCACGAATAGTAGACGCTGGACGGAAACGGGCGTCCATTTCCGATGCTTTTGGTACAGTTCGCGGTGCAGAGAGTAAACCCCTTCTTGCTACAGCGTCATCTTGCAGTTTAGTAGGCGTAGGGCGTAGGAGACATACCTGTCAGGTTAGGGCACACATAAAAGTGGGAGGGTACAGTCTAGGCTTGTGTGGCGTAGAGCCAGCGTATCAAGCGCATGTCGAGTACCTGAGGGTAGATATAGCAGAGGCGGGCATGAGCGGGCATGAGGATAAGTCAGTCGGTAGCGGAAGGTGGGACTGGCTTGTGGAAGGCCAGATAGCCGGGGAGGATCTCGGAGGTGCCCAGGCGTCCGGAGAGATTGGAGAGCATCATCATCCGACCTCCCTGCAGTACCGCGATAC
This sequence comes from candidate division WS1 bacterium, assembly GCA_012518355.1. GTDB lineage: Bacteria > Armatimonadota > Zipacnadia > Zipacnadales > UBA11051 > UBA11051. Next base: position 10,875 of record JAAYSP010000085.1, on the reverse strand, counting down.
CCACGTGCTGGGTACGTCGGGTACCGTAACTGAAGGGCCATACGAGGATGTCGCCTGGGCGACACAGCCCATCATCCCTGAGTTGATAGCCTTTGCGAGGCAGTCCGGATGCCCACTGAGCAGCATCACCGAGCCCCCAGCCCAGCGCCTCGGCCATGGTACGGGCGCACCGGTTATTGACGTTGGAAACCTGCCCAGTAGCCATCTTCTCAACAGCTCGTCGGACCTCACCATCTGCGGGGTATGTCAGAACCAACTGGTTGGGGAAGATAGTTGTCGTCATCCCCTCAGTGAAGCTCTGCCGCCATCTGGCCAGTTTCTCCAGTCGCTGCCTGGCATCCTGGGAGGTAGGGGATGGTCCGTCTCCAGCGGCCTCCAGTTGGGCCACCTGCATGTACCCGGTGTACTGCCCGGGCACCAGTTTCTCTTTGGTGGCACGGGCCGGACCGTATTCGCTCGGTACGATCGGTAGAAGCGTGTACACACTGTAGTGGCCTGCGTACACCTCAGGGACTGTCTCGGTCATCGGGTCCATGGTGGGGGGCCGATTTTGCTGCACAGGTGCTGCTTCTGCCAGCCATCGTAGCATCGCGTAAGCATCAGCGCCCCAGTAGCCTCCAGTACATAGAACATACAGCTCAGCCCGCAGAGCCAGTCCGTCATCTGTCGGGCTGAGGCTGTTGATCCAGCCTTCAAATCTGACATCTCGATACTCGTCGAAAGTGATCAGGATGGGGCTGCCCTGGCGGTAGTGGCCGAGATGTTCGGGTGACAGGTCGGCATACATGCGGGCCCACTGGGTGTTAGCTACCCGCAACAGTTCACAGCCGGCTTCAACTTGTTCGCCGTCCGCCACAAGACGTTCGAGCGCCAGACCGCTGGTCGGAGCGGCCATGGTGTCCCAGCGTGGTTCGGCGAGGCGAGTGAGTGCCTCGGGGATAGGTGCCAACTCGACGCGGCGACGGCCCGATGTCCGCTGTTCCTGAGAGTTCAGACGCTGGATGCTGCGTCCCAACACTTCCGCTCTGGTGCCAAGCGCGGGCTCCACATGAGACACTGTGGGCGACGGGAAGGAGGGCTGCGCATCCTGCTGCGGCGCCGGAGCAGGCTGAGCTTTTGGCGTTGCTGAAGGGTTGTCAACCGATCTTGCAGCACGCGGCTGCAGATTTCGAGCTGGCGCAGAAGCAGTTGCTTGAGCTTGAGCAGTGGTGCGAGCTTTTTCTAGGCCTGTCTCCAACTCCACTTGCTGCTGCTCCAGAGTACTGATCGCCAGGCTCAAATCATGACACTGCTGTGTGAGCTCTGTCACCTCGGCTTCGAGTGCTCTGTGCGACGACCTAACAGCCTTCACGGTGTTGGCAGCTATCATCCCGCGTTCATACAGGCTCTCTCGCGCCTCCAGGTCACTGGCGGACTCCGCTAACCGTTCCTGCAGTGATCCCAATTCTGCTTGCCGACCGCTCAACTGCGTACGCTTTGATGCCAGCTGGGCGCGAACCTGGTCGAGTTGTGCGCCGAAATTCTCCACCTCGCTGGACTTAGCGGGTTCATTTGTGCCACTGGTAGCTACAGCGAGACTTGCGGCAGGTCGGGGTGTCTCCATGCGCAGTCCGGACGAAGGACGTTGCTGTTGCAGGCCGCTGGGATTTGATGGCGGCTGGTTCTGAGGGCGAACTGGTGGCAAGACCTGCGCCAACCGCGGACTGACTGCAGTAGTCGGAGATGGGAAATCTGGGAAATCAGAGTGCGACTGCTCAGGCCCCGCTATGGTAAAAGGCTGGTCCAGGTAACCTCGGGCGGCGGCTTCCGCTTTGGCCAGATCTGGTATGATGTCCGTATCGTAGAGCCGGATAAGAGGGAAGCCGGCAGGGAAGAAGCGTTGTAGAGGTGACAGCCATTCGACGATACCCGCTTTGGGAGCTTTCAGCACATAGTCGGAGGCCAGCGCCCCTCTCTGTTGCAGATAGTCGGCCGCATTCACAGTACCGATGCCGATGGTTAGCCGGCCACGCGGCATAGCAAGTAAGTCGTGAGGTTTGGCCGTTGAGGCGGCGTCTGTCGGTCTGTCATGGTACGCAGTCTGCAGCGAGGAAGGCGCCATGCCCCAGTGTTCCGGCAAGCGCATGTCCGGTTGGATAGCCCACGCCTGTGACGACACTACAAACAGACACGAAAACATGATCGCCAGGCACGCAAACAGGCGCACTGCCGATGCCAGTAGTGTATATCTTTCCGATTGGCACCAAACTAATAGATTCATTTTCTTTTCGCTTAGACAATTGTAGCGCATCGAAGGTTCGATTGCCAGTAATCTCGCTCAAATTCTGCGCAAGATTGTCCGGCACTATGCCCACAATCGCGTGTCGGATATCGTGCCCAAGCCACCATAGAGCTTGCACTTTCGGCCGCCTCTTGGTTCTCATGAGGCATACCTGTTATTAGGGAACTGGCACGCACAACTAGAGATCTGCTTAGCTTGCTTGCAACAGTGACTGGGATGCGATCAGGCAGGTATCAGGGGTGGCACTATCGAACATCAGTCTACCACAGGCGTCCATTTAAGTGTATGACAGCACTTCATAAGTGGATGTCTGACTGCAACTATGATGCCTGACATGACGGCCCTCGGGATGAAACTGTCTGAGTAGTCGAAGAGGCAAACATAGTACTGCTTCTGGAGGTGAGAAACATAAAAAACTATACTGCCACACCGAAGCAGATGGTAATTCTGGTGCTCGCAGTGGCTTTCGCAGCCAGTACGCCCCTGTGGGCCGACAACAGCCGGCTGCGTAGTCAACTGCGCGATAGGAAGAACGTGATCGAAGCGGAAATACGGACACTGGAACTGCAGACACGGGAAGCGGAGTTTGGTGGACGGCTCTACTGGCAATTGCGACGCAGTATCAGCGCACTGGAGCAGGAGCGAACTGCACTGAGCAGACTCGATAGCGCCCTGACATCTGGGCGTGAAAGCGAGATCCAGCGTCGCGAGTCTGATTATCGCCGTGCTCAACAAGAGAGCATGCGTCAGGGAGAGGGGTTGGCACGGGTGCGAAGTCACGGATTGCAATTCGGGTCCAGCGCCTGGCATGCCAACCAGCGTGTTGCCTCGTCGCTGCAGCAGCAGCGTAGGGCTAAGGAAGCCTTCGGGAGACAGTACCGCGACACGCTCGAACGCCAGATACGTTTCCTGGAGACCCAGCGATCACAAATAGAATTCGGTTCTACACAGTGGCATGCGGTGAACCGCCAGATAACGGTCCTGCGCCAGGCGCTCCGGACAATCCGTTGATGACTGTTTGTGCGTTCCACCCAGCCGAGCTCTGAAGACGTACTGTTAAGCATGTGATTTCTATGCAGGTGTCATCGGAGTGAGACTACTCTGTATGGCTACAAAGCATCTCACCACGCTCCTGTCAACATCAGAAGTAGCGTCGCATTATGCCTGAAGCCATCATACATCGAAGTGATGGCGCGAACATACGTTAGTGGTGGCAGCTAGCCTGTCCAGCTTGGGTATTTGGGATTGGATAGCTGCGGAAGAACTCACAGTGGATACCTGCCAGTTGGTGATGAGCAACCGGCCGCACACGAATGCAGTAGCAGTGCACTGTGCCAGAGCCATTGCCGGTCGGGGCACAATCCCTGTCCGCACTTATCGGACCACTATAGGTCAGGCTACCACAACTGTGTTTCTGGGCTAAGTATGTCTGCCCCGCTGGAACTCACCACACGCTCTGCATACGACGTGTGCTTTTTTGTTCGGATTGCAGACTTCTATGCGTTGGCTTTATCTTCTAGCAGCAGCAAAAGCTCCTCTCGGCCCTTGCGATAGTTGGCATTGCCCTGAGCATCGGCATGATCACGTGCTCCACAGTTGTCCCACCATACCGAGAGTCCTGGATTGTCTCGCGCGCAGACAGGCGTGGTCACAGGCACCCGATCTAACAACAACAGATATAGCTCTCGCGCAGGCAGTGTATCCCCATAATGCAGCCCCAGGATTTCGAGCAGATCCAGGTCTCGCAACTCGTTTGACAGCCCGCCCGAACCGGCCACATTCACGCATGCGTTCAACTCCGGCACGCGTCTGGGGCATGGGGCGCACATCAGCCAGTCGGCTCCTCGAACCAGCGTAATCGGCAAATCGGGCCTTTCAGTCAGGATGATCTGGAGTAGTTCAGGGAGATTATCGTTGGCCATCGGAGGGCGTGTTCCTTTGCCGTACTGGCATACGGAGCACATGAGCAAGTGTGGCCTGGTGGTTACCCGCTCGGCTGTGCGCAGCGCCTCCATGGAGCGCTCCTTTTCCGCAAGCGCCTCCTGTGGATCGCGTTCTGGGATGATGGCGGAGATGCCTCTAGCCACGCAGGCTTCGTAGTTGCCAGTACAGTCTACCAGCTCCGGGTCACAGATGTCCTCGATAGTCGGGATCGCCTTCAGCACACGATAGAGCAGCGTCCGCGCCGGTAGGATTGCACCCGGAGGCAGGTCGAGACGCTGCAGAATGCGCAACTCACAGCGGCGGAGAGCGTCTGGATCGTCGTCTTCGCCGGGCGTCTGCCAGGCATAGACACCCCCAGCATCACATACGAACTGCACCGGGCGGTCCGGAAATTCACGTATCGCCGCGAGCAGACCGGCTGGTCCGGGCTCTGGCGCTTCCGCTTCGGCTGCACACACGATACATAGTAGCTGATACGGTCTGATCTGGATGGGTTCTGAATACTGATCTTTCATGTTGCGCACCTCTCAACGACTGTTTTTGTTACCATCTCTTCTGCGTCAGAGAGCGCGTTTGCTATCTCGGCCAATTCATGCCACCTGCCAATTCGGCTTTCGTCTGTCACTCTCCAGTTTTTGTTGTTCGTCAGCAACATATGCAGAAACGCAGGCGATTTGTTGCAGGTCGCGTCCACCTAATCTCAGGTTATGCTGAGCCTGCCGGCCATGTCTCCCGGAAACAGCCACCTCTTGCGCACGGATCGTCGTACTCGTAGTAGTTCAGTGTTATCGCGTTTTCGTGTGCCATGTTGTGAGCCGCACTCTCAGCGGTGACCATCTGGTTGTACCAGCCAGTGAGGAGACACTGGTCGATGGTGTTGTGATACGCTCTCTTGCTCTTGGTCGCGATCCAATTCTGGGTTTCATAGATACGCAGGCTGTGAGTAGTTATAAGCCGGATGCTATCCGGTAGTAGCTTGCTACCAGCAGTCGCGACGCGTTGACTCTTGCCTGTGGGATCATCACCGGTGCGAGACCGGATGTAGGTGATGCCACAGTTGGCGTCGTAGAGAGCCTCGACGCCGATCCAAAACTGGAAGCTCGATGCGCAGTGACGCGGAGACGCCAGCGGAAAAGCATAGGCAAGGCTATGTAGCTGCAGCCACGTCTCCTGCTTCATCAGCCTGCCGGAAATGCGAGCAAGCTGCTGGCGATTCGATGTCATCGAGTAGGGAGCGAAGCCCAACGTCATGGTATTGAAAACGGCCTCCCCTATTTACAGCGTCGATTCCTAACCAGTAATCGGCCTACCCAATTCGAGCAACCTCAGCTGCCTTCCAGCGGCGCCGTGCTCACTCTCGAATACGATGCATCTGTCTTCTTCGCCGGATACTTTCACGCCCCCGGACCTGATAGGGGTACCCTCGTCGATGTGCGCCGTATCATCAGGAGCGACTGCATCAGTGGCCTTCTGCACAGTCTCAAAAGTACGTTTCAGACTGCCAGCGTTGAAGTTATCGCTTGTAGGCGAGACGTGATGTAGGTAAGACATGATGAGTGGCCGCAACAGAGCAAGTCAAGACTGCAGACAGCAGGGCCAAAAGAAGAGCGATACAGCAGGCACGGTGCCACACCCACACCCACACCCACACCCACACCTCTACCACCTCCCATAGGCTCCAACGCACCTGGTGACTACAATGCGCTTTTGAGGCAGGGGCACTGCCGCCTGCTGCTGTCGTACAGGAAACGTTTCAGTCAATCTCTAGCGTTTTCGAATGCAGCACTGTTACCTCATCGCAAATGAAGACAGGATAGTCGCGCACGGTGATGGAATTGCTGCCGATGGTCTCTATCTCAAAGCCGGTGCGTGGAGAGGGATTGCCCTCCTCCAGCACGGGTAGACCGGCACATAACACATACTTAGCTGACTCGGTCAACTCGGCGGGTAGCGGTGCGGCCAGAGTGAAGGTGCGGTCAGATACCGATGCCACCTGCAGGGTGCTGGTAGCCTGAGGCAATTGCAGAACCGTCTCGCCGTGCTGCAGGTGTGTTCCAGCCAGCAGATATGCCTGAGTGATGCGACCGGCGCCATCCACCGAGACGAAAGCAAATTGGCCGGCCAGAGAGATCGGCCCGTACTGGCGCTGCTCCCCGTCGCGCGCTGAGATGATGTAGTCGGTGCGGTCGGCAAAGCGCACTTCAAGGGCCATCGCGCCACTTTCGTAGTCGTTTTCCAGAAGCTGTGCCGATAGTACTGGTGAGGCCTCTGTAGTATACGGCACCATGACTGCGGCGTATTGAGTGGCCAGGGCTTCCCCGTTTTGTCCTGCGCGATTTTCAGCCAGTATCTGCTGTATCGAGAGTTTGTCGAAATCGCCGGTTCGATCGGCCCTTCGCCAGCCGGGGGCGTCGGCGACGACAATCTGCTCCACGGTGTCACTGCTGTTTAGCAGCAGAAGGTCCAGGTGCACATCTTCATCCGTCCAGGTGAAGATACAGGGTTGCTCGGGCGTGATGGCGCGAGGCTTTTGTAGCCATCTGCTCCAGGCGTCCGACAGCTCGACAGGCCGTGGCGCGGGCTCATCAGGGGCGATGGCCTCCATCGTGCCAGTGCAGTGGAAGTTGTACTGGTGGATTTCGCCTCCGCGCACCCGAAACAGGTCCACCACATACGGCTCACCCGTCGGCGCGGTCATCAGAGCACAGGTGCGCCGATACTCGTCACACTGCGGATATGCGTTGATGGCCGACACTTGCATCACTTCCACTCCGTCTGCCACGCCAAACAGCTCTAGATTTGAGCCTCTGGGGGTGCCGGATTGGTTTTTCTCATCCACTACCACGAGATTGTGCGATAGGGTAGATGCGGTCCAGGTCTGGCCCGGCAATCCATCAGGCGTTCGCTGGGCGCTACCAGAAAAGTAGCCACGGTCGGTTACCATCTCGCGCCCCAGGGCATACACAATCAAGCCGAGGATGTCTGAGTGACGATGGCCAGTACGTAGTGTGAGGCGATGCTCATCACCGGTCAAAAATAGAGCGGTATCAGTGTCATCGCCACCGCCGCCGAGGCGCAACACCCCGACATGCCAGCCGGGGAACCACTCGCTGTGCAGAGGCAGTTGCGCCTCGCTTTCACTCCGCAGGTCGGGAGAGCGATACCACAGCGAGTACTCGGTGCCCCACTCGGCCAGAGATTTCCCAGTTAGCGATTCGAGCAGAGCTGTGTAGGGGAAGCCGACACGCGCTGCGAGAGTCTCGGAGAAATTTGCGCCGGCTTTCATGGCATACGGAGTATCACCTATGGATGGATAGTAGTGGCCAGGTGCTATCATCCGCATCATGGCTTGCAAAGCAAGGTAGTGGTGGCCTTCTGCGAACAGATTTAGGTTTTCCAGCCGCCCACCGTCTTCGGGCTGATAGCCAACGGGGTCGCTGTAGCCGTGGAGTATGTTGGGCAGCGCTCCTATGTTGGCATAGTTGTAGCTGGCATAGCTGGGCGCTTCAGTGTAGAAACCGTCGAAGTGATAGCGCGTTGCGAGCATTTCGTTGAAGCCATCCAGTGCCCAACGCACCCGTTCAGGCTGCTCCAGCAGTGCCCCCACTGCAGCGCTGAGCGTCCGAACGGTCACGCCTTTGTTGCTCAGGTCACGCCAGTGCTCCCACTCCTCAGAAGACGCCTCGAAGATATCCTCGACTATTCGCTGTTGCACCTGTTCGTCCATAAGTGCAGTGCCGTCAGGATACCGTGCATCGCGAATTAGATCATAAGCGACCACCATAGGCAGCAACTGTTCGACCGGGTCACGCGCATGTACGTTCAAGCGTGCAGAGCCCCAAAAGCCGTTGTAGAGGGTGGCATACTCCCCAGTATCGTCACTGTTCTGATTTAACCCGTAAGCGTGCAGTATGGCCTCAGGAGGAAAGCGGCCACCTGCCGGTGTGGTCGGATCGCCCATACTTGCGGCTACCTGAGCAGTCGGCAGATCGGCGATGCTGCCATCGTAGCAGTGCCACAGATAGTTCGGGTAGACGCGCGCCATCCGATCGAGTATCTACGCAACGCGCTCCGCGTAAGCTATATCGCCCGTCAGCGTATATAGCTTAGCCAGCGGAAGCGTCTGCCCGATCGCCCACTGCACGCGGCGCCAGCGGATAAGACCGCTGAAGCTGGTGGCCTGCGGGCGATTGCCCAGCCACCAGAAGGCATGTTCTGCCCGCTCTTTTGCGGTGGCATCCGGACCAAGGGCACGCTCTTCTGGCGTCTGGTAGTACGTGAACGTCTGGCCCATGCGCCGCGCTTCCAGTACGCCAGTCTCAGGGTAATCTGCGTTGGGGTACACCGTGCCGCACTGGCTACATACCAGCGTATCGGGCTCAGTCACACTCCATGTCAGGTTGCCTCCGGTACGTGTCACCGGATTTATGCATACCGGGCAGTACTGTCCGGAGCTGTTGCCGGGAGTCAGCTCGGAGATGAGTTCCTCGAAAAACTCCCGATCTTGCTCCATCGCGTACTGGACTCTGCCCTCCCACGCCCGCACGATTGCCTGAGCCCACTCGTATCGCTCGAGATTTTGGCGTGCATTTTCGATGTCTTGCGGTTTGTACATGGTACGCGGTTGTGCCTGCGCGATAGGGCAGGTCACCGTCATGGCTACTACTGTCAAACAAAGCAGTAAGGCTACCTGCAAGACATCCAGTGTCTTCAGATCGATCATGTCAACACCTCCGGTAGCATGTTGTGTGCACAGCCCCGCCATCGCTGTATGGCCGTGAACGTATCCGCTTATCTGTGGCTTCGCCCTTCGCACGATGGGCACCTGCGGAAGGCAACATGAAGTATGTTTCTGTAGGACGGCAGAGCAGCGATGGGGTGACAGGATGCAGAAATCAACTATACAGAGGTCCATTTTGGCTGAGAGCGAACGTGGTGCTGCGACGCAAACCCGGTGATCAGTTCCTCGCCATAGATGGCTCAAGCGGCCTCCAGCATCTGGTGCAGATAGACGAAGTAGGGGACAGTACTGCCAGCGGGACGATTGTCGAGAGCTCTGCGGCTGTGGCGCCGACAAGACTGAAGCTGACACTGTACCAGGGGATACCCAGGGGCAAGCGTTTTCCGCTCATACTTCAGAAGTGCACTGAATTGGGCGTCAGCCGAATTGTGCCCGTGCTCACTGAGCGCACTGTGGTGCGAGTGGATGAGGATGCGGGTCACAAGCAGCAACGCTGGTCGAGAATTGTTCAGGAGGCCGCTCGTCAGTGCATGCTGGGGAAGCCGCCTGAGGTAGGTGAGCCTCTCGATTTTGCGGCTGCCCTTGCCGACTGGCAGGCTTCAGGGACGCCCGGACTGTTTTTTGACGAGGCGCTTTCTTCAGGCGTCCGGACGGGACTGGCGCATGCGCTAACGGCACACAGGTCAGCGCCTGGCATAGCTGCATTCGTGGGCCCAGAGGGTGGCTTCACTCAGGACGAAGCAGAGACGGCTGCCGCAGCGGGGCTGACAGCACTGGGCCTTGGTGAGCGAATTTTGCGTAGTGAAACCGCGGCCATCGCTGTGTGTGCTGTCATCATGTACGAGGCGGGGCAGTTGGGGTAGTAGCTGCTTACGCTTGTAGGCACTAATTGCTGAAGTGGTAGACATAGGGGCGCATCCTCGGTGGCGGTATCATCTGTTTTAGTTTGACGCCAACAGATACTGTTTCCCGCAGACGAAAACTGCCCGCTACAAGTAGCGAGCAGTTCGGAGTGCTTCTACGGACGTATCAGTTACAGTGAAGCGGCCACTTCTAGCAGATACTGGGCGCCGATGACTGCTGCATCATCCGCTGGCCGCATGGACACCTCGAGCGACACCCAGCCGTCATACCCATCTGCGTGCATAAGCTTCAGGCACTCGGCCACTTGTGCCTGCCCCTGGCCGATGTGACTGCCCACCCACCGTTTTCCTGCCGGTGTGACGATGCCGGCATCGCTGCCTTCAGGTGCTGGCACCCAGTCCTTGATGTGCACATGTACGGTACGATCGCGCAGAGGTGGCCAGGCATCTACCGGCCACTCGTCGGCCAGCAGGAAGTTGCCGTTATCCCAGGCCACCATCACTTCGGGTCCGGCATCGCTGACGACTTGCAGTACATGTGAGGAGTGACAGACGAAATCGGGGATCACTCCGAAGTCTTCGATGCACACGCTTATGCCATAGGGGGCGGCGAGTTCTGCTGCCTTGCCAAGCTGCTCCGAGTAGATTTTCCGCCCCTCATCGTTGCTCATCCCCGGGGCAGGTCGGCTGCCGGGGATCAGTCCTACCGTACAGTCGAGTTCCGCGCACAGGTCCAGGCCCTGTTTTACCGTATCCAGCGCTGCTACCCGATCCGCATCGCCTTCACCGATGAGGTTGGCGCCTATATCCAGACACGAGTAGACCATGCCTGCATCGTTGGCGGCTGCCATCACGTCTGCCCATAGCTCCGGCGCATCTTCGAGGTTGCGTAGCATCGGCTCTACAGCTCGTACTCCTGCGCCGTGCAGCTTGCTAACCAGGTCGGCAGGCGAATATGCCCCCTCTTTCAGTTCGCTGTGAAATGTGAACAGCATACACGATAGCTTCATCACGGTCTCCTCTTGTCCCAGTTGGTGCTCACGATG
>JAAYSP010000006.1 GCA_012518355.1 candidate division WS1 bacterium | reverse complement strand
TTGCCACATCTCGCTGCCGGAGCGGAAGCCCAGGGCAAGTGGGATCATGGCAAAAATGGTGGCCAGCGCCGTCATCAGAATTGGCCGCAGGCGGATTCTGCCACCCTCGGTGATTGCCTCTTCCAACGGGAGACCCCGCTCTCGCAAGACGTTCACCATCTGCACTAGCAGGATACTGTTGCTGACCACTATACCGGTCAACATCAGTATGCCTAACAGGACCATGATATTAACTGGCGTACCCGTCAGTAGCAGTGCAGCGAACACGCCGATGACCTGCAACGGAATGGCCAGCATGATGGTAAATGGGTGAATGGTCGACTCGAAAAGTGAGGCCAGGATGATATAGATCAGTAGTATGCCCATGATCAGGGCTAACCCCATGCCGCCAAAGGCCTCTTGCCGGTCTTCCTCGGCCCCACCGAATTCGTAGCTGTAGCCTTCCGGCCAGGTCATGGCGTCTAACTCTTTCTCAGCGTCCACAACTATCTCGCTGAGGGCTCGTTTCGAGGTCGTACAACCGATGGTAACAGTGCGCTCTCGATCGGTCCGAGTGACCTGTGTGGGACCGACAGTCTCGGTAATAGTGGCAACTTCTGTCAGTGGGACGGTGCTACCGGTTGCCGTTACCAGGTCTGTAGCGCGGACCATGTCAATCCACTGCCGATCCATCTCGCGGGCGCGGACCATGATATCGTATTCCTTACCGCCTTCACGATACTTGGTCAGCTCTTGCGTACCGCGAACCAGGGTCTGCACGGCACCCGCAACCTCTGCCGCACTCAAGCCCACCCGTCCCGCCTTGTCCCGATCCACGCGGATCTGGTATTCAGGCGCTCCAGGCTCCCAGTCCAGCTTCAGGTCATGCAACCCTGGAATGTCTTGCGTGCGTTCCACGGCCTCATCAGCCAGACTGCTGAGCGTTCCCAGGTCGTCGCCTCTGATCGTGATCTCAAGGTCGCTGCCCATCCCGCCCCGGCCCTGCTGGAAACGATAAGTAACACCACTGATACCCGACAGTTGCTCTCGAAGCTCATCCTGTATCTCCGCTGTGGAGCGCCGTCGGTCATGGCGGTCAACAAGGCCGATCTGGAAGTTGGCTGAGCGTGCGGTGCTGCTCATAGCCGCCATACCTTCGCCCTCGCCCAGGGTGACTTCCATGTTTTCCAGTTCGGGAATATGACGGACTATCTCTTCGACTTCCTTAGCCTTCCTGTTTGTGTACTCTAGAGAAGAGCCGACAGGGGCTTCGAGAGTAAGCCGCATTTCCCCCTCATCCATAGTGGGGAAGAACTCGAAACCGACTAGAGGTATCAGCATCAAGCTGACGATAAACACAGCCAGCGCGATAGCGACCACGAGGCTGCGGCGGTGCAGACACCACTTGAGCACGTCACTATAGCGCTCCGACACCGAGTGCAAAGTCTGATTGAAGCCGGTGACGAAACGAGTGAATGCCGACTGATGCTGCTGCTTGTCCTCAGAAGCCTGGCGTGGGGGTATCATTCGCACCGACAGCATCGGGATTACGGTCAGCGCCACCACCAGTGAGCAGGCGAGCCCGAAAATGACTACCATGGACATAGGGGTGAACAGGGTAGAAATCAGCCCACCAACATACATGACGGGGAAAAATACACACATGGTAGCCAGTGTAACAGCGAAGATAGCCATGCTCAGTTCACCGGTGCCGTTGATTGCAGCATCAACTACCGGCTCACCTTCCTCGACGTGGCGATAGATGTTCTCAAGCACCACGACCGAGTCGTCTACCAGGCGACCGATTGCCAGCACCAGTCCACCCATGGTGACGATGTTCAGAGTCATATCGCTGAAATACATCAGCGCGAAGGTGGCTAACAACGATAGGGGGATCGAAAGGCCTCCGATGAGCGTGCCTCTAAACGTTGCCAGGAACACGAAGATGATTAGCAGAGCTAGAATGGCGCCCTCAACAGCCACCGAGTACAGGTTGTCGAGAGAGGCTTCGATAAAGTCGGCCTGGTTGTGAGTGATGGTCATCTCCAGGCCTGGAGGAAGCTTATCGGGAAGCGTGCTGACAGCCTCCTGAACGGCCTGTGACACTTCGACTGTGTTGGCAATGCTTTCCTTGACGACAGATAGAGACACACAGGGATCACCATTGACCCGCGCATAGCTGCGTACTTCCGCGTGTGTATCGAGCACAGTGGCCACATTACGCAGGTAAATGGGGACCCCACCACGGGCTGCAATCACCAGGTCGCCGATCTCTTCTACGCTCTGAAATTGCCCAACCAGACGGATGGTATATTCCTTAGGGCCCTCCGTGGTGAAACCGGTAGGTATGTTGACGTTGGCACGCTGCAGTGCGCCCTCGATTTGTGCCACGCTCAGGCCATGTGCCTGGAGCCGGCCACGGTCCACCTCAACCTGTATCTCTCTCTGCAGGCCTCCATAGACGTTGGCTGCAGCTACACCTGGCAACTTTTCCAGCTCCGGCTTGATGTCGTCTTCCGCAATCTGACGGAGCCGTTTCATGTCTTCCATGCCTGTCACATTGATGGTCAGAACAGGCATAAGCGTGCCAGGGTCTAGCTTCATGATGACTGGACGTCTTACCCCGGTGGGGAGGCGTTCGATCACCGGGTCCACCTTTTCTCGGGTGTCAAACGCCGCCCAGTCCATGTCCCTGCCCCAGTCAAAGTCGACAATCACGATCGAGACGCTTTCACGTGATATGGAGCGCACGGACTTGTAGTCGGCAACTGTTGCCGCGGCTTCCTCCAACGGCTTGGTCACAAACTCCTCTATCTCTTCAGGAGGAGTGCCCGGATAGCTGGTGATGATGGCTATAACCGGAAAAGTGATGTCGGGCAACAGGTCGGTTTTCAGTTGCATAAAGCTAGTCGCACCAAGCACCAACACTGCCAGTGACGCCATCAGTATGGTGACCGGTTTCGCTATTGAGAACTTTGCAGGGTTCATAGGTCAGCCCCTCTCGCGGTGCTGACGCTGATCATCTGGCCATCACGCAGCAAATGCTGGCCCTGCACTACGATTCGGTCGCCCTCTATCACCCCGCTGCTTACTACCACATTCTCGCGGTCATGAATACCAGTAGTAACGGCACGTGCGGCTGCTTTGCTGCCATCCACCACGAACACCGACGGCTGTCCACCCAGGTCAACCACGGCATCTCGGGGGATCACGACAGCGTTGTCAGCCTCAGCAGTGACGAGAGTGATGCGGGCGAACATGCCCTGTTTCAGCTTTCCATCCGGGTTGGCCAGCGCGACCTTCATATCAAAGCTACGCGAAGTGGTGTCTGCAGCAGGGATTATCTCGATGACATCGCCGAAAAGTTCTCTTCCGGACAATGCATCCACCGTTACCGTGGCTTGCTGCCCCACCTCAGCATTGCCCATCTCGGTTTCGGGCAGTTGTGCCCGTATGTACACCGAAGAGTTGTTGGTGATAGTCAGAAGCGGGACACCAGGCGTGGCTCCCTCACCGGGATCCACATCACACTGTGTCACCACTCCATCCATGGGTGCTCGCACATAGGTGTATCCGATTTGTGTCTGCACATAAGCGACGTTTGCCGCAGCCTGGTTCAACGCGGCAGTAGCGGCCTGCACATCCTCTTCACTCATGTAGTCGCGTGTCACCGACGCTTTAGCCATGTCCAACGCTGCTTGTGCCGTGCGAACCTGTTCGCGGGCTGCCTGGACGTCCTGCTGACGGATACGGTTTTGGTCCTGCGCAGCCTCGGCCATGCTCAGTGCAGCCCGTGCCTGTTCGACATCAGCGCGCGCCATCTCCACTTCCTGACTGCGAGCTCCCTCGCGGACCAGGTCGCGCTGCTGGGTGGCTGTGTTGTACTGAGCCTGCGCTACATCATACTGCAGCTTGGCCGCTTCGTACTGCTGCTCGGCCATGGCACCCTGGGAAAGCAGTTGCTCTGCACGCTTCAGATTTGCCGTAGCGTTATCTAGAGCCGCTTTGGCCTGCCTGACGCCTTCATCAGCCTGCGACACTTGCTGAGTTCTGGCGCCCTCGATGACCATATCTAATCGCGCCTGTGCGGCCCGATGCGCCTCTCTCGCGCGCTCTATCGAGGTTGACGTCTCAGCCCTGGTGAGACCGGCAGCAGTCTCCGCCTGTGCAAGTCGCGTGCGAGCAGATGCCAGAGCAGCCTCGGCAGTCTCGATCCCGGTGCTGGTCTGAGTTCGCTGCAGACCCGTTCCGGCCCGCGCTTGCTTTAGACGGGCCTCTGCTGCTGCCACGCCCGCCCGCGCCTGACGCAACTGGGTCTCCAGGTCACCTCTCTCCAGTTCCACCAGCACCTGGCCTTTGCGTACCTGTTGCCCCTCTCGGACCGCTACACGTGAAATCTTGCCCGGTATTTTGGGCACTACGCGGCTTTGCGCGTCAGCCTCGATGGTGCCAGTAAGAGTGAAGATCTGTTCTACACGTCCACGGCTTGCCACCAGAGCCTCAACGGCGATCGGCGTCTCGTGTTGTGCCGCCTCTTCGGCAGCCGCCCGATTAGCTTTCGTCCGCTTGATGAAAACTGAGCCCACCAGCGGCAAGGCGATCACGATCGCCAGTCCCACCAGGATCCGCTGCTTCCTAGTCACTGATCTTCACTCCTCGGTACCAGCAATCCGAGTTCTTCCTCGGATGCGTTGATTGTGCTGAGCAATTGTGCCTGTGCCAGTTGATAGCCATACACGGCATTGACGTGATTGGTACGGGCCCCAGTCAGCGCCACTCGCGCATCACTCACCTCGACTGGTGTGGCCAGTCCAGCTTCGTATCGCACTTCGGAGATGCGAAGAGCCTCCTCGGCAAGCTCCACGGTCGAAGTGGTTGTCTGCATGTGTGATTTGGCCTCCTCCAGACGCAGGTAGGCTTCCCACACTTCGCGGGCGATGCTGTCATGCAGCTTCTCGACCGCAGTCGCGGCCTGCTCGGCCTGGATCATCGCCTGCTGTTCTTTTGAGCGCGATGCTCCGCCGTCGCTTATGGGCTTGCTAGCCTGTAGTGTCACGCTCCAGGAGCCGTCGCCCACGATGCCGCTGGCGCCCTGTCGGTCATATCCGCCGATGAGGTTGACGTTGACGCCATGCTGCGCCCTGGCCAGTCTGCCTGCGAGAGCGGCCCGCTGCTGATTGGCCCGCGCCACAGCTATCTCCTGTCTATTCTGATGTGCCAGGCTGATACAGCGTGCCGGGTCCACCTCCAGAGGCACTGGCGCGGGTGCTGCGACCAGCTCGACAGGTTCAGTCATCTCCAACGCAAGGAGATTCTTGAGCGCCGACTGCGCGACCGCAACGCCAGTACGAGCGGTGATGATCTCCTGCTCGGCGTTTGCTACATCCACCTCAGCACGCATCATGTCGAACTTAGGCACTGCCCCAGCCTGGTAGCGCACAGCAGCCAGGCGCCAGTGCTCGCGGGCGGCTGCTGATGCTTCCTCGGCCACCTGCACGAAGCCCATGGCCCGGGTCACTGCGTAAAACGTACTCGTGGCAGCCAGTGCAACCTGCCGCCTGGCCACCGCACTCTCCAGTTCCCTGACGTCTACCTGCAGGTGAGCCAGTGTCTGCAAGGTCTCGTTACGGCCCGAAGAGTACAGTGACTTGTATAACTGCAGGCCATAGCGAAGATTCTGGGAGGGAGAGATGGTGAAGCTGACCGGTTCATCGTCGCCTAGAGGTAGTTCCATGGTCACCTCGGGGCCGAGACGGCTGTAGGCTCCCTCGAAGTTTACCTGCAACTTATCAGGCGCGTAAGCTTCGTCTACGGCGGCCTGCGCCTCAAGCAGCGCCAGATCAGCCAGACGGAGGTCCCAGTTGCGCTCCAGCGCCATCTCCACTGCCTGGTCGAGCGTGAGTGACAGCATTTGCGGGGCATCTGCTGCAACCTGCGCATCGGCCTGGCCGGTCTCCTGACCGTCCTGAGCGAAAGCGGTGACTGCCAGGCTGAGCGCCAGCAGCAAACCGCCCGCGCTTGTGCAAAATAAACGAAACCCACGCATGGTGGGCATCCGACGCGTCATGAGTACTACCCCCTACTCGGAAGTCGCATTCTGGTCCGGAAGCGCTGTCTCGCTCTCTGCACGGTCCAGAATCCCCTTCATCATCTCGATAAATCTGTTCATACGTGACAT
>JAAYSP010000064.1 GCA_012518355.1 candidate division WS1 bacterium | reverse complement strand
GGAGTCACCACGAGCCCAGTGCTCTATGATCGAGTCGTTGTGACCATCCACCAGGATGGCCCGCTGATGCAGCGACATGGCTTGCTCAGACACTTGCATGGTACCAGCTCCTCAGAAGATGTATTCGGCCAGGTCCGGCAGAAAACGCGCGCGCAGTAAGAGCCGGATCCGGCAGGCGCACCGGATCGCCCCACTGCTCTGACAGCCGCCATTTCGACGCATCGGCAGCACTGTCCTCCGGCTGATCGTGCGGCCCTTCGTATGCTGCGGGCGTCTGCTCGCTGGTGATGTGCGCTTCCTGTGCGGTACGGGAGGGGAGAGGTGATCGCGCCCTGCGGGTGGAGGCATCACGAGGGCGGTTGTGCCGCGGTCCGGTGACCGCACGAACGGCCCTGCGGCGTAGGGGAGAGTGGGCACGCCCTGCGGATGGAGGCATCACGAGGGCGGTTGTGCCTGCGGTCTGGCGACCGCACGAACGGCCCTGCGGCGTAGGGGAGAGGTGTGCGTGTGTGGAGGCGCTCCTCTTCAGTTTCAGTCGCGTAGCTCGGCCTGCGAGTTGCGCGTCGTGTGCGCGGGCCACAGATGCGGAGGCGACGCAGGCACCGACGTAGCTTCCAGCACCAAGTCCACGATAGTGCGGCCCTTCGTATGTTGCGGACGTCTGCTCGCTGGTGATGTGCGCTTCCTGTGCGGTACGGGAGAGGAGAGTGGGCACGCCCTGCGGATGGAGGCATCACGAGGGCGGTTGTGCCGCGGTCCGGTGACCGCACGAACGGCCCTGCGGTGTAGGGGAGAGGTGTGCGTGTGTGGAGGCGCTCCTCCTCAGTCGCGTAGCTCAGCCTGCGGGTTGCGCGTCGTGTGCGCGGGCCACAGATGCGGAGGCGACGCAGGCACCGACGTAGCTTCCAGCACCAAGTCCACGATCGTGCGGCCCTTCGTGTACTGCGGACGTCTGCTCGCTGGTGATATGCGCTTCCTGTGCGATACGGGAGGGGAGAGTGGGCACACCCTGCGGATGGATGCATCGCGAGGGCGGTTGTGCCTGCGGTCTGGTGGCCGCAGAGACGGCACTGAGGCCACGGTTTGTGGTGACACGTTCTGCGGCGGCTCGGCGTGTGCCGCGTCGGAGCCGTGCGTGCGGGATGCAGATACATGATGGCGTGGTCGAGACGTGTGACCTGCAGGTCGTGTGGCGATGCTGCATGCGCCATGTGGCACCGTCATATTGCTGGTAGCTGTGTGAGGCGTGGTGGGGAGGAGACGTGCGCCGGCGCGATATGGAGGCACCTGTGTTCCCGCCGGATGCAGGGCGGGCTGAGCCGCTTGCTTTGCAGTGAGCATCGAGATGCGGGGCAAGCCGCTTGTGCGTAGCTGCAGGTTCATCTGCCGTCAGCAGCCCACATATCTATTCGGAGATAGGGGGGATGGGGCTGCCGTTTTTGCCTCGCCTGCACGAAATAAGAGGGAGGCGCTGGAGGGAGATCACAGGGCGCATTTCCACAGGTGCACGACTATCTCCAGAGCTGGAAACACGATCTGCGTAGCGATGTACCGATGTAGCGACTGGGCGATGGGGCGGCATACCGGGCGTGAGCTGTGGATGGGAGCACCCGGCTTCCCAGGTGAGCAGTGCGAGGCGTGTCAACTGTGCGGTAGCTCGTCAGGAAGGCGCGTCTTATCCGTGAGGCGGGCCGGAAAGCCTGCCTCACGGTAGGTATCTGTGATGGCACATGCTGCATACGATACAGATATGGCGGTCATGCAGATCTGTACACTGCCCTATCCAGGCGCTCACAGCACGGTATAGTGGTACTACCTTCTGGATGGCCGCCAGAGTGCAATCTCGGCCGTCGGCAGGCTCAGTACACAAGCCTGACGCTGACCGTCGAGTTTATTTCGGTGTCCATTGTAGGGCTGATTGCATGGCCGTTGCCGTTGAAGGTCACCTTATAGCCGATGAGACTGCCCTGGTAGCCGCTGCCACCGTTGTAGGTGATAGGGCCGTTAGGGGCAAAAATAGTGCCCTTGGAATCCATACTCGCGCCGTTGAATTCGATGGCGGGCTTGTTCGACGCGGTACTGGCATGATAGGAGACCATGCTCATACCGTCCACGTATGGAGTGATTTTTTCGACGGCGCCACTGCCATTGGTAACAATCTTGCCGCTGACCACCAGTGTCACATTATCCATGACGACGCCGCCCTTGATGGTGACATCGCCATCTACTATGTGTATGCCCGGAGACAACGTCTTACCGTCCCAATCCTGGCTCTTGTCGTAGACGAACACGTTTAAGTCGGTTGAACCGACAAAATGCTGTCGGACGTCGCCAAAACCCCAGGCTCCCGATGGCGACCACCACGGCAGACCGATCGGATACGGATCGGGCCAGGTCGGCCAGTTTTCCGGTGTTATATGGAGGATGCCGCCGGTAGGTGCTAAAGATGGATTAGCATCCAGAAACCACCGATAGCGAAGCTGTCCATTAATAGTAAAATTTTTCCCTGCCCCTGATAATTCCACGCCGCCATTAGAGTGTATGTCGCCATCAACGCGGCCGCCGCCGCCCATTTCTACATCGCCTTTATTACTCTCGACCTCGCTATAGGCGAAGATAGCCGGCCACTGTCCGCCGCCTTCGCTCCTGACCGCCGTAGCACTTCGCTGGGTGTGCATATCGGTCAGGCCAGCGATGCGGGCGAAGGTGTACTGATCGTTGACATGAGCGGTCACCGTGATGGCGTGCTGGCCGTTTTGCAGTTTCCCGTAGTTGGGCACATCTCTGTCGAGAACGTAGAAAATCGCGTCAGAGTTAGGTGCGATACTGACAGTCGGCCACGAGTTGGCAGCGTTGTTAGCCGCAACCACATCGCTCAGGCGCGTCTTTGCCTCGTTCTGATTGGGTAGCTGATAAGCTGCCCCCAGCGCGGCGGCGTCAGCGACATCCTGCGCCCGCTGAGTGGCCACTGCCAGCCGCCCCAGGTCTATGGTAAGCGCGGCAACTCCCAGCAGTGCGACCAGACTGAGCGCCGCTGTTACCATGACTATTCCGCTGCGCGGCCCGTGCAGCCACATGATCTTCAGATGCGACAGGCGCCATCTATTTGTCCTGCCAGTAGTCTCCATATGCCTGCTCCCCCTCTAAACCGATTGTCCACTATCGCGTCTGTATACAAGTCACACTTACAACCGACTCTATCATAGCCAAAATAGTTCTATCCTCCATCAACGATTACTCAAAAATTGCTCAAAATTTGCCGGGAGTAGCTGATGCCAGGCGCCAGCGGCATTGTTGGCGAGCACCAAATCGGTCAGGCGCGTCTCCGCGGTGCCCTCCTCAGGCAGATGATATGCCGCCCCCCATCGCGACCAGACTCAGCGCCGCAGTCATCAGGACTATCCCTCTGCACCGCCTCTGCAGCCACATAATCTTCAAGTGCGACAGGCACCATCTATTTGTCCTGCCAGTAGTATCCATATGCCTGCTCCCCCCAGGTGTGCCTGTTAGATGTGCAGCAAATTGGTGACAACAACAAACAGCAACGATTTCCAGCCAAACTCTATCATAGCATCTCTTGCCCTGTCGCAACCCAATAATTGCCCAAGAAATCATCAGCTTGAGAAGTCGACGTGAATACTGCACAAGATAATCAAAGCAATCCGGTGATGATGCTATACACAACATGGCTTTTCGTCACACAGGAGAGATTCGCTGCATGCACTGTGAGGCCTGAGCGAGTTGCCAGCTGCTGCCGTCACGTACCGGAAGGCTGGCATGACAGACATCACCCCTCCGGCGGAAGACACACATGCGTATACGGGCGCATCGGGACGCAGGGGAAGTCGAGGAAAGCAGAACTGGATACTGCGTATGGCCAGCCGCTTTCAGCACGCGCAGGAAGGCTGGTATGACAGGCATCACCCCTCCGGCGGAAGACACACATGCGTATACGGGCGTATCGGGACGCAGGGGAGAGGTCGTATCTGAAAGGCGAGGTGCGACCCGGCAGGACGCGCCTCAGCAGCCACTCACCTGCTTCGTGCGGCTGCAAAGCCAAAGCAGGTGAGCGGGTAGCGTGTCGGACATGGCAGGCAACACAGGGCAGGACAGACTGCACAGGCAGTGCGTGATGCGGAATGCTCAGCCCGCCTGCGGATCGCCGCCGGTCTCGTCGGCTATCGAGTAGTCGCGAAGGTGGGGCAGAGGGTGCCCGCTGGGGCCATAGCCTTTCGTATCCGATGTGCGCGCAAGTGGCACGAAATCGTACTCCAGCCCAGCGTCGGTTACCGTGTAGCGCACAAAGCCCAGCGTATCATCACCATCAGGCCAGCGGTGCCCCCACTGGGGAAACGCAGTCGAGGGGCTGATATCGAACTGTATGCCCCCGGCCAGATGGCGTTTGCGACAGTGCACATGGCCACTTAGCACCAGATCCGCACCGCTGGCACGGAAGATCTCCATCAGCCGCCGCCGCACCGCCAGATCCGGAGCGAAATACCAGTCATGATAGGTGTCCGCCTGCCCCGGGTCCCAATCCGGCTCATCCGGCCGCTCGATGAACGCCGCCGAGTGCATCATCCAGACATGATACTGCGACGGCTCAGCAGCCGCCAGCTCAGCCTGTGCCTCCAGCCACCGCCACAACGGCTCCTCTTCAGGCAGCCCGGAGCCGAGAATCATGTCGCAAAAGCCCGAAAATCGCACCTGCTTATGCACGAAACTCCAGCTCGAAGAGCCGAAAACCGCCTCGAAATGCCGGAGCTGCGCGGAAGTGATGTTCAGAGCACGATCGTCGCGATCAGTACGGAAGCTGGGCCGATAGATGTGCTTGTTTCCAGTGTCCATGTTGCCGGGCACCACGTGATACGGAAAAGGCAGGCCGCCCAGATCCTCGCGCACCGCCTCCAGCTCATAGGTGTGTATGTTGCCATCGCGAGCTACATCCCCGCCGACCAGCAACAGATCAGGCGCCAACTCTACGATCTGCGCGCGGGCAATCAGCCAGTTTTCGTTGTAGCCAGGATTGAAGCGAAACGATCTGGGTGAGCCGATGTGTATATCGGTGACATGGACGAAGCTCCACGGCTGCATGAGAGGCCTCCTGTAGACGGCACCAGTATATGCCGGCAAGATGAGCAGCTAAGACACTGTGTAGAGATAGTGGTAGTACAGCGCGGCCATAGTGCCCAGGAAAATCGGGATGGCATACGGCAGTCGCGCCCTCGGAGAGGAGTCCGCGATGTCAATCGGCACCCGCTGCGCCATCCGCATGTACAGCGAGCGCACCAGCGTCACCACACTGCGGGCCAGATAGCCGCGCCACAACGCCACCAGAATCGCCAGCACACCGCCGATCAGCGCGGTACCGATGAACGCATGGAGCAGAAACTGCGGCCCCAGCAGCGCTCCGATGGCAGCCAGCAGCTTGCTGTCACCAGCCCCCAGTATCCGCCCCAGGAGATTCGTGATGAACCACACCGCGACGCCCATCACCAGCCCCGCCAGCCCCAACAGCAGCCCATGCCAGCCTCCGCGCAGGGCAAACAGTACCAGACCCAGCAGCGCGAACGGAGCGGTCAAAGCGTTGAAAATCTTATGCCACCGCAAATCGGTATAGACGGCAACAGCCGCCACCAGTACGGTAGCCGCAACAGCAATCCACTCGACGATTCCGGTATCCATCGGCGCCGCAATTATAGCAGCGGCCACCTCCTGAGGCAAACCCGATCTTGCACCAGCACTGCCTGCGACACGACACAAGCAGCCAGAGCAAACTCACGCAACCACGGGAAACTCCACCCGCCATGCCGCAGATGACAGCTGCAAATGGTGGACTACCCGCGCCCGACAGCCTGTGTATCTCGCACGCGCATCGCGGCAAGACTGGCGCAGTCACCAGGCCGAGGCCACACGGCGAGACATCGCGCACCACACTGTGGCCGCAGGTGCCGCTGTAGCGCAGGTGATAAAGCGGCAGTACGGCCATACCCTCGGCCACACGTATCGCCTCACACTGCGGGCGCACGCCACACGCCGCGACCATGCGCTCACGTATCCACATCCCACACGCACGGCCCGATAGTCTCACGCTGCGAGTACATGTCAGGAGGTGGCGCGGCCTGCTGCCTGGCCTGATGGCACAGAAAACAGGAGGCGGGGGAGAGAGCGGGCGGCAGCTATGGCCACAGATCACGAGACGTGGCTGCACGCGTCATGCCGTCATCACCGTGCCGATGCGAGCGTTCGGGTGAGACCCGGCTACTCCGCCGGGCCGCACTGCAGCAGCGAGAAGCCGGTCTCTGCATCGTAGCGGCGGCTGGCCACCATGCCGGTCAGCTCGATCAGGATGACCTCCAGGATGTGCCATGTGTCTACACCGGTGCGGATGCAGCCGCACGTAGTGGACTGCCCACGTCCGGCGGCGGCGTGCATGTGCAGCACCGGTCGCCCCTGCTCATCGGGGAACAGTGTGCCCACCGCTGCCACTTCGTGTGTCCCGCACAGGGCGCTGACCATCGGCACCGCCGGCAGCACTTCTCCGTCTTCGGGGCCGACCACCAGGCGACTGCCATCGTCCGCTCCGCCGACCATAATCGCCATGCCACAGGTGACGCCGTGCTCGGCCGCGAACTGCTCCAGCACCTGAGGCATCTGCTCGCCATGCTCCAAACGCAGGGCGAACACGCGCCCCATCGCGCCCTCGGTGTACTGCATCTGCTCTCACCTCATCTATATATGTCCGCCATGCGCAGCGGCTATCATGCCATACGACGCTTCCAGGCGGCACATGTTTCCTGCGGCAGGTAGCGTTCCCCTGCATGGCGGGGGCACCTGTGCCTCCGCAGTCGCCCGACGTCTGCGCGATGCCCCACCGTGCCCTCCCAGCCGGTTGCGCATATCGGCCCAAATCAGCCATACTGGAGCATCACGGTGAACTCGCAACATAGATGGAGCAGACAGGAGATGATCATCATGTTCCGATTCGTGACAGTGCTTGCGATGCTGGCGGCGATGGTGATGGTGGTGGGCGCAGCCACGGCCGATGAGATAGTCTCGGTGTACGTGGACGGCAAGCGGGCCGACGTCAAGCCCGCGGCACGAGTGCGCAACGGCAAAAGCTACGCCCCGCTGCGGGATATCTCCGAGGCGCTGGGGGCTGATGTCGAGTGGCACGCGGCCAGCCAGACGGCGGCTATCTGCCGGGGCAACGCCTGCACGTCGGTCAGGCGCAGCGATGGTATAGTCGTAGACAATCAGATGCTGGTTCCGCTACGGCTTCTGGGCGAGGCGCTGGGGGCGAAGGTGCAGTGGGATCCGGGCCTGCGCGCAGTCATGATCAGCACGAAGTAGCGCGCCCGCACCGCATCGCCGGAGCAGTATACGGGTGCTGTCGGCTCAAGTCTGAGGGCATCATCGTCCGCAGCGCCAGCAGATGGCGGGCTCGCACGGTCAGGTGCGCCTCAGCTCAGTGACCTCGCCGACAGAGGACAGGCAGGCCCGGAAGCCTGCCCCACAACACCGGCGGCCTGTACGGTATCGCACATGTAGAGCGCACACACGATCTCCGCAGCCTCACACAGGCGACCGTGCGGACGGCCCTGTGGCCATCCGTGTGCGACCATACACACGATCTCCGCAGCCTCACACAGGTGCCCGCGTGGACGGCCCTGTGACGCCCTCATCACCATGCTCGAAGCGTGCCGCGTAGCCCCACACAGGCGACCGCGCGGACGGCCCTGTGGCCATGGTATGGGGTGACATGCTCTGCGGCGGCTCGGCGTGGCATGAGGGCCGTCGCATGGCGTATCGAGGCGCCATGATGCGGCCGCGACGTGTGGCGATACGTGAAGCATGGGGCGCTCGCAGTGGCGCAGGTGCTATGTGGGGTGCGGTGGGGGCATGAGAGCGTGCGATTGCAGCGTGAGACGCACGTACGGCTTACCTACCTCTTCCTGGCACGCGTCTATCGGTACGGCCTGCCTGCTCCTCTGACCCTTCTTCCGGAGGGCAGCCAGGGCGCAGCGCATAGCGTATCGAGGCGGCATGATGCGGTCGCGACGTGTGACGATACGGTGGAGCATGGGGCGCTCGCAGTGGGCGCAGGTTGCTGTGTGGGGCGCACGTACGGCTTACCTACTTCTTCCTGGCGCGCGTCTACCGGTACGGCCTGCCTGCTCCTCTGACCCCTCTTCCGGAGGGCAGCCGGGGCGCAGCGCATAGCGTATCGAGGCGCCATGATGCGGTCGCGACGTGTGGCGATACGGTAGAGCATGGGGCGATCGCAGTGGCGCAGGTTGCGGTGAGGGCATGAGAGCGTGCGACTGCAGCGGAGGGCGCACGCCGTTGCCGTTGTGTGAGGTGAGTAGCTGTGGTGGATGCGTCGTCGTGTGTGGCGCGGCGCGTGGCATATCTCGCCACATGCAGTTCCCGTTGCCCTCTCCTCTCAGATGGGGGTAGGTATGGCAGGGAGATGTGGCCGGCAGAACTGGCAGGAGGCAGAAGCCTGCTTCAGCCGGGCACATCCGCTCCGGCTAGATCCGCAGCAGCCGCGCCGTTGCGGCCTCCAGCGGCCTGCGCTATACTTGCAGTCTGTACCGACATACACTTACACATACTCAGCCCCGTCTTGCCGAGGTGACTGCCATGAAGCGTTCGGAGATAAACGCAATCATCAGCGGGCTCAAGCCGCTCATCGCCGACCAGAGCTTCCACCTGCCGCCGTTTGCTCACTGGACGCCGGAGGATTGGCGGACAAAAGGCGAGGAGTGCCGCGAGATCGTAGATGCGGCGCTGGGCTGGGACG
>JAAYSP010000058.1 GCA_012518355.1 candidate division WS1 bacterium | reverse complement strand
GTGGCAGCTGGCCGCGTGCCGTCATTCAGTCCTCGAGGGTACGCACTTGCACTGTATAGCTGCCTTCATCCACGGTGACCAGCAGGTAGTGATGAAAGCCTCCCTCATACGGTGTTGTGTGCAGTGCCGCCCCCCCGCCGCCGGTGATGAAGTAGTCCACATCGTCGCGTCGGGAGTGGTGGTAGAGGTGCTCGTGGGCGGAAAATACCGCATTTACTCTATGTTGGGCAAACAGAATGTGCAGGCGGTCGCGCATCGGTATATTTACATCCATAGAGGTGCGAATGTGCGGCCCAGTTGGGAACAGGGGGCGGTGCAAGGCAACGAAGATGAACTGTGCGTCTCTAGCCTGCTCCAGGTCGTCTATGAGCCACTGCCACTGCTCGCCGCTGATGGTGCCTTCTTGCCCGGGCACCTCACTGTCGAGGATGATGAAGTGGCAACTGCCTCGGCGAAATGAATAGTGTCGGGCACCAAAATACTCTTCGAAAATCTGTGCGTTTACGATGGATCTTTGAATATCACGATTGCCTGGAGCCAGAGCCACCTGGATCTGAGTGGGCTGTACACCGATGCTGTGACTCAGGGGCAATAGGGCTTCGAAAAACCGTTCGAATTGCACTTTGACGACAGCGGGGTTGGCACTGCCCTCGATATAGTCACCGGTTCCGATGAGAAACTCTGCATCGGTAGAGGCGACGCTCTGCGCCAGACGCGTGGTGATGTGCAGTCGTTCGTAGGAAGGTCCAGGGTGACAGTCACCGAACACTGCAAATACAAGGGGAGCTGCCATAGCTCGGCTGCATGCCGTACATGCAAGCATCATGAGCAACAGCAGCCGCCATACGATGGCTGGTAACCGGACCGTCATCGCCATCACCTCAGTGCGTCATGACGCTGGAGACACATGCCTGTTTTGTCGCGCATATGCGGCCTAATCGGCGCCTACAGGATTTTCGTCAGCTCATCCTGGTCATATCGCGGCAGAGTCTGTTCCTGTCCGTCACTGACAAGCCACACGCCTTCGTCTTGCGCAGTCGCGTGTCCGATAACCGCAGCAGGGATTTGCGCCTCCTGCAGTGCCTCTACGATGCCGGATGCGTCGTCAGGGGCGCAGCCGATGAGCATACTTCCGGAAGCGATCAGCCCCAGAGGGTCGAGGCCGAGCAAGTCGCACATGCTTTGAGCTTCAGGAAGCAGTGGGATAGCTGCACGGTCGATGCGCAGGCCAACCTCTCCGGCCTCGGCCATCTCCCACAGTCCTGTGGCCAGGCCGCCCTCGGTCGGGTCATGCATGGCGGTGACGCGGCCAGCTTTGGTGGCAATCTGTGCTTCTGGCAGCACGGAGATGCCCGGATCGAACAGCATGTCGGCCAGTCGCTGGATATCCTCAGGCGAGAAGCCAGCCTCCAGCAGCCTATCTGCTTTTTCGCGTGCGATGAGGGCGCTGCCTTCAACCGGGGCTAGCTTGGTGGTGATGACAGCATCGCCCGGACGTAGCCCACGAGGGTCAACCAGACTGTCAGGTGCGACCTGCCCAAGCATCAGACCGACCACGATAGGCCGATCGAGGCCCCATGTGACCTCGGTATGGCCTCCGACCAGTGCGATGTTCATGTCGCGGCAGGTGTCGATGATTTGTGCGAAGATATCGCGCGCCATTTGCTCTGTAGCCTTGTCTTCAGGAAGCAGCGCTGTGGCCAGGAACCATCGGGGAAGTCCGCCACTGGTCGCCAGGTCGTTGGCGTTGACGTTCACCACATAGTAGCCGATGGCATCAGTAGCGAAAGTAATCGGGTCGGTTTTGGCCAGAAGTAGCTGCTCAGCGCCGTCATCGAGCACAGCTACGTCGCAGCCGACACCGGGGCCAAGAAGCACACTGGGGTCGCCGGGGATGTCTCCGAGCAGTTGACGCAGTAAATCAGCATCCAGCTTGCCTACAGGCAGTATCTGTTCACTCATACTGAGGCACATCCCCTGGCTTCGATTATGGCTTTGACCACCGTCGGCACATCCGGCAACACGGCGTCAGCACCCACTTCCTGAAACTGCTCGGTCGTGGTCTTCTGCGTCAGTACGCCGATGGTGATCACTCCAAGGCCGTCGGCACCCTGTATGTCAGATATGTGATCCCCAATCATGACTGTGCGCCTGGGATCTACGCCCATCAATCTGACTGCTTCGGCCAGATGGAACGGGTCGGGCTTGACCAGGTGCACGTCGTCTCGGGTGAGCAACACATCATAGTGCAGGTGGTGGCGGCTGAGCACGGATTGCACACCGGCGCGACAGTTGCGGGTCACTATGGCGACTTTCAGGCCGTGACTGCGCAGATCGTCGAGCGCCTCAGGTACCCCGGGAAACGGCTCTGCAGTCACGCATGTCTCAATCTCAATTTGCTCCAGGATTCTATCTGCTTCGGCACGGAACTCGGCCACACGATCAGGGGCATCGCCCAACGCATCTGCACCCATGTCTATGATATCGAGTACATAGCGGCCATCATCCATGCCGTCTTCCCACACATCCCAGCGCTGCAGGTGCTCGATTATGCAGCGACGCATTTTGGCAAAGTTTATATGTGTCTCGGCTAGCGTGCCATCGAAGTCAAATGCAACCCCCTGAAGGTTGCTCAGATCAGGCTTACCAGTTGTCACCCGTATACCACCTCACAGCTTATGTGCGCGTTATGTGCAGCAAAAGGACGACAACGAAGACGCAATTGTCGTCCGATTTGCCTATACTGTACAGCCTAATGCGACTTGCGTCTACTACTGGGAGAGCAGTTCGGAAGCCTGGAGCAACAGTTTCTGCTGCTCCTGCTGCTTGGCCCGGTATCCACCCAGGTCGCCTTGCTTGAGGAACCCTTCGGCCTCCTGTTCCAGAGCAAGTGCCTGCTCAAGCAGACGGCTGGCCTGGGCAATCCGGTCCTCAGCGACGCCTGTCGGCGGTGCAGTCGGCTTTGCCGGCGTAACCGGAGGCGCGACTACAGATGGCGTATCAGGCGTCGGGAGCTCAAGTATGGCTTCCTCGTCATCGGTGACCGGCAGCATGGGTGCGTGCTGTCCGTGATGCCCAAGCAACTGCTCCAGGGCGCGCTCGAGATTGGTCGCGTACGCCAGGCGATCACCGTGCATCAGGATGATCAGCTTCATCTCGGGTATGGGGCTGTCGGTGGATTCCAGGTATACCGGCTCGACGTATAGCAGCGTATCGGCCACCGGTATTGCCAGGGCGTTGCCGCGGATGATACGCGAACCGGTCTGGCTCCACAGGGTGAACTGCTCAGACAGGCCCGGATCGGCGTCAATCTTGGCCTCGAACTGCATCGGGCCATACACCAGCCGCTCCTTCGGGAAGCGGTAGCATATCAGTTGGCCGTAGTGTTCGGGATCACAGCGGGCGGCCATCCATGCGACCATGTTGCGGCGCTCGAACTTGGCCAGTGT
>JAAYSP010000167.1 GCA_012518355.1 candidate division WS1 bacterium | reverse complement strand
GTCGGTGCTGCCGGTCAGGTAGTCGCCGTCAAACCAGGTAGGCGTGATCCTGAGCGAAGCATTCTCCGCTCGAGTGGTGTCTTGATATACCATATCAGGCATGGTGAGGTTTATCTCGAATTGCCCGCTTTGTCCCGGATCAATGGGGGGCGTAAGCGGCACTTCAACACCTGGATGCACCACCTCTGAGTGGCGGATTATGTCTAGCTTTTCACCATTTAGATAGGCCTTCATGTTACTCGTGTCATAGCCACGATGCGGTGTGCCGATGTCCACGATGTCTATCGCCCTCGCGCCTTCGTTGCACATGAGGTTCATTCGGTATTCCATAGTCACCGAGGCGTCGGGGTTGACCGTCACATGCAGCTCCATTTCCGGCACCTGGAAGGAGTACTCCAGTGCCGGGGATTGCGCGCAAAACGCCGCTGCTGCAAACAGTATATGGTATACCAGGTAGCGGTATTTCACTGATGCTCCTCACCTTCTCTGTCATCACTCCAGCCTGACGGATCCTTTGGGCAATCGGCAGCGCATATCAGCAAGTCGGGACAGTCGCGGCAGCGGCCCGGAGCCTCCAGGCGTTCCCGGTATCTGCGGAAGCAATCACTGCCCCAAATCGTGTCCCACGTGTCTTCGAGCAGGTTGCCTGCACACTCTTTTTTGCCGCGCGGTGGGAATACACTGCCATCAGCTTCGACGCGGATCGCCACATCTCCCGCCGTACGTGGCCCTGCCAGAGCCTGCTCGGCAAGCGTGTGCGAGGTATCGAAGCGAACAGGTGGCGCCCACAAATACCTCCCCAGGGTATCTTCGCTTGTCTCTTCGATGAGTGCTGCAATCTGCGGTAGTGTTCGAGCTGGGAGCGCACCCATTGTCTGTGCATCCTCATCGTCATCAGGGCACGCGAGGGCATAGAATACGATGTTAGCCACCTCTATTTTTGCCAGCTCCTGTGCTATTTCGTCCACTGCGACCGCATTGCTCTCCATCAGCGGCACCTGTGCCACCGGACATAGCTCCAGTGCCTTCGCTTGTGCGATTTGATCACGCACTCTGTCATGATCCTCTGCCCCGGCGAGAGCGTCATGCTGCCCGGCTACATGACTGACATACACCAGGTCCAGGTGATCCAGGCCCGCCATAGCGCTATCCTCCACCACATCTGTCCCGATCCATGATGCCACCGAGCGCAGCCCGGCAATCATACCGATATCCTCTGCTGCCTCCACCAGGTGAGGCAACTGTGCGGCTTCATCGCCTGGTTGGGCCAGAAACATCGCATGTGGCACCCCTGCCTCCCATAGCACCTGCAGCATTTGCTTGACCGTATCCGGAGGGCCCTGGACGATATCGGCTCTCAGTGGTGCGGCCATCTCTCGCTCCCAGTCAGTCAGCCCTGGTTCGCTCAGATTGCTTATAGGATACTTATCGCCGGGCGCCGACAGATCTGCGAGCACCTGTTTGACCTGCAGGACATCATCCTCCACTTGCCGATAGCTGGCACCTCGAAATGCCCGCCGCACATCAGTGATGACAGACTGATGTGCACGCCCTTCCAGCAATTCGTGCGCCATCAGCACTCCCGATGTGGACAGTGAGACGCCCTTAGCCGCGTTAGCGATCAGGATGCCGCCACCGTCAGGGTCTACGCGCAGATGAAAGCGTGTCGGCCATTCGCCTTCAAGCCGCTGATAGTGATACACTCCAGGCCGTACCGGTGGCTCTGGCCATCTCTCTCTATCGTTCATGTCTATCCTCCAGCGCATGTGCGCATTCATTTTCTCGCTCCAACACGCATCCTCCTCCGCACATCTGGAGCCAGTCGCACTCATGGCATTCCGGCGGCAAGCCACACTTCTGCGGATAGCTGCGACGCTCCCGAAAGCGCCGGAAAAGATCACAGTTCCAGATCTGCTCCCAGCCATCTTCTAGCAGCTTTCCTACCGGCTCGTAGTAGGACTGGCACGGCAGCACCGAACCGTCGGGCTCGATGCAGATCGAGTATTCCGCCGCATTGCAGCAGCGCACGCCGAGGCCCAACTCCAGTGGCGACATCCGGCAGTAGCGTGTGGGTGTATACCACAGGAAGCGCATCTCGAGCTGATCTGCCCTATCGCGTACCGCCACCAATACTGGTTCGAGCTTCTGTTCATCAAGCGCAGCCGGATGTCTGGCTCCGCAGCCTGAGTAGATCATACCGTTCATCGCGAACGTTCGGAGCCCCAATTCATGCAGAAATTCGACCAATTCGAGCGCTTCATGCACGTTATCGGTTATCAGTGTCGAATTTGTGAGAGTGTGCAGGCCGGCATCGAGGCTCGCCCGGATCCCCTGCACAGTCTCTTCGAACGCCCTGGCACCGACGATCTGGTTGTGCACCTGTTCACGGTGCGAATTAAGCGTCGCCTGCACATGTCCCAGCCCTGCTCGCGCAAGCTTCCCGGCCAGCCCGTCTCTCCCCAGCAGCCGACCATTAGTATTGACCCCCGTTATCTGTCCCAGCTTCTCTGCATGCTCGACCAGTCGTGGAAGGCCCTCATATAGTGTAGGTTCACCACCGGTGAAGATGACGTATGGTACCCCTATTCCGTACAATTCATCAAGAATCTGCTCCCACTGCCTCACTTGCAGTGAGCGCATCGTCTTGCGTCCTGGTTCGTTGTAGCAGTGCGAACAGGCGTTGTTGCAGGCGTAGTGCAGAGCTAGATCTGCCTTATATGGCACTTGTGTCGGAACGGAAAACGCTGGTGGCTGTGGCAAGCCAGAGGCACATGCCGGGCAGCCTGTGGCGGGCTGAGAGAGCGCCGCCATAGCTTTCTGCATATTGCTGAGTTGGGCTGCCAACTCAGCACGCGGTATCTGTGGATAGTACACAGTCAGCCGTTCCAGCGCTTCGTCGCTGGGCACCTCATCCAGTGCTAGTTTAGCCATCTGCGCATGGCTTGCCGACAAATGTAAGGCTTCGGTAGCATTGATGAAGATGAGGCCACTACCGTCACCATGCACACGCAAATGCAAGCGTACCTTTCCTCCGGGCTCCTCGAAGCGGTACGTATACAGCCCTTCTCCCGTAGGCTCACTGCTGATCGCGCGAAGATGACAGCGAAGATTGGTCATGTCCTGTGCGATGCAGGCGGCCATCCGGTTGAGAAGTCGACTTGCGCTTCTCACCATTTCGGTTCTTCCTCTATCTGATATGACGTGCCACAGTACGGACAGGTGACGAACACCGCGCCTGCTTTCACAGATATGCTGTCTGTGTCGAGTTTTCCGCCGCAGCTTTTACACGTAAGCTGTTCAGCATGGACATCGCCTGAGAGGTCTATTTGTTGAATTACGGTCGGTTCGGGGCTTTTCACGCGCCCCAGGAAACTCATCAGGATTGCTGCCCCGATAAGCACGATGCCGATTATCACTCGGGTCACCGTGTTACCCTGCGACGCCCCTATCAAGAAGACCAGCCCACCCAGTCCCAGTAGACCTGCAAGTGCATAGGTTGCCGCTTTCACTTGCTGCGCGAGCGCACATCCATCTGCGCCCACTCCTCCCTTCATCTTGCGATTGTTGGTGCATTTCTTCTCTGCTTGATATGGCGATTCCTGCAAGCGGTACAGTGTATTTACTCATTTATATCTGTGTTGCTGCTCGATGTCGCTGTGTACGCCGAATAGCGAGTATTGTGCTGGGAGTTGTATTTGTTTCACGCCATTCTGAATGGATATGTCATCATTTCTCCCAAAGCATATGATAACTCTAGAACAGCGACAAGCAGCGGATGATAGATTTCATGTGCAGTAGAAGATCCTGGTACCGAGCATGCTTTAGGACGCCACTTGCAGCGTTATTGCACGCTATGCGTGCGAGTTATCGCTTTGGATCTGTTAGGTTGGGATCACCTCTGCGCACGCAAATAAATCATTGTCAATCGATCGTCACCCAAGCGAACGCGCCACTCCAGGAGAAGCGGTTATGTATTTCCAAATTCCATGTTGTCACGAAAACAAAGCCTAGTGGAGCACGCATAGCCGTGTCGCATTATGCTCTACTTCGAGCCTGCAGTGCAGAAAAATGAGCGAAGATATGAGCGACATTGACAATGAATTACCTGGTCACATGGATGACTTAGACACATTGCGGGCACCATGTGTGTCGAATTGCTGGAAAGCGAGCTCATATTGGGCAATATGAGCTGGTTAGTCCTTTTCTTAAGCCGACATACAATCATCCTACAGTATCTGTAATCTAACGTATAGTCCAAACGACCTGTGGCTATGTTTCACGTGAAACATTTGGCGCATACATCTGAGGCATAATCGAGAGAGTATGTAATCCAAAGGTGGTGCTCCAGCGAAGCTATTGAACACTGCCTCCAGCATGTTATGCAGAGGACTGACCGTTGGCATCTATAAGCATAGCATATAGTATCAGACCAGCTGGAAGTGATTTCGCTTGACATGGTGTTCTCTTCTCGGCTACGCTGATGATGTCATGATGCCATGGAGCGTTTCGCCAAACAAATTCGATGTGATAGTGGTCGGAGGCGGACACGCCGGATGTGAAGCTGCCCTCGCTGCTGCCAGAGTGGGCGTGCGCGTATTGATGATTACTCAGAACTTGGATCTTGTGGGGCATATGCCATGCAACTGCAGCATCGGTGGCCCAGGCAAGTCGCACCTCGTGGCGGAAATTGATGCTCTGGGCGGCGAGATCGGGCAAAATTGCGATCGCACGTTCACTCACGTTCGAATGCTCAACGAATCCAAAGGGCCCGCGGTGCAAGCTTTGCGGGCTCAGGCTGACAAGATATGGTACAGTTACAGTATGAAGGCACGGCTGGAGAGAGAGCCTAATCTCCGTCTTCATCAGGACCACGTTGTTGACATACGAGTTAAGCAGGAAGGTGTTTCAGGCGTCGGCACACGGTTGGGCTTAGTGTTTGAAGCTCGTGCTGTTGTGATTGCCGGAGGTACGTTTCTAAATCCTGCCATTCACATCGGTGAGAGAGCTATTGATGCCTTCGGAGGCCAGGAGGCGACGGACAAAGGCCTCTCAGCTAGCCTACATAGACTGGGTCTCCCATTTCGTCGTTTCAGAACCAGCACAGTCCCGCGTCTACTCAAGTCTTCACTCGACCTGCGACGTATGAAAGTTCAGCCATCTGATAATCGTCCCTTGCGCTTTGGGCTGGAGCCTGCTGTTCGATCGCGCAAACCGCTATTGCCTTGTTACGTCACTCATACAACCAGTGATACACATCGCATTATTCGTGACAATTTGCATCGCTCGAGCACGCACTTGCGCAATGTATCCACTGCCGGTCCACGCTATTGTCCCTCACTTGAAGTCAAGGTAGACCGGTTTCCTGACCGCGATCGACACTTGCTGTTTATGGAACAAGAAGGCTGGGATACTGAGGAGGTGTACGCCCAGGGGCTGTACAACTCCATGCCGTACGAGATACAGGCCGAGATGTTGCGTACTATACCCGGTCTAGAGCAAGCTCATATCATGCGCCCGGGCTATGCTGTAGAGTATGGCTGTTGTGATCCCAAGGCGCTCGAGCCGGACCTATCCTTTGCAGGCCAGCCAGGACTGTACCTGGCTGGTCAAATCAATGGCACTTCAGGATATGAGGAGGCCGCTGCCCAGGGGCTTGTAGCCGGTACCAATGCGGCACATTTCGTGAAGGGCAGCGGTATGGCTCTTGTGTTAGGGCGAAGTGAGGCTTATATTGGAGTGATGATCGACGATCTCGTATCCAAGGGCGCTGACGAACCGTATCGAATGCTGACTTCTAGAGCGGAACATCGAATTATGTTGGCCCAACATACTGCGTGGAGACGCCTATCTGCGATCGGGCACCAATTGGGTCTTGTCACTAACGCGCGGCTTGTAAGTGTCCAGGATATCGATAGGCGAGTTTCTCGTGAGCGGCAGCGCCTAAGCCGAATAGAGGTGCCAGCAACTCACCCGTTGATGGGCCGTGTTAATCATTCTGGGCAGCGTCGCAAGACGTGTACTACGGCTGTTGATCTGCTTAGGCGCCCAAATGTGGCTTATGTCGATGTGTTACGTTACTGGCCTGCCCAAAAAGGGCTAGACGATATGAAGGCACGCTGGTTAGAGACTGAGGTTAAATGCGAGGAATACGTGCAGCGCGAGCTAAACCATGCAGATCAGATGCAACGTCTAGCAAGGCTACGTCTGCCCCGCGACATGGACTATAGCAGTCTGCCTTTGCGGATAGAGGCACGAGAGCGGCTGGCCCGGGCCCGGCCACGTAACCTCCGGGAGGCTGCTTCACTGTTTGGCGTCACTCCAGCGGACATCGCGACTATTGCAGCAACTCTGCGCATGGAGTAAAATGTTTCACGTGAAACAATCCGTCTGCAGGACGACGCACCGATAGCATGTCAGTGAAGAGGCAAAATCAACCGAGGCTGCCAAACCAATTGCTTAAACTGCAGTTTCCGCTAGTTTCGTGTCGTTTCTGTGGTACTGCTAATATGCGCGCACTTGCGCCTCTCCTGCAGTTGCGGCAATGCTATCGTTAGCATCACTGGCATATTTTAGAGATTTAGCGCACTCGGTGCCTTATTGCGAGTTCGCGATCTGTCCTACGTGTTCAAGCCGAATGTTAGCTAGCATTGCCGAGTCAAATGGCGCTGGTGGACTAGTTGCCGCTGAATAATCGCCGAATGCATTAGCCCCAAAACTGCTGACATCGTATAGAATTAGTGATAGGTTCCTGATGCAATACGTACTGAGGTCATGGTTGCAGATGATGGCGGACAAAGTTGGATTTTCCGCCGATATCAAACAACTGGAAAAGTTAGAAGCAGTGGCGGACTGGGTGGCCCCCGCCGCTGCGCGGCTTGGATTGACGCAGTTCGCGGCACCAGGTGATTTTGCTCAGAATTTGATGGCTCCTTCGTTCGACTTGCTGCCGTACCTAGGCAATAGCATTCGAAGCATAGCAGAAGTTGGGCCTGGTAATGGTGGATTGGGATTGAGTCTGGCGGTACTGCTGCCCAACCATAGTGTTCATCTCATCGATCGACGTAGAAAAGTATGTGACTTTCTGGCACTGACTGCCGCACGATTCGAAATAACAAATTGCACAGTACATGAAGCTAGCGTAGCAAATTATCAGGCAGAACCACAGTCGTTCGACGTAGTAGCGGCGCGCGCGGTCGCTTCGTCCGATGTGCTGCTCGTGGATTTGCCAAAGATAGTTAGCTCAGATGGATTGCTTGCCCTGTTCAAGACGGAAGCACCGGTGTTAGCGCCCCCGGGGCTACAATTGGTAACGCATGTAACGACCCATGTACCAGGGCTGTGGCTTGATCTCTTCAAGATGACGCAGCAAGACGTTTGAAGCAGTGTATCGTAGTGATCTGGCTGGTCTTATGACTGTCGCAGGGAGGCCCATGTAAATGACGCCTGTCTTCACGCTGATCAATCAGAAAGGCGGAGTCGGTAAGACCACAACTGTGATCAACCTCGCCTGCTGGGCAGCGATGGATGGCCAGGCTGTGCTTGTGGTCGATGCTGATCCACAAGGGAATGCCACTAGCGGCTTCGGCGTTGAACGCCGTAATCTGGATGCATGTGTTTATGACGTCCTCATAGGCGATGATAACGCTGTTGGTGTTAGTGTGGATGATGTAATTGTAGCTACAGATGTCGAAAATCTGCACCTGATACCTGCTACAATTGCCCTGGCAGGTGCTGATATGGCCTTATCAACGGTGTTGGCCCGTGAACGTCGTCTCCGAACGGTGTTGGAGTCGGTAAAAAACGACTACGACTTGATACTCGTGGACACGCCGCCATCTCTCGGGATCCTCTCGATTAACAGTCTGGTTGCGGCAGATAAGGTTGTCATTCCCATCCAGTGTGAATACTATGCGCTAGAGGGTGTTTCGCAATTATTAGGCATAATCAATCGCGTCCAGAGTCAGCTGAACCCTGATTTACAGGTAGCGGGCGCAGTCTTGACGATGTTTGATTCACGTACCAAATTGTCCATCGAGGTGGCTGAAGAGGTGCGGCAAAACTTTCCAGGGCATGTATACTCGACAGTAATACCACGGAACGTACAGTTGGCGGAAGCGCCCAGCTACGGATTGCCAGCGCCCCTGTACGCGCCTTCCTCGCGAGGTGCGAAGCGTTACTATGCACTTTATAAGGAGGTTTTTAACAATGCGTAAAAAGAGCCTGGGCCGGGGTTTGTCACAGCTTCTGTCCGGGGAAGCAACTCCCGAAAGCCGCACTGTTATCCAAATCGGGCTCGATGATATACGCCCAAACCCCCGCCAGCCGCGAGATATGGACGAACACATAGGTAAGGAAGAATTGGAGTTGCTGGCACAGTCGATCGAAGTCCATGGAATACTACAACCAGTAATTGTGCGACGCCGTGGAGAAGGCTATGAGTTGGTGGCCGGAGAACGCCGCTGGCGGGCAGCGCAATTGCTTGAGATGGCGACCGTGCCATGCATAATCCAGGACATAGATGACAGGACTGCGCTGCAGATAGCTCTCGTGGAGAATCTTCAGCGTGAAGACCTGAACGAAATAGAGGTTGC
Source organism: candidate division WS1 bacterium (assembly GCA_012518355.1). Lineage (GTDB taxonomy): Bacteria > Armatimonadota > Zipacnadia > Zipacnadales > UBA11051 > UBA11051. The sequence continues at coordinate 10,401 of JAAYSP010000167.1, read as the reverse complement.
CCGCGGCTACAAAGCGCTTGTAGAGGAGTTTGGAGCGACACAAGAGGAGGTCGCACAGCATGTGGGCAAGAGTCGTTCCGCTGTGACTAACTCACTGCGCCTCCTGGACCTGCCCGATACTGTGCAAGATATGATACGAAACGGTGTGTTATCAGCAGGGCACGGCAGAGCACTACTTGGGTTGGGGCGGGAGGATATGGAGAGACTGGTTTCTGCCGCTGAAGACGTGGCACTGGAGGGGAAATCAGTTCGAGAGACAGAGGAGCTGGTGCGTGAGCTGCAGGGATTGCACCAGGATGCAGCACTCGAACACAGCCAAATCCCAGACACAGGTGCGAAATTAGCGCAACAGTCCGATCCACACTTGGCAGATGCGGAAGATCGCTTGCAGTCACTCCTGGCCACACGCGTAGTGATCAAACCGAAAAGCAAGGGTGGCGGCGTCATCGAAATCAGGTACTATGACGAGGACGACCTGAGCCGCATCGTGGATGAGCTTGATCCGAGCAACTATCTTCCGTGAAGGCGTCGAGTGCCGGCTAAGTGCCCACACAGGCTCACCTCGCGGTGAGCTTTGTCGTTAGCTCACGGCAGCGTAAAATATAACCTATATATGCCCAGAGTTATGCAACTATATGGAAGTTTTCTTGCACAATAGAGGCGAAAATGCTAGCGCGGGATACGTCCTCCGACTTCCTGAGCAGAAGGATTTGTGGGATCAAGGGTGAGAGATTGCCTGACCTCCTGCCCGGCAACCGCAATCCACTGCCCGGCAACGTCGAAATCGTCGACCAGAATTGCTGCGTAGTAGCGGATAAAGGCGGTCATAGCTTTCATCGCGTGCGCGTAGGATGCCAGTTTGCGCGGGGTACTGATGTTGTGGTCCTGCAGCGTTCGGTTCGGGGGCATGCGATTGGCCAATACAATAGCATGGTCGAACCAGTGGTCGGCCTGCTCAAGATCGGTGGTAACGCCTCCAGTTGCAGCGTCTAACAGGCCCAGTATGTGCTGTTCAGCCTGTCCGCCGATCGAAATACCCAGATAAGCGGTACCAAGCCCAAATGCAGCAAGCCCCATGTCAGGATCATAATCCAGAGCTTCCAGGTACCTGGCTTTAGCAGTCTCCAGATCGCCCGCTAGTTGGGCCTCAACCGCTTCTCGATAAGCCGTGCGAGCCTTGTAAGCTGAGCTGTTGATGATGATAAACGGAATGGCAATTGCTATGGCTAAGATGATGAGCGCTACAAGAATAAGACCGATACGGGCTGGAGGTCGCGGCGCGCGTACGGGAGGGTAGGTTGGGTCAGTATGATTGGGCACATCGGGGGTGGCTGCCGCAGGCGGCATAGCAGCGCCGCCGAGCCGGGCACAACGTGGGCACTCAGTGTCGAGTGGACGCAAGGCAAAGCCACAAACGGGGCAGTACCTCTCGGTTGAGACGGGTTCCGTCTGCTCCTGCGGCAACGGCGGAGCGGGCCGTGGTGATCGCCGTCCGACATCTTCAGATGCAGATGGGGGAGATGACGGCCCGGGACCGTCGTGGAGGACTATGTCAATGTCCGGGTCAGGAGCAGGCTCCTGCTCCTGTTCGTCAGAATCATCGTCGTCATCAAAGCTGATTTCGATGATGTCTCTATCATCGTCGCGGTCCATGGCCACAGTCGTCGCCTCAGGGGATAAAGTATCGCGTGCATCGAATATGGTAGTGACCGGCCATCTCAGAACAGTATAGCACAACTACCTGACGTTTGCATTAGCCCTGAGTTCAGCGTTCGTACTCAGATGAGAAAACAGGTGTGGATGTGGGGTACTGGAGCCTACGCCGCACAAACTGTGTTCTGCAGAGTGCGCTTTATGGCACAGTGGGAGATACCATCTCGCAGTCGCTGCCCGCTTCTGCATATGGATATGTCGTGTGTGTCGCACCTGTTGAAGCCTACTGCTCTCGTGAAGAGCGGACCAGATGTGTTTTACCGGAGTGAGTTTGTCGGGCGCGCGGAATACAGTATACTATTGCTCCGAAGTGGACATGGTTTGTGTGCGAGTGTGGCGGAAGAGCACACTGTGGCTGTCAGGATAGAACCGCTGTGGGGCACAGCGAAAAGCTGAGCCAACCAGAGCGCCATACAAGGTGCATGACGCAGATCTATAGAAATGTACGAATGCTAGTTCGGCCGACAACAGACGGGAGGCAGTCTGGTGCGCTACGAGGAGATAGGTACTGACAACGGGCGGGCGGCCATCGAACCCGATGTGCCAGTGATAGCAGGCGCCGCAGGAGCGTGGGTAATCGCTTATGAGGCAGGTCGCGCAGGCATCCTGGCCGGTGGCAGCGTGCGTTTCGAGATACCCTACGGATTCACTGCACCACAAGTACAGTGGCCCGGTGAACCGGGCTACTGCCAGATCTACTGCGACAACTCGGAGGTGCGGCTGGCGGTAAGTTTTGAGCCGCCAGCAAAGCTGGAGCGAGAGCACTCTTGCTATGCAATGCAGCAGGGCCGAGCGGTATACGTGCAGGTGGTCGAAGGCAGTCTGCAAGAGGGAGAGCGGCTCGAGTTGCACTATGGGACTGATGGAGCGCTGGAGGCAGGAGCCTATGCGCGTCACTTCGCGGGTGATGCAGAGTTTACCGTAGCAACCGATGTGGACGGAAGCAGAGGTGCGAAGTTTTCCGGCTATACACTTGTAAGAGAGCAGTCTGTTTTGCGCGTCGAGGCCGATATGGCCGAACAGATCGCAGTGTATGCCCCCTCCTGCGCACAAATGGGCGAGGAGATCGAAGTTCGACTGGTGGCGGAAGATGCAGAGCGAAATGCTATAGAAACCTGGACTGAACCATGTCTGCTGGACTCCGGTGACGTGGGGCCACTGGATGCAAATGTCGAGATGAAATCATGGCATCAGAAGGCAGTAGTGCGCTTCGATCTGCCCGGAGACAAGCGGATTCGGGCGGTGTCGCCCGTTCGGAGCGTGGTGGGAGAGTCAAATCCGGTGGTGGTGACGATGGAACCACCGCGATTGCGTCTCTTCTGGGGCGATCTGCATGGGCATACCGGCCTATCAAGCGGCCTGGGCAGCCCGGAACAGTACTATGAGTTCGGGCGCGAGCAGTCGTGCCTGGATTTCTGCGCCATAACGGATCACTCGCAGTACATGTCAGACGAGGACTGGGAGCATATACAGCGGGCAACAGCAGAGTACAACCAGCCGGAACGGTATGTGACGCTCCTGGGCTATGAGGCCTCGGTGAACGCGCCGGTGCCCAAGCATGGCGACAAGTGCATCTACTATCCGGGTGACAGCGGGCCGCTGCTACGCGCGACCGACATCAATCATAGCGTCTACGCCGACCTGGACGACTATACGAGCTTGTGGAAGGCGGAGGGGGCCATGATGATCCTGCACCAGCACGCAGGTGGCAGTGAGACCTACTACGACCCCGAACTGGTGCGGCTGGCCGAGGTGTACTCAGCGTGGGGTGAATCGGAGGATGGCGACAGCCCCAGGCCGCTACTGCCGCTGATGGAGAGAGAGTTTTCGGGGGCACTGGTGGCCGACTGCCTGGAGATGGGCTGGCGGTTGGGCATGGTGGCGGGCTCCGATGATCATGCGGGGCGGCCGGGGCGCAGCGACTGGCTCGGAAGCCGACGGGCATATCCGGGAGGCCTGACTGCAGTGTGGGCGCCCGAGCTGACCCGTGATGCGATCTGGGAGGGGCTGTACAGCAGGCGTTGCTATGGCACTACGGGAGCTCGGATTGTGCTGGATGTGCACGTGAACGGAGAGCCGATGGGCAGCGTGGTCCGCAGCGCACCGTTTGCAGAGACACACCGGCTGGAGGTGCGTGTGTGCGGTACCGAGCCACTAACGGCAGTAGAGGTGTTGCGTGGCCGGGAGTTGATTTATGTGCATAGTAGCTACTCGGCGACATGCAGCTTTGAGCTGATGGATGAGCCGGAGTCGGGTGATGCCAACTACTACTACGTGCGGGTGCTGCAGGCAGATGGTGAGATGGCCTGGAGCAGCCCAATCTGGGTGAGCTGATGGAACCTGCGGTCGCCACCGAAGGCCTGCAGAAGCGCTATGGTCGCAGTTGGGCGGTGCGTGGCGTGGATTTGGTTGTGGAGGCGGGGCAGATCTATGGTCTGCTGGGTCCCAACGGCGCGGGCAAAAGCACCACGATGCGGATGCTGCTGGGGCTGATCCGGCCGACTGCAGGCCATGTGCGACTGTTCGGACGGTCAATCGGGCTGGACGGAGTGACCGAGCCAGGGCTGGTAGGGGCACTGGTCGAGGCTCCGGCGCTGTGGGAGTATCTTTCGGGCTATCGCAATCTGGCGATGGTGGCAGGGCTGTCAGGAGCGGTGTCTGCGGCGGAGCTGGAGTGGGCGCTGCGGCGAGTAAGGCTGTGGGGGCGGCATCGAGACAGGGTGAAGACGTACTCGCACGGTATGCGACAACGGTTGGCAATCGCGCAGACTCTGGTGCCGCGGCCGCGGCTGTTAGTGCTGGATGAGCCTGCGGGCGGTCTGGATCCAGAGGGGCTCATCGAGGTGCGGGATTTGCTGCGCGAGTTGGCTGCTGATGGCGTCACCATCATGCTGTCGAGCCATCTGCTGCATGAGGTAGAGCAGACATGCACACATGTGGGCATCATCGCACGCGGAGAGCTGCTGGCAAGCGGTAGGGTGGATGAGCTTCTCGGGGCCGAAGAGCGCTACCAGGTGCAGGTGACTGACGAGCAGGCGGCGGAGCGGGTGCTATCGAGCCTGGCGGCAGTGCGTGAGCATCAGCGGGTGGGGGAGAGGGAGTACGCGGTGTGGCTTGCTGAGGGGGGCCCTGAAGCGCTGAACGCGGAGCTGGTCAGGGCAGGAGTGGGGGTGCGTGGGCTGGCGCGCAGGCACACTGCGCTGGAGGACATCTACATGGAGCTGGCCGGGGCGAGCAGGGCGAGTGCTGAGGCCATCGGCAGCGCGATGCAGGAGCTACCTGCGAATCTCGAGGGAGGCCCGGAGTGAAACTGGGCCGTCTGCTGGCCGACGAACTGGCGCGGATTTTCTGGCAGAAGGGCACCTATGTGGGCTATGGAGCTCTCGTGGTGTTGGTGTCGCTGATGACGCTGGCCATCTGGCGTTTCGGCTCACCGTTTCATGAGCGGCTCGAGGCGGGCTCGGATTTCCTGATAGCAGGCAAGCTGATCAGCGGGGTCACGGTAGCGCGACTGCTCATGGAGCCAGCGCTGCTGGTGCTGGTGCCGCTTCTGGTGGCCGCCATCTCAGGCGGTGTGTTCGCTGCCGAGATGCAGAGGGGCACTATGCGGGTGTTGCTGTGTCGTCCGGTACGGCGCTGGCAGGTAGCTACGGCCAAGTACCTCGCAGGATGGACGCATGCCATCAGCCTGACGCTGTTTCTGGGGCTGTCCGGGCTGCTGATAGGCTGGGCAGTGTTCGGTCGCGGGGAACTGATAGCCTTCCGTGGAGGCCTGACGATACTGACCGAGCAGATGGCGCTGCTGCGGTTGGGGCAGGCCTATCTGGTCGCGGCGCTGGGCATGTGCGCGGTCGCCTCTGTGGCGTTGCTGTGCTCGCAGCTAGTGCACAGCCCGCTGACAGCCACTGCCGCAACGGTAGCTTTCCTGCTCATAGGCGGGGTGCTGGCCGCGATGCCCTACTTCGAATGGCTGAGCCCATATCTTCTCAGCACACATCTCGAAGTCTTCTCGCAACTATTCAGCTCACAGGTGGAAATCGCACCACTGCGGTGGCCGCTGGTGTGCATGGGGCTGTATGTTGTGGTACCATTTATCATCGGACAGATAGTCTTCCGATACCAGGACATCACATGCTAGGAGGTGTGGCGCGCATGAGGGCGGTGGTGATTTTCGTGGTGGCTGCAGTGATGGCGACACTGGCCGGACCAGCGTCGGCGTTGACTGGCGAGCAGATAGTGCGCAACGCTCTGAGCTTGCATGAGGGCATCCGGGACTACAAGGCGCTGCTGACTGTGACCACAGATATCGAGGGCCTGGACATGCCGGAGCGAAAGGTCACGGTGTACTTCAAGCGCCCCGACAGGGTGCGAGTGGATTCAGACGGTGTGGTGTTCATACCCAAGTCGGCGCTTAATCTGGCGGAACTGGAGCATATGATTTCGAAAAATGCTGACAGTGTGCTGTCGGGCCAAAAACAGGTGAACGGTCGAACCCAGTATTTCGTCAAGATGATACCGCGGGGGGATCAGCCTCATCGCGATCGAGTGCTTCTGTGGGTCTGGGGCGACAACTGGACGGTAGATCGACTGGAGATGTGGTACGATGGCACGCAGATGTTCACGATGCGGTGGACCTATCAGCGTGTAGGTGGCAAGTATTTGATGCCACAGTCTCTCGTCTTCACCACATCTGCGGATCGCTTGCCCGGAGGCAAGCGTGGGCAGGTGCGGCTACAGTTTTCGCAAGTGCAGGTGAATCTCGGGCTGAAAGATGAGCTATTTGCGCAGCAGAAGTAGCGCTCCTGATACGGCACAGGCGCATCGCGCAGAGTTGGCGCTGTATCGGAGATGCAGACGCGGCATGGCGGATGCGTTGCGAGCGCTTCTGTATCGCAATGCCGACAGATGGTACACCGCTGCGTTGATGGTATCCGGCGATGAGCAGTCGGCCGCAGAGGCGGTTACGCACACCTGGGGACACCTGCTGAAGCGCCTGACCAGTTGGCGCTTCGGAGGTGGTGTACAGCGCCGTGCGCAGAGAATTCTGCTGAAAACCCTGGCAGATCAGGGGGACTACCAGCAGGCATTTGCCGCCGTGACCCAGGTCATGCAGATGGAGCCGACAGAGCTGATCTCGATGCCTGAGGTACTGGCCGAGCAGTTGCTGGCCGGTGTCGAGGCCGGTGCTGAGAGGATAGGTGCAGCCTATCAGGTGCGTAGGCGTGTATTGCGCGTAGGGCTGGCAGGATTGGCCACTGTGACGGCAACCGCCCTGGCCCTGACCGTATGGCTTGTCATGGTGACCAGGCAGGCGAGCGTGACGCAGGTCGTGTGGGGTTGCGTGCAGCAGAGAGTGATCGCCCAGGATCTACCCGGCGCTGTTGGCGATATCGTATCCCAGATGATGTTTGCCGAAGACGAGGGCGGAGAGAGCCTGCGGATGCTGCAGCGTGCTGTGCTGCTTCTGGAAGAGATCGCGATGGCCGGCCAGTCCGTCTCACCTCAGACCATGCGACGACTGGCGGAGCGGTGTCGAGCAGAGCGTCTGTCCGAGGCGGTATATCTGGTGGCAGAGCGCCATCCCCGTCAGGTGCGCGACAGTCTGATGCCTGTGGGCCTGCTGTTGGAGGAGGTCGAGCAGTGGTGAGACGTGTCTGTGCCACTGCCGTATTGGCGGCGCTGATCGCCATGTCCTTCTTGCTGGGCGGCTGCTACAACCGTGCGCAGCGCCTGTATCAGCGTGCAGAGGCCTTTCTGGCAGAGGGCAACAGTACCCTGGCGGCTCAGGAGTATCGGCGGCTGGTGATAGAGGACCCGCGTTCACCGCTGGCCGATGATGCGCTATACAAACTCGGCTACCTGTTCCGCGAAGATTTCGGCGATGCTGCGGGGGCCATCAGTATCTACCAGATGCTGGTAGATCAGCACCCCGACTCGCCTTACGCGCCCCTGTCGCTGCTATGGATGGCATATATCCAGCGCCGCGACCTGGAAGATGCGGCGGGAGTACGCGCCAGCCTCGAGATGCTGAGCAACCGTTATCCCGATCAGCAACGCACTATCGCGCGCTGCCAACTGGAGCTGGTGCGAGCGCTGTATATCACCGGCAAGTACGAGGAGGCGATGGCTGAGGCGGAGCTGCTGCAGAAAAGCCATCCTGAGCATCCGTGGCAGACCTCCTCTGCGGCGCTCATACAGGCCAAGTCTGCAGAGAAGCAGATGGACGAAAAAGAGCAAATAGTGGCACTCTATGAGGGCATAGTCGAGCGCTATCCGGGCACGTACAGTGCTGAAGAAGCCATGCGTGCTATCGGCCGCATCTACTATGGTCAGCGGGCAGAGGATCAGGAGCGCGAGCAAGAGCAGCTACGGCGCGCCACGCGGGTGATAGCCGGAGTGCCGCAGTTCTCTGACGCCGGCAACCCTCGGCGCCAGCAACTGGCAGCGCTCAACAGTCTGCTGGCGTTTCACGGTGCACGTCAACAAGAGCAGGCGCTGCTGGCTCTGTCGGGTGCAGCTTTCGATTTTCTGTACAAGCCTGAAGACCCGACTGTAGCCGGGCGTATGTTCATGCGCAATCCGTTTGTGCTGGTCGCTGAGGCCCTCGGCCTCACGGTCAACCAGTGGTCTGCGTCAACCGCTGAGGGCAGTTTCGGCACACTGGCGCAGGCTGTGCAGGGTGGGCGTCCTGTGCTCATCCGCCAGTCCAGGCCTGACAGGTGGCTGATCGTGACCGGCTATCGTCCCGCTCAGGATCAGGTTCTGTTTCTGGCGGCGGGCCGACAGCACAGCACTGCGACTGGCAAGGCTGAGCTGTTGCGGATGTGGTCAGGTGCAGCGTCACACGACCTGGGTTCATACTACCAGTTCTCCATAGTCGGCCGTAAGCACTCTCCTCAGGCAGGCGATGCGCTTCAGGAAGTGCTGCAGACCGCGGTAAGTGCGATTCAGGGGGGGCAGGTATCTGGCGTGGCCTCAGGGCTGGCGGCGTATCGAACACTCGAGCAGCTGTTACTACAGCAGCCGTCTGATGAGGCGGCCTCACTGATACTGTGGGCCGAGCGGCAGGTTCCGGAGCTTATCCGCTGCCGCAAAGCTGCAGAGGCATACCTGCGAGAGCAGGCAGGGCGGGCTGATGGGGCAAAAGCAGAGAATCTATTGGCCGCGGCAGACGTCTATCAGAGTATACAGCGTGAACTTGAGACGCTGGCCGGGGCCATCCGACGCGCCGGGCACGAGCCCGAAGACACGGCTGCGGATGCCTGGGCGCGGGCGGCGCGCGAAGTCAGTTTTGTGAGTGAACTAGAAAAGCAGGCGCTGACCCTGCTGCGCCAGGCAGCACCGGACTAGATGGTGCGGACCGCTTCTTCCGTCCTGCATACGGCCACCGTGTACTTATGCGACGGGCTGCAGGGCTGCAGGAGACGTGATCGGAGGACGGGAGTTCAGGTGAAGCCCTATCAGCTCTGTGCAAGAAAAATGGCACAAACATATGCGTATAGGCGCTGAAAAGCGAGAGGACTGGGTCGGATGATGGATGATAGAGTGTCAGATGACCACCAGCGAGATGACGCCGAGATGGTGTCTGAGGAGACGCCGCCCTCGGATTCACAGGCACTGACAGACGATGTGGGTGACGTGACCTCAGAGATGGCGCCGCCGGATGAATACACAGCATCTACGGAGCCCATAGAGTCCGCAGGTGCACAGAGCACTGAGAGCACTGAGAGCACTGAGAGTGCTGAGAGTGCTGAGAGTGCTGAGAGTGCTGAGAGTGCTGAGAGTGCTGAGAGTGCTGAGAGTGCTGAGAGTGCTGCGTCGGAGATAGCCGAAGAAGTGTGGGATGATCCAGTAGTTGCAGAAGCGACGACATCCCAGTCCAGGCGTGGTGTCGGCTTACCGGTAGTCCTGGTGATAGTCGCGTTAGGATTGCTGGCAGCCGTCGCAGGTGCGGTGAAGCTGCACTACGACCGCCAGCAGGTGGCTGGCGCGATGAGTGAGAGCCTCGCTCTGCTGGAGTTGGCTGGCGGCGATGACGTGGTACGTGAGCAGTTAGAGGCTGCCCGCGCTGCTCTGGAGGCGCGCAAGTACTCCGCAGCGCGGCAGGCGATGGCTTCAGCACGCTCGCTCATAGCCGAGCAGATATCTGATGCGCGCTCCAGTGGTGGCGGTCGTGGCAGCCAGTCGGGGCCACCAGCAGAGCCACTTCCACCTGAGGCCTATGCCGAACTTCCTGAGGAGGCCGCCGAGTACTTCCGGCAGCGCGAGCCACTGTTTCGTGCGTTCTTGGCCGAGTGTGACTACTCACGACGCCTGCGCGATGCTGGAGTTGATGTGGGCGACCTCCGGCAACTGCGAGATTCGCTTATCGAAGCGGCGCGGCTGGGGCAGGATGACAGGGTCAAATCGCTGATGGAACAGATGATAAAGCTCAATCGAGAGAAGGATACTGTAGGCGTCGGTGAGGTAGCACAGGTACCGGAGCAGTTGCGAGAGCGCTTCGAGCGGTTCCGTGCAGCGGCGATGCAGGCCGAGAGTGAGGGACGCGATTTAGGGCCTGCCGCGGAGCTGGTGCAACGGTCACAGCAACTGGCTCAGGAAGGCCAGTACGACCAGGCAGGTGAGCTGCTCGATCAGGCGACAAGGGCTCTCGGTGCAGGTGGCTCAGAAGGCGGCCGTCGCGCACAG
>JAAYSP010000134.1 GCA_012518355.1 candidate division WS1 bacterium | reverse complement strand
CTGACTACTCGCAGACCCACACACCTGTGGCACAAAACGCGCTGGAAAACGAGGCATTGACGCTGACCCACACGATTTTTGCCGACGATGACACTCGCAGCATGGACCTGATCCTCAGCGCCATCGCCAAGGTGCGCGAAAACGTCGGAGAACTGCTGTAGAGCGGGGAGCTGCTTTTGCATGATCGGCAAGGGGAAGCGCAGGAGCTAGATTTCGGCTTCAGAGCATTTCGTTGTTGAATTGTTAGACCGGCGCCTGGTGTATATGACTCGGGTGCCCGCAATGCGGTCATGCCAGCCTCGGTGCTCCTTGTTGATGGCCACCGTGATGTAGAAGAGGCCAAAAGTAAACGAGTGCAGCAAGAATTGAACTGCTGCACGCTTGAGGCCATCGCCTACGCTTATGCGTAAACCTGTAACGCTGACTACCCGAAGCCCAAGCGCCATTTTGCCAAGGGTGGCCCCATATCTGCCGTTCATTATCCCAAAATATAATATAAGCACTATGAAACTAGCAGCTCTGGATGGTCCAGGGGCTTCGATAAGGGAGAACAGGTTGTCAAAGAGTGATTCGTCAAGTCCCCAAAAAACACTTGCAAAGCCGATACCCAGTCCGAAAAATACATTCATAACCAACAATGCGACACACAGTAATACCATATCAATAAAGAAAGCGGCGAAACGGGGCCAAAAGCCTGCATTAGTCCCCAATTCATATGTCAGTTCAGGAACAGCAAGGCAACTTTCAACAATCTGAACCGACCAGCCTCTCGCCAGCAACTGCTCACGGATTGTCTGGTCGCTGATGTGAGCAGCTCGTGCCTGCTTCACATAATCGCCAAGCTGCGGTTGGGCCTCTTGCTGTAATTCTACACTCTCCGTCAGGTATCGTTCTGCTCTCTTCTGACGCAATTGACTGCACTCGGGACACGTTATTTCATTGTCGCCGACGGCAGCACCGCAATGCGGACACTTCATCCTGTGCCTCCCTATCCATGATGAGTTTCCTTGGTCGCAGCCTGACTTACACTATGAATTTAGCACGGTTAACTGCACAGTACATCTGCAGCGCGGATATCGAATAACAGCCTGTGGCTCATCGCTGTAACTTTTTCGCGATTTCATGTTCTGAGAGGCATCGAATTTCCTAACGTATTTCTCTACCGTCTCCATCAATGTCATAGTTTCACTGCACATCATCTACTCACTCTACAGCCATTATGGCGTTTCTACTGCCGAAATGACACCAAGCATATAAGCGCCAGCCGCGACTATGTTGAGCAAAAACCACCAAAAACCAACTCGATCCCATACACGCATCGTGTTCTTATACTCGATGAAGCTCTCAAAACTACGATATTGCCAAGCCAACTGGTGTCCGCGAAAGCCGAGATAGAATGGTACAACAACTCCGAGCACGGGCACCAAGCGAAGTATTACAATCACCCACATTCGATGCGCTATGGCCCATATAAGGCTGAAAGTGAAGCCCCCCCAACACCAGCCCATCGCATCAATCGCCTCAGGGTAAAGCTGTTTGCCTGAGACAGTATGCTCGTACCGCGGAGCCCATCCAGTGGCATCCATCATGTTCACATCAGCGCCACGAGTTTCCAACAAGGCGAGAGTCTCGATGTGGTTTTCGTTGGCGGCATTGTGCAACGGCGGCCGACCGTACTTGTCTCTCGCGTTTACATCAGCACCGCGGTCTAACAGTAAAGCGCAAATGTCGGTGGCTCCTTCCGCAGCAGCCCAATGCAACGGTGTGGCGCCACGCGTGTCATCTGTCGCTTGGACATCAGCACCATGGTCAAGCAACAGTGTGCAAGCATCAATTCGCCCACGGCAAGCGGCCCAATGTAGCGGCGTGGCGTTCCATTCGTCTCGAGTATTGGCGCTAAGACCACTGTTCAAAAGTGTCTCCAATTCACTCACATCGCCTAGTCGAGCGGCCTCGTGTAAATTCATTACCCGCAGTCTCCCTCTCTCGAGCTTTCAATACCATACCATAACCCAATAATTCTGAGGGGAGCGCTATTGTACAGAGAGTTGGCATTATCTTCGCCAGGTCTACCCTAATCCTATGTTATCACAGGCACCTTGTAAAACAGCGGGCTCGCGCAAGCGTCGCTTACAGGGACGGATACCACGGCAAGCTCCATCGGAATCTGCACCTGTCGTCCGCTCACACCTACTCTGTTGCTTTTGCCGGGTGCTTTGGGCGCCAGCGTTCGTTTTCCCAGATGCGCCAGTCGAGGTCGTACGGTTTCAGCTTTAGCTCATCGGCGACTGCGGTCAGTAGGCTGACGAGGTCAGCGTCGGTGACCTCGTGGTCCAGGACTGACTTGACGAAACGGTGCAGGTGCCCGTCCGGACGCAGCCTCTCCAGCCCCTGGCGCATCACCAGCCACTGGAACGATGTGGGGCCAAGCCCCTCCACCCGCCCCTCGAAATCGTCGGCAAAAGACGCCGTCTGTGCCCAGCTTCGCAGCGACGGCTCGTCGGTGACGCCGATGGACTTGAAAAACTCCACCAGATGGCGCAGCATCGCCGCACGCGTCCAGTGCTTGTAGCCCCATAGCTCCTGCGCCATCGCTACGTTGCCATCATGATCATCAGGGAAGCGCGCGAGGATGGCCTCCAGGTCATCAAGCGTCGGGCGCCGATCCTGCCACTGAGCGTTGAAATGCTCAATCGCTTTGGCAACCATGGCGGTCTGCATCCGGGGGTCGAGGACCGTGCGCATCAGGTTGCGGACGTAATCCTCATCGAGGTAGTCGCGATGGGCAGGGGGTAGGGCGCGGCAGGCTTCAAGCAGCTTCGGGTAGCTTTCTTTCCACTCCTGGCTGTCACGGTTCATGGTCGTCAACCTCCTGCTTCTAGTTTGCGCTTCATGTGTACGGTGCGTTCAGCGGTCGAGATAGTCTGAGCGACGGCTGACCTCCCCGATATGTTCTACATCACCGCAAAATTTGAGCGCAAAACCGCATCAGCGGCTCATGCAGGCAGGACTGTGGCAACCACCACCAGCATCGCAGCGATAAGCAGCAATCCGAACAACATGCAGCCGGTTCCAGGCTTGCGCAGCAGCTCCGCGGCACTCATGTTGCCCTCCTTCTGGGCCAGCTCCAGCGGAGTCTTGCTGCGCTGATCCTGCATTTCAGCATCTGCACCATGCTCCAGCAGCAGGGTGATGATAGGAGAGGTTTCAGAGCGGTTTCGAGAGGCGGCCACATGAAGAGGCGACCGCCCGCGCTTGTCCTGCAGGTTCGCCTCGGCTCCATGCTCCAGCAACAGTTGCACTAGCTCAGGTGTACCCTGAGCGGCAGCCAGGTGCAGCGGAATCTTGCCATCATCATCGCGCGCGTTGGCGTTTGCACCACGTTCAAGCAACAGAGCGGCGATTTCGAGACTCTGCACCGCCCGATGCAGAGGCGTCTGACCGCTACTGTTGGCAGCGTTGACGTTGGCACCGTGCTGGAGCAGCAGCGCAGAGATGTCCGCGCGGCCCTCGGTGACCGCCAGATGCAGGGGTGAATTGCCCCACTTGTCAGCAGCGTCTACATTTGCGCCGCCTTCCAGCAGCATCATCACGGTCTCGCCGCCACCCTTTTCGGCGGCGCGATGAAGAGGCGTTGCACCATAGGCATCCTGTGAGTTGACATGAGCACCATACTCAAGCACCAGAGCACACGTGTCAGTATGGCCCTCCTCAGCAGCCAGATGAAGCGCAGATCGGGCCATGGAAGCGCGTGCGCCGGCGTCTGCACCCCGCTCCAGCAGCAGCGCAACGGCAGCCTTGCGACCCGCCGTCACCGCACCGAGAAGCGGCGTCAGGCCCTGGAGGTTTCGCGCGTTGACATCTGCACCGTGATCCAGCAGCAGCGCGATGCTCTCAGTATGCCCTCCCCAGGCGGCAAAATGCAGCGGCGTTCTGCCCCAGAAATCCGATGCGCTGACTTCCGCACCATGCTCGAGCAGCAAAGCCACCGCCTCGGCACGCCCCTCGCGAGCGGCCTCTCGCAGCGGCGTCTTGCCATACTCGGCGCGTTCATCGGCATCAACCCCCTCTGCCAGCATAGTCTGCAGGGCCTTCATGTCGCCCTTGCGAGCAGCTTCATATATGTCCATTCGCCTCAGTCTTTCGAGAGTGTATCCAGTACTGTGATGAGTGCCGCACCGTGCTGTGGTAGATACAGGAGCCCATGCAATTGTCAACTCTCTTGTTCTGTATTGGCCACATAAATCCCTGCCATACGCAGGGATGATGGCGCTTCAGAGCGAACATGACACATGTCTGCACCATCAAGGCATGTCGCAGACGGTTAGTTGCGCCACCACAACGCGGAGGAGCTTATGAAAACAGGCATCACCCGACTCGGCTGTGTTGCGCTCATGGTGCTGTATGCGGTTATGGCTCTGTGTGATGAGCAGGATGTGGAGACGGCTGTGGAGGAGGAGCTAGTCGGGCCCGGCTGGCTGGAGTTTCTCAAGGCCCTGGGACAGACAGAGAACGGCGTCGAGCGACTGGCAGTAGTCCTGCTGGTCATCGTGATGGCCATCGTCGCCTACTGGATGGTCATGGCGGTAATTCGGCGTGCGATGGTACGGCTTGAAACCGATACCCGACAGGCATCACCACAAATCAGACATAGTGGTCAGCGGGCAGTCACCGCACTGGGGCTGCTGGCAAGTATCGTCAAGTGGGTCATCGGCCTGGGCGCACTGCTGTGGATACTGGCGATCTTCGACGTAAATCTGGCGCCGGTGCTGGCCGGTGCAGGGATCCTGGGTGTGGCCATCGGTTTCGGCGCGCAGACCCTCGTGCGCGATACCATCAGCGGCTTCTTCCTGCTGCTCGAAGGCCAGTACGCAGTGGGCGACTATGTAGACATCGGCGGCAAGTTCGGCCTGGTCGAAAGCATCGGTCTGCGAGTGACCGTACTCAAGACGCCCGACAACCAGTATCACTACATCCCCAACGGATCGATCGCGGCAGTGACGGTATATGCCGAGCAGCATGTCAGTTACATAGCAGAGGTACCGCTTGCTGTGGCCGGAGATG
>JAAYSP010000220.1 GCA_012518355.1 candidate division WS1 bacterium | reverse complement strand
GCTGCGGAGAGCCGATTGCCGTTCGCCAGATACTGAACGCCAGTGACCATCCGGTCATCGGCGCTAACGCCACTGGCTGCCTGGAAGTGTCCACCACCATCTTCCCCTTCACCGCCTGGGACATGCCATGGATGCACATCGCCTTTGAGAACGCAGCCGCTACTGCTGCCGGACTTGAAGCCATGTACCAGTCCCTCAAGGCACAGGGCAAGATTGATCCGGACACTAAGTACAACTTCGTGGCCTTCGCCGGTGACGGCGGAACTTATGACATCGGCTTCCAGGCACTTTCGGGTGCCGTCGAGCGGGGCCACGATTTCCTGTATGTATGCCTGAACAACGAGGCATACATGAATACAGGAGTGCAACGTTCATCGGCCAGCCCGATGGGCACCAACACCACGACCAGTCCTGCTGGCAAAGTCATCCTTGGCAAGACCACCTATCAGAAGGACCTCACTGCCTGCATGGCTGCCCACGACATACCGTTTGTGGCCCAGACCATCCCGGGCAACTGGCGCGACATCACGCGCAAAGCTGAGCGTGCCTTCGAGGTGGAGGGGCCCGCATTCATAAACGTGCTGACCCCATGCCCACTGGGTTGGCGCTGTGACCCGGCTGAGACTGTAGCAATCTCAGTGATGGCTGCCGACTGCTGCTTGTGGCCGCTATATCAGGTAGATCACGGCGAGTGGAAGCTGACATACAAGCCCAGAGAAAAGCTGCCTGTAGACGAGTATCTGAGCAAGCAGGGGCGTTTCCGGCACCTGTTCAAGGATGCTGAGGGCGAGACTATCCGCAAAAACATCCAGGAATGGGTAGACCGCAAGTGGGACGAACTACTCAAGCGTTGCGGCGAGGCATAGTCGCCACTGAACCTACCAGATGAAAAACAAAAGGAGCCCGACTTGAACACTCAAGTCGGGCTCCACTGTATGTATCTCCTTGCGCCGGTATGTAGCTCCTGGCTCCATCCGGTCTGTATGTTTCCCGCGCACCTACGCCAGATGTGGGAATGCTTCGTGGACCGCGTCATGTTTGATGAGCCCGTCGGCCAGATTCAGCCCCAGGGCCAACGCTGGATCTTCTGCCATCGCTTTTTCAGCGCCCAGCGCTGCCAATTTACGAGCATACGACAGCGTTGAGTTGGTCAGTGCATATGTGGCCGTCCGCGGCACTGCAGCCGGAATGTTGGTGACAGCATAGTGTGTCACCCCATGCTCGACATAGATAGGCTCGGCGTGGGTGGTGGGACGTATGTTCTCCACACAGCCGCCTTGATCGATGGCAACATCTACTATCACCGTTCCAGGCCGCATGGACTTAATCATCTCTTCGGTGATCGCCCATGGGGCGCGTGCACCGGGTAGCAGCACAGCTCCGATGACGATATCCGCTCTAGCCACTGCATCAGCTACTACCCATGAATTGCTGTACAGGCTGGTCACCGCAGAGCCATAGGTATCATCCAGGTAGGCCAACCTCAACGTGTTGATATCGAATGCCGACACCCGGGCACCCATGCCAGCGGCCACCTTGACGGCGTTGGCGCCTACAAAACCGCAACCGAGTACGACCACTTCTGCAGGCTTCACACCAGTGACGCCTCCCATCAACACGCCTCTACCGCCATAGTGCTTTTGTAGGTATTGTGCTGCCAACTGGGAAGCCATCTTACCGGCCACCTCACTCATCGGCTCTAGCAGAGGCAAACGGAAGTCGGCAGTTTGCACTGTTTCATAAGCTATTCCGATGATACCTGCATCCAGCAACGCCCGAATCAATTCTTCCGAAGAGGCCAGGTGCAGATAGGTGAACAACATCTGGCCGCGCCGCAGCATCGGGTATTCGCTCGGTAGCGGTTCCTTCACTTTCATGAGCAACTCGGCCCGCTCATACAGCGTCTGAGGCTCGGCCACTAGCTCTGCTCCGGCTTTGCGGTACTCATCATCAGCTATACCACTTCCGGCACCGGCACCGCACTGGACTAAGACTTTATGGCCGTCAGCCACCAGGGCGTTGGCACCACCAGGGGTCATGGCAACACGAAACTCACCTTCCTTGATTTCCTTGGGCACTCCTACGATCATCACAACGCCTCCGTTCACCTAAAATCCACAGACTTGCATGTCCGTTATGGTCTGACTGCTTAAGATCTCTACGTCAAAACTGGCGACATTTTCATCACTCGGAAGCATGAAGTCACCGCACAGCATGTGAACCAGAATATATACGTGCTGCGATCAGATATGATTTAGTTCTTCACACATGCTTCAGTTTACAAGAGTCGCCGCACTGAAAAGTTTGCTTACTCAATTCTGCCTGTCATCGCCGATGGACCTATCAACATGTATTCCATTAACGCCATTAGATGGCAGATCGGACACCAGTTGCAGTGCCGCCGGCTCCACACGGCATACGACTGGTGTCACGCCCATCATCTCTCCATCCACCTGCCACTTGACCGGCTCATCAGCTTCGATCTGCAGCTTCGTGGCCTGGACAACGGTCGCGGCATGATGGGCCTCCACCGATTCCCCCCATACAAACGTGTCCAGACCAAAATCTAACAGCTTAGCATAACCCTGGTCATGTAGGATGACAAAATCCAACAAACCGTCGTCAGGTCGTGCCAGACTGGAGAGTTCCATCCTATATGTGTACTCTGGCAAATTCGAAATCAGCACACCCCACATAGGCCCTTCAAAGCTATCTTCATCGAAATGCAGTTGCAGGTAGCGAGGCTCGTCTGTCAGCACTGCCTGGATCGCCTGGCCGGCAAACGCCAGCCAGCCGACTATTTCCTTCCATGGGCGGCTTATCTTATCTACGATTTCGGCATCAAGCCCGGCGCCTGCCATGCCAACAAAATAGCGTGTTCCCATCACTCCCAGGTCCACCGGTGTCGCAACACCATGCACAGCCAGATGGCAGGCTTCGCGCAACTCTCCCGGTCGTAGCTTCAAGTATCTGCCGACCACATTGCCGGTCCCCATCGGAACGACGGCCATTTCCACTGAACTATGCGCTATAGCCTGCACCACTTCGTTGATCGTCCCGTCTCCACCGACTACCACAATACGATTGACACCCGAAGCAACTGCTTCCTCAGCAAGACGAGAGGCATCTTCAGGGCATTGCGTCAGTGCAACCCGTGGAGATGCTCCTGCTTCCAGAAGATGCTCCACTACATCCCCCACCAGAGCGACTCTACCGACCAGACGCGCTGCGGGGTTTGCTATGACGAACATCCGAGTGCTCCCATCTGTACGACACATCGGTGAGCTTTGCTGTGATCGTACGTGATGATGCTACAACCGACCAGCCAGTGTAACCCCACCGCCGTGGCATAAGCCTCTGCTACCAAACTGGCCTGGATGACCTGCGTTGAGCTGCAAAATACAGACATGGGACTATTTTTGGGCTGCAAATACTATCAGCTCATAATTTCTACCTCAGACGCACTGGTTACTATTCGACATCGCTGAGCACCGGTCACCAACAAAGGGCATCAAGACCGCGTAGTCATGCCATAATGCAGGATTTAGACATGCGACTGGAGAAATGGTGTCAGGTGCCACCGGCGCATAACCGGCATCTGAAACGTGCGCTCGGACATACCGAGAGTTGAGCGCCAGAACAGCAAGCGTAGCCTAAACAAGACATCGTGCAGTATATCACCTACAGTGCAGCAGTGCCACACAATTACCGGCAAATGCTGTGACTGGGCGAGGAGAAATTATGAAGCAGATCAAAATCGGCATGGTCGGAACCGGCTTTGCCGCATCCTTTCACACTGAAGCCGTCCGTCGTGTGGTCGGTATAGATGCCGAGATAGTAGGTGTCACTTCAGGACGCCACACCAACGCAGTAGCGTTCGCGGAAAAACACAAGCTTTCACGCGTCTACGAGAGTTTCGAGCAGATGCTTGATGACCCGCAGGTTAATGTAGTAGACCTATGCGTGCCTACCAGCCTCCATCTACCTATGGCACTACAGGCCGCTCGCGCCGGCAAACATCTGATCGTCGAGAAGCCTCTTACCGGCTACACCGCTACCGCCGGCCACGACGATGACGAAGATATCGGCATGACGGTGCCACGGCAAAAAATGCTTGACCACACTCTCGAAAGCATGCAAGAAATGGAGGAAGTGCTGCAGTCTACCGGTGTGAAATTCATGTACGCCGAAAACTGGGTCTATGCGCCTACAGTGGCAAAGGCACGACGATTGATTGCGGCAAGCCCCGGAACCGTCATGCGGATCCACGCCGAAGAGTCGCACAACGGATCACACGCCTCTTATGCCGCACGCTGGTCCCTGGCCGGCGGAGGATCGCTTGTGCGTACAGGCTCGCATGCAGTCGGAGGAGCACTACACATCAAGTACTACGAGGGCATGCTCAAATACGGTGAGCCGATCCGCCCCACCACCGTCACTGCAGAGGTAGGGCACCTGACAAAAATGGAACGCTTTCAAGCCCGTGAGCCAAAGCATCTAGCCGATAGTCTGATCGACTGTGAGGACTGGGGGGCTGTACTGATTCGTTTTGAAGACGATTCGGTCGCAGAGGTGATAGCCTCGGACGTAGTGCTCGGAGGAATCTACAACTATCTGGAGATCTTCAGCTCAGACGGGCGGATTCGCTGCAACATCAACCCCAATGATCAGGTGTTGGTCTACTCACCGGAGGAAGACAGCTTCGGTGATGAGTACCTGGCAGAGAAGATCTCAACTCGGCGGGGGTGGAACTTCGCCTCTCCGGACGAGCACTGGGCAAGCGGCTACTATCAAGAGATGCAAGATTTCATGGAAACCATCGTCCATGATCGATCGCCACTGTCGGGCTGGCAACTGGCTCGAGACGTAGTAGCGGTCATCTACGCCGCATATGTATCTGCCGAAGAAGGCCGGCGCGTCGAAATACCACAGTAACTGCATGAAAGTAACGCTACTGCCGCTCAAGGCGAACTCCCGCCAGGCAGATTATATACGCTAAAAACACAGAAACGCCGCTTATTTCAGCGGCGTTTCTGTATCCAATGGACTTTCTACTTTCATTGCGGAAGCGCGGCCTGATCCTCTGGCATGACTGGTTGCCACACGCCTATCATGCATTTAGTGATGTCTACTGCATCACGAGCCCATACGCTGGCTCGCCCTCCAGTCTCATCAAGCCAGGCCCATAGCCGAGAGCCTGCTCCATAGTGGGCCTGCTGCACTTGCACATCCTCGATCGGCTCGACAAGCTCTTCATCCTGATTGATGTAGCCTAGTTCTTCGCGGGCAGCCTGTATCTTGCCTTCTGCCGTCTTGCGGAACTCCAACTCTTGTTCGGCCGCCTTGTTCATCGCTACCATCTGCTCGTATTGCCGTGTCTTATACACTACCTCACGGGCGGTGTGTATACATGCCACCAGGGGCCTGATGCCACCGTTAACAAGTGCAAATGTGAGGAACACCCCCAGGGCAGTGATGCTCCATGGGCGCCATCTCGGCGGCGGCCGATTGTCGTCGGCAACGGTACGACGCAAGGTGTCGCTCACTGGCACTCTCCCGAAGTCTTCTGGCTTAGTGCTGTGTTGCACGGGTGGGCGCCTTTGTCCGCGTGCCCAACAATACTGTTACCACATCTGTGAAGCTATTGCAAGTTATAGAACACATCACGGCCAATATACTGTGCACTGCCTCCGAGCATCTCCTCGATGCGTAGCAGTTGATTGTACTTGGCAACCCGGTCCATCCGGCACGGTGCGCCGGTCTTGATCTGGCCGGCATTCACACCCACTACCAGGTCAGCGATGGTGGCATCGTCGGTCTCGCCACTGCGGTGCGAGATTACCGCGGTCATCTTAGCACGCTTGGCCATCTCGATCGAGGCCAGTGTCTCAGTTAGTGAACCAATCTGATTTACCTTGATCAGGATAGAGTTGATCGCACTCTCAGCAATTGCCCGTGACAAGTAGATCACGTTGGTGACGGTCAAGTCGTCGCCCACGATCTGCACTTTGTCGCCGATGCGCTCAACCAGTTTGGGCCAGCTTTCCCAGTCGTTTTCGCTCAAACCATCTTCGATGGAGATGATGGGATACTGATCACACAGGCGGGCATAGTAGTCGATCATTTCGTCTGAAGTCAGCTTCAGGCCTTCGCCTGCCAGGTTGTACAGACCATCATCGGTGTAGAGCTCACTCGCAGCCGGATCGAGTGCGATGACTATCTCATCGCCCGCACTTCGGCCGGCTTTCTCGATGGCGTTCATCATGACTTGCAAGGCGTCTTCATTGCATTGCAGATTGGGTGCAAAACCGCCTTCATCACCGACGCCGCCACTAAGACCGCGCTCATCGAGAACGTCCGCGAGGGCATGGTATATTTCAGCACCCCACTGGAGCGCCTCGGCAAACGATTCAGCTCCGACGGGCATGATCATCCATTCCTGCAGGTCTACGTTGTTTGCTGCATGTTCG
>JAAYSP010000241.1 GCA_012518355.1 candidate division WS1 bacterium | reverse complement strand
TGCGCTCTCCGTAATCAGTGCCGACTCCCACCTGCTCTGAGCGACTACGTCCTGCAACATCTGTTCAGTGGCAAGCAGGGGAACCAGCGAAAACATCGCAAACCAGCCGGCGAAATCGGCCCAGAACGCCGTGCCCGCCACATCTGGATGCATCGCGCAATCCATCGCGGCAGCCAGTCCTCTTGCCTGCCGCCCTATCTGCGCCAGCGATTGGCGCAACTGGGCGTGTTCATCGCGAGCGGTCGTGACAAGCTCCTGCACATCGGTGATAGCCTCGACGACTATCGCTCCATCGGCGGAGACAGCACTGCTCATGCCCGTGGGCACAATCAACAGCCTGCTACCAGATTTACTCGTGCATGTAGGCGCTTGCATTGCCTGATCCTTCCTCCGCTGCTATCATATTCGTTCAGCCACAAAGTTGACAAGCCACGAAGACAGGATGAGCGAATTGTCCGGCAAGTTGCCCTGCCGGAGAGGAGTGACGCTATACTCTGGCGAAACAGTAATCGCACACACCAGACCAATTCCCGCTA
The DNA here is from genome assembly GCA_012518355.1 of candidate division WS1 bacterium. Lineage (GTDB taxonomy): Bacteria > Armatimonadota > Zipacnadia > Zipacnadales > UBA11051 > UBA11051. Next base: position 8,739 of record JAAYSP010000241.1, on the reverse strand, counting down.
CCCCGGAGCACATAAGCTGATGAGAATGCCCATACCTCGCTTTCTTGCACATATACTTCTGCTGACCGCGATTGGTTGCACTGCCTGGGCCGAACCAATTGGATTCGATCCTGCGACTATGATGCGGGCTGAAGAAGCGCGTCCGGGTATGAGAGGCATCGGCAAGTCGGTATTCCGTGGTGTCGAGATAGAGCAGTTCGAATTCGAAATCGTCGGCCGCCTCGAAAAGATGGTCCTGGGCGGTGATGTCATCCTCTGCCAGATGGTGAGTGGGCCACCTGTGGAGCGCCAAGCCGGCATCATCGGTGGCATGAGTGGGAGCCCCTGCTATATCCGAGGACGTCTTCTCGGCGCACTGGCGTATGGCTGGCACTGGCAAAAAGAGGCCATGTTTGGCATACAGCCAATCGAAAACATGCTCGAAGCCACCTACGATGTGCACGACGCGCCAGCTCAAGCCGGAGTGGACGATCGCTGGCTTGCTGGCGAACCGTTGCAGCTCGGCGGACGCACCATCACCACGGCAGTACTGGGCTCTTCGAGCGATGCCTCGCCGTTTGCTGACGCCCACACCATCCGCCTGTACCCCGTCGCACCTACACTCAGTTGCAGCGGCCTGGGGCCACAGGCCATGAAGCTTCTCGGCGATGCTCTGGAGCCATATGGTATCGGCGTGATGGCAGGCCCGGGCAGCAAGCGTGAACCAGTAGACGTCACTCTCGAGCCTGGCTCTGCGGCCGGTGTTCGGCTGATGAGTGGTGACTTCGACATGACCGCGGTGGGCACTGTCACCTACGTCAATGATGGCCGACTACTGGCTTTCGGTCACCCTCTTATGCAGCTAGGTCACACCAACATGCCGCTGTGCACCGCCTGGATACATGATGTGATGCCCTCTATTGAGCGCTCATCGAAGTTTGGCTCAGGCATGGTAGATGTGGGTACTATGTTCAGCGACACTCCCTGGTCCATCGCCGCACGTATGGATGGTCCGCCCAACACGATACCGGCAACTCTGCGCATGATTGACCGCACTCGTGGCGTGACCAAAGAATTCCATCTCCAGGTCTGCGACCAACCGGCACTGACATCTCTCGTGCTGTCAAGTGGCCTGGTTTCCGCTGCAGAGGCGACGTTCAATACCAGTCATGAAGGCACTGCCCGCGTCCACTACAAGGTTGTCGGCCAGAAAGGCGACACCATAGAGCGTACCAACACTTACTTTTTCCAGGGCTCTGCACTGAGCACGCTGTCTTCCGAGATAGGCTTTCCGATGTACCTGCTGGAAGAGAACCGTTTCCGACCGCAAAACATCGCCTCTCTGGAAGTCACCGCCGAGTTCGACCGACGTGATGAGACCGCCGTAATCGAGCGCGTCTACGCCGCAGAAACAGTAGCCGAAGCGGGCAAGCCTCTGCATCTTCATGTCGTCATACGCCCCGATGGCGGTGAGGCAGTCGAACGCGTCGTCAGACTCGACGTGCCCATCGATACGCCGAAGGGTGCCCTACGTATAGCCGTTGCCGGCGGCGAGTCCGCATGGGCTCTGCGCTCACGGCTACGGCTGATGATGCCAGCCTTCAGCAACCTCGATGCGTTCATCGGGTATTACGAAAAGCTGGAAGAGAACACTGACCTGGTGGTGCTTGCTGCGCTGCCGAGGGTAGGCCTGACAGCAGGTGACACCGTGCTGATGCGCTTACCAGGCGCACTTCAAGGACTGATTGTCAACTCACCACGCACGGACCTTCTCGGCGGCAACACCGAACTATCACACTCCGAGCCGAGCCCCTGGGTTTTGTACGGTGTAGAATACATGGCCATCCCCACCGCTGACCGCAAAGGTGCCAGGGGCGCTCAACCTACCCCACCCTCCAGTCGTGAAGCAGAGCCCAATGCGGCAGTTATCTCTGCGCTGCCACCTCGAGCTATCGCACCGATAAACATGCTGTGGGCCGCCGATGCCTTCCCTGAGCCAATCGCAAGCCACCTGCGCAGAGCTGCCGAAGACTCGCAGATACCTGCCCCCACTCCACCACAATCGGGAGAGCTCAAGCTGCCGGCTGAGCCTGACGCAGATGAGACGAAGACAGCCGCCGAAAACGCAACCGACACCGATGCTGATAGCGAGCCGATCGTATCCTCAGCTCCGGCTGCCGATGGAAAACTCACCGCACGCCAGCCCAGGACCTGGACCCAGACGACCGCCGCAGAGTTTCTCGAGGGCGACCCGGATGGAGTGGCGATACGCAGTGATGGGGTGGTAACGCTGGCTCCCCACGTGGAAAAGCTCGACACACCCGGCGAGTTTTATGCGCTGTCCTCCGCCACCGACGATACCGGCAACGTATACATAGGTACTGGCGCCGAAGGGCGTATCTATCGCGTGGACTCTGATGCGCAGGTCACACTTTTCGCCGACCTGAATTGTTTTGCCGTGACTGGCCTGCTGTGGGATGCTGATTCCAGTGACCTTCTGGCGACCACTTCTCCAGGCGGACATATCTACCGCGTGTCCCCTGATGGGACAGTAAGCCTGTATGCCGAATTGCCTGCCGAATACATATGGACCATAGGCTACTCACCTCAGGGCAAACTGCTGATAGGAAGCGGCCCCGACGGAGTACTGTATGAGCTAGACGCGTCCGGCAGTTTCACTCAGATATGTGCTCTTGGCCAGGCCCACATCATGTGCATGGCCGCCGATGACAAGCACACCTATCTAGGCACCGCCAGCCAGGGCGTCCTGTACCGTCTCAACGAAGACTGCACATACACTGCTATCTTCGACGCCAAGGACAAAGACATCACCGCAGTTGCCATCTCAGAGGTCACCGGAGGCACGCCCACCGTATATATTTCCACCGCCTCCGAGAGCTCCGGCGGAGGGGTGTACCAGATTTCTGAAAGTGGACAGGCCGTCACTATGTACGAAGAAAACAGCGTCTCGGTCTACTCTCTGGCATGGCTCGGCGATGCCCTGTATGCCGGTACAGGCAGCGAAGGCAAGCTACTCCGCATAGCAGATCGTAAACGTCATAGCGTCGCTTACAAGTCAGATAACGCACCGGTAACCTGCCTGCAGCCAACCGATGGATACCAGCTCATCGCGGGCACCAGTAATTTGCTGAGCATCCTGAAACTGGATACAGAACGCCCCACCCAGGGCACACTGGAGTCCTCTGTGCTGGACGCGGAGCGGGCTGCCCAGTGGGGGCGTATACACATGGAAGCTCAAGTCACGGGACAGGGTTCGATACGCCTGAGCACCCGTTCCGGCGGCAGTTCTGATCCGGCAGACCGCAGTTGGAGCCCCTGGGCACCAGCTCTGACGCAGCCTGGCTCAGACATGGTCCAGAGCCCTGCCAACCGCTACCTGCAATACCGTCTCGAGCTGGCTCGCCCAGGTGCCGATGATGGCATCGAGCTGAGCCGTGTCAGCGTCGCTTATATGCCGGCCAACCGCGATCCGCAAGTGAGCATCACCAAACCCGCCGAAGGCGATGTGATCTCCGGCAGCTACACTCTCACCTGGGACGCAACTGATCCTGATGATGACACCCTGATAAACAGTATCCAGTGTCAGCAAATCGGGCACAGTGACTGGCAGACTGTACTGGCAGGCACTGGCGACAAGACGCACGAATGGGATACTACTGCGGTTGCCTCAGGACGGTATAGACTGCAGATCGAGGCCAGCGACCGGGCTAGCAACCCGACCCATCCACTAAGCACAGCAGCCACTGTCGAGCTGGTCACGATAGACAACGAAACGCCGAAGGTCTGGGTTGACACCGTAGAGACACGCGATGGGGTGCTGTACATCAGCGGTGTTGCCGCCGATGGCATCTCCCGTGTGGCCGAAGTGTGCTACTCCACCGACGATCGCTGGTATGCAGCGCGCGCTACCGATGGCATGTACGACAGCCAGTATGAGCGGTTCGATTTCGCCATACCTCTGCCGAAACGCACGACCACCATCACCATTCGGGCGCAGGATGCGGCCAACAACGAGGCTGAGGTGACAGTGACCTGGCCGGACCGGAAGAAGACGGGACCTGATCCCCAGGAGTGAGCTCTCCTGAAACACAGTGAAGGGTAGAGGATGCAGGTGACTGACACCGACCAGAGTGCCTCTATAGCATCAACGCTGCACGACGCTGTACAGCGCACCCACGAAGCCCTCGCACAGTCATACGGACATCACGGCTTCACCGTGCCATCAGATCCTCTGCAGAGTCTTATCCGCACCATCCTGTCGCAAAATACGACGAGACACAACAGCGAGTTGGCATACCAGAGACTCGTGGCGCGCTTCTCCAGCTCGGAGGAGCTGGCCGCAGCGACCGTCGCGCAGATCGCAGAGGCCATACGTCCCGGCGGCCTGGCCAATCAGAAAGCTGAGCGCATCAAAAGCATCCTCACACAACTGGTAACACAGCACGGCAGCCCCAGTCTGGACGCTCTTGCCGATATGGACACTACCGAAGCGGAAACGTATCTGCAACACTTTCCTGGAGTAGGCCCCAAGACCGCCGCCTGTGTCCTGATGTTCGCACTCGGCAGAGAGGTATTCCCCGTTGACACGCACGTGCGCAGGATAACCGAGCGGCTCGGCTGGGTGCCCCCGAAACTGTCCGATGAAGCGATCCACCAGGCGCTTGCCAGGCTTGTACCGCCACAGTTGCGCTATCAACTGCACGTGAATATGATCACTCATGGGCGACAGACTTGTCTTGCACGCAAACCTCGCTGCCCCCTCTGCCCCATACGCGGACTGTGCGACTACTACGCTGAAAACAGTTCAGACTAAGACAGTTTCACGGTAGGCGGGCTTGCCTGCCGAAAAGCAAAGCCGACCACCGGAGACGGTAGTCGGCCTGGGTGACTGTGCACCAAATCGCGCTGCAGCAGCACGGTGACAGACTAGAAGTCGTTGCGTACTTTCACCGGTGCGCCACCTTGTTTTGAAGACTCTATGGCAGCCCACGCAGTCGCTACGGTTTTCGCACCATCTACACCATCTATAAGTGGGGTCTTGTCGTTGATGATGCAGTCAATGAAATGCTCAGTTTCTTTGGAAAGCTGTTTCCCCTCTTGCGGCTTGGGCAGCTCCATCCAGCGATATCGGTCCACCTGTCGCAGACTCAGCTTACACGAAGATGAGGTGTTGTCACCTACTAGGGTGCCCCTGGTGCCCCAGACCTCGAGGTCTATGTTGTAGGGCCGCTGACAGCCCGAGGAGACGGTGACGCGCCCGATGACATCGTTGTCAAACTGCAGATTGAGTATCCACATGTCATCAGCCTTCTGAGCGGGGATGTTGAAGTGATTGCTGAGGGCAGAAACAGCAATCACGTCGCCACCAAACCAACGCGCGAGATCTATGGCGTGACAACCTCCGCCGACCAGGACATGCCGTTTTTCCGGATCGAAACGCCAGCCGTCAAAGCCAGGGATCTCCTCGTAGTTGTGTATATAACTGGTCTCTACGAAATACAGGTCGCCCAGTGTGCCATCAAAAGCCCAGCGGTGAGCGTCCTGAAAGGACTGGTAGAAACGGGCTACGTGGGCAACCATCAGCTTCCGATCGCACTTGCGTGCGACTTCAACCATCTCAGCACACTCTTCAACCGTCCGTGCCATCGGCTTTTCGACCAGCACATGCTTGCCCGCTTCCAGCGCTTTTATTGTCTGTTCAAGATGCAGATAGTCGGGCGTGGTGATAGATACCACGTCAATCTGGTCAGACGCGATAAGCTCATCAAAATCGGTGGTAGCTACCGGCACATCAAACTCGCGAGATAACTTTTCGACTAAATCTGCGTCCAGATCACAGATGCCAACCAGATCTGCATCCTTCAGTTCCTTGCATTGCTGGAAGTGACCATAGCCCATCCGCAGGCCTACGATACCGATGCCCAACTTACTCATGTTCGTTGCTCCTATAGCTGTGTTTTGGGGTCTGATGATGTATGGCAGTGAAATTCGCTCTGGTGGCCTGATGACCTACCAGTGTGCGCTCGGTCATCGTCCGCAAGAGCGAATTTCAGATAGTGCTATGGCTCAGGTTTTGTGCCAGGCCTGAACCTGAAGTGGGCTCAGGTACAGCCAGTGGCGCATCAGTTTGTGAGTGCGCCATAGCAAGAATCCGAGGGTGTCGCTGAAACCACCACAAGACATCATCTTCCCATACAGGGGAAGCGGCACATGCTCAAAACCTGCCTGTGACATGACATTCTGCAGAGCTCGACGAGAAAACCAGTAGTAATGGTAGTGTGCGGGTGACCAGAATTTGGCATATCGAGCACCCCGTAGCCGCACCTGCCAGCAGTCCACTGAGGGGACCTCCACGAGTAGCAATCCACCAGTCTTGAGCACGCGTTTCATCTCCCGCACACAGTCTGAGAGCTCCCAGTCGTGCTCCAGTACATGGCGTAAGTTGATCAGGTCAAAGCTCTCATCGGGAAAGTCCAAATGGCGCATGTCGCCTATCCTGGCATGCAGTCCATGAGTGATGCAGGATTCGACACAGTACTTACTTGGGTCCACGCCATGGGCGTCCCACCCACGGGCGACAGCCGCACGCAGGAAACAGCCTACCGAGCAGCCTATGTCGAGCAGGCGCCCGGGCTCAATCGCGTTTTCGACTACACACAGGCGATAGGAGCTGGTACGCGTTTTCTTCTCTGCATTCTTCTCATAGTCCGTATGGTAGCTCGCTTCATACACCTGATCGGGCTCTGCCCCATCAGCCACTGCCGGCTGACGGGTGATGTGCAGGCGGCAATTTCGACATGCATAGATGGGAACCCGAAACGCCGCAGGCTGAAAAGTCGCGAATTCGCGCCCGCCGCAACTGGGACAGGGACCGGAGAAACCAGCGATGTCTTCCGTAATCTGCATCTCCGACTGTCGCAATTCGTCAGTTGTAGCCGACTGCAACTCTTGCGAGTGTGACATCATATCCCTCGCACATACCGGGATGGCTGATTTCGCCAGACACACAACTCTCAGCGGGCCGCACACCGATCATAAGAGTACGGAGCGTGCGACCCACTGGAGCTGACTGATTTAGACGTGTCTGACAGGCGGCATCTCCTACTTGATCCGCTTCAGTGCCGCCTCAGCCTCAGCCTTCCTGGCCGCATCATCAGCCAGGGCCAGGAATTTCTCGAAAAATGTCCTGGCTTCCTGCCGCTTGGGTGGTTCGTTCAGGCCCTGTTCAGCAAGTATCCAGGCCAGTCCCCAGTTTGCATCCGCATTGTCAGGGTCAGCCTGAAGCACAGCACGATACTCGGCCGCAGCCTGGTCATAGCTGCCCTGATGTTTGAGTTGCAGAGCTTTGGCTGCAGAGCCTCCAGCAGCGGATGGCATCACTCCGGGTTCACCGGGCATGTCTGGCGGAGGCATCGCTCCGGGGTCACCGGGCATCTCCGGTGGAAGCATGTCTCCGGGCTCACCCGGCATCTCCGGCGGGGGCATGTCTCCAGGCTCGGGCGGAGCTAGATCCCCGGGCTCACCGGAGACGTCGTCCTTGGCTCCCCCACCAAACAGACATCCTCCTACCAATGCGACCATCAAAACTATCACGGCAAAGGCTAGCAACTGTTTTTGGGTTCTCATTCCTCTAATGCCTCCCATTTTCTGGTGCATACGAGATATCAGCCGCTTACCAAGATACTATTCTATCACCCTGTCAGTGACGAGTGCAAACTGTTCGGCGCCACGTTGTCATCCACTGTCGCGTTGTAAACTATCTAGAAAGTCTGCAGGTACTATATTGCCGCGATTGAGTATGTGCATGGGATCTAACTGGTGTTTGGTTAGCGCTGTTTCACGTAGTCCTTGCTCACCATACATCATGTATAGATAGGGATAGCTCGCGCCATTCTCTTCGTAGCTTTTTTTGCCCACCCCATGTTCCGCAGATATGGTGCCCCCAAGCTCAACTCCACGGCGTGAAAGATCTATGAAGGCCTGTTTCGCCGCAGTTAACTGCTGCTTGTTTTCGGGGATGAAGTCCCAGTGCAGGTGGTTGTTGCCGATGTGTCCGAAAAGCACATACGGCACTCCGGAGGCCTCCCCGATGTCATGATAGGCTGCCAGAATTGCATCGAGAGCCTCATCCGGCACTGCGACGTCTGTGGCGATCTTGTAGGTGCCATGCTGGCGGACACCCCGATGGCAAAACTCCGGCACCGCGTGACGGATCTCTACCATCTCAGCCTTCTCCTTCTCGGAAAAGCCACTGAAGTCTTCCATACAGCCATGCTCTTCCAGAAGCTCCACCCACTCCATGAGCACGATCTCGTCATCCTGACTGGTCGCCTGCTCGAAATATACGGCTGCCCCGGCATTTTCAGGAATGCGCGGGTAGTCTGGGCGAAGCAATCGCAAAGCGTGCGGATCGTAGTACTCGATGGCAAGAGCGTCGAGAGGATTTTCGAGGTCGCGACTGGCCTGTCGTGCCGATTTTACAAACGCTACGGCCGACTCGACATCAGAGAAGAAAGCCATACAGGAGAAGATGTCAGATGGCAGCGGGATGATGCCAACCTGCACCTGTGTCACCAGCCCCAGAGTGCCTTCCGAACCGATGAACAGGTCCAAAAGGTCCGTGCGGTCAGCGGCCACGAAGTAGCCCGACGCGTCCTTTGTCGCTGGTGCCTGATATGAGGGTAGTTGCACCTGAAGCTGCTCACCCGAACTGAGATGTATGACGAACTGCCGCTCATC
>JAAYSP010000005.1 GCA_012518355.1 candidate division WS1 bacterium | reverse complement strand
GTGGTCTAGAGACGCGAAGTGATCTGGCGTTCAGGCCCGGTTATGCGGCTCGGCGGGGCGACGAGTTAGGGGTATCGTAGTGCATGCTTTGCGGCAGGCTGCAGAGGGGTGGTCTGTGGTCGGCAACCAAGTGGCGCCAGTCCGGAGCAGTGGTCGCTCGTGGCTCAGAACCCCGGCCTACAGGAGACTTCTGCACCTGTCGAGGGCGGGAGTGTGGGCATAGCGGCAGGGCAGTGGGCTACTCAAAACTGGGATCTACAATTCCACGGCGATGCGCGGAATTGCAGCGCTGGTGGTGACCCGGCGCGTGTCCAGGGCCACCTCATCGCCTACCTGTGCGTCGGTGGCAGTCACATCCAGGCAGCACTGATCCATCGAGATGCGCCCCACTACAGGCACCTGCTGGCCGCGCACGTATCCCCACGGGCCGCGATCGCTGATGCCTCGGCGTGCCCTGCGTCGGCGCAGGTAGCTGCCGGCGATCTGCCGGAGACTGCGCCCCAGTGACTCGGGCGTGACGCCCAGTCCGTGCGCCAGGCCGACCGGCACTGTGGCGATGCGGCTGTCGCGACCTGTGACGAACTCCCCGCCATAGCCCACAGGTGAGCCTTTCGGCAGGCTGTGGATGGCCACGATATGACTGCGCAGCTCGAAAGTTTTCTGCAGCGCAGGCGCATCGTCTGCGGCACCGGGCGGAAGCTGGCCATAGAGGAGAGTGCCCGCGCGCACCATGTCGAAGTGTGTTTCGGGCATGCTCAGCAGCAGCTCACTGGCCGCACAGTGGACGCTGACTCGCCCCAGCCCCGCTCCGGCCACGGCATTTTGCGCCAGCGCCCCGAACGCCCGCGCCGAGGCACCCGGCCGAAGCGCATCGAGGCCTTCTAGCATCGTCCCGGATCCGCCCGGCCCGAAGTGAGTATACACTCCTGTAACCGTCACTCGCGGATAAGATGCGGCCGCCGTCAGCAGATCGGGCAGCGAATCATCGGAGCCGAGCCGCCCCAGCCCGGCATCAGTGTATACATGCACGCCTGCCTCGTGGCCCAGCTTTCGGGCTGCTTCGGCGTACACCGGCACCTGATCACAGGCTACCACCGTCCCGGTTAATCGGTGCTCAACCAGCGGCTCCACCTCTCGATCCAGCGCCGGAAGAAACACCAGCACTGGTAGCTGCAGGCCGTGCTGGCGCAGGCGGATGCCTTCATCCAGCGTACTGACGCCCAGCCAGTCGGCACCGGCTTCTGCGAACGCATGTGCGGCCAGCTTCAGGCCATGACCGTATGCGTTGGCCTTGACCACCGCCATCAGCCGCACACGTTCGGCCAGTCTGGTACGCACCAGACGCAAGTTTCGGGCCAGAGCACGTGTGTCTATGGCGACATAAGTCATCGGGCGCATAGGTAGGCTTTCATCGTGTTTCATGGTCACATCACGGGTGGTATTATGCCTGCAATCGTGCCTGCAATCAACCGTGGCGGGCAAATGTCGTTTCGTTTGAAGCCGTTCACTGCGCATTGTGAGCAGCTAACCTCGTGCAAGACGCAAGAGTTGTTCAAGATTTGCTGATAACGAAGAGGCTGTATGCTATACTGGGAGGAATTACTATAGGCGCGAGAGAGTTTGCGAGCGAAGAATGCTTTGCGGCTCTCAAAGCTGCATTTATCACATCCATCATCTGTTCGGTATTGAAAGTAGCGGTGATTTTTCATGGCCAAAAGAGTGTTGGTGGTTGACGACGAGCTACCCATTCTGCGTCTGCTTGAGATCACACTATCTCGTGCCGGCTACGATGTAGTGACGGCCAGCGATGGCCAGCAGGCCCTGCACAGGATGCAGGATGAGGTCCCCGATGTAGTCGTGCTGGACATAGCGATGCCACGCATGAACGGTTACGAGATGCTCGAACACATGCTGGCAGATGAGCGCCTGTGTGAGACCCCGGTAGTAGTCGTGACAGCGCTGGAGATCGAGCCGCAGGAGCGTCGCAGTACAGGGGTGTCGGCCCATGTGACAAAGCCGATCGAGGTCAGGGAGTTGCTCGTTTTGCTTGAGCAGGTGACTGAAGGCACCCACGTTTCGAACTCTGGCACGTCCATGCGAGCTTCAGCAGTGTGAGTCTTTTGGCAGGCGGCCCGGGCTGGTCAGATCGGCAGTGGTCGAGGCCACACGATCTTGTGTGACGCTGATCGGTTCTCGCATCTGCCCAACTTCAATTTTGGAGTAGGGCAGAGTATCTACGCCTGCTTACCGCTCTGAGCTTCCGTTTTTTGTTTGGGATAGCAGGTGACACCGCATTTGCGTCGAACCGTAAATGACAGGTAATAGATATCGCTGTATACACAGTATACAAACACAAATCGTTGTGCCGGGAGGATCCGTCTTATGTCGCAGGAAATAGCCGTTGCATTCGTTGGTGCCGGAGGAAATGCACAGGG
>JAAYSP010000115.1 GCA_012518355.1 candidate division WS1 bacterium | reverse complement strand
GAGCAGTCAGCCCGGTCAGAGTATGTTTACAGACCCGGCAGTCGCATTTTGCTACAATTTACAGGAGTAGTGCTCTGATGCTCAAAAAATTGGCCCACTGGGCTCTGTGCAAGTCGCCGTGGGTATGCCATCTTAACGGCGGCTCATGCAACAACTGCGACATCGAAATTGTGGCCTCGCTAATGCCGCGATTTGACCTGGAGCGCTTCGGCATACTGCTGCAGGGCAGCCCTCGACATGCCGATGTGCTGCTTTGCACCGGGCCGATCACGCGCCAGATACGCGACCGCATCATCCGCGTATATGAGCAGACGCCCGACCCGAAGTTCGTCATTGCCGTCGGCACCTGCGGGATGTCCGGACGGCCGTTCTATGGCAAGGGCAGCTACAACGTCCTCGGCGGAGTAGACAGAATACTGCCTGTAGACATGTACATCCCGGGCTGTCCGCCGCGCCCTGACGCCATCACGTATGGCGTGCTGAAGCTGCTTTCAACTGTCGATCCGAAAATCGCAGAGGCAGTCGCAGAGCTTGAGAAAAACATCCCCGGCATCGAAGATTCGGTGCAGGAATCTACCTATGTGGAGAGCTAGCCGGTATGTCTGAGTGTGCTGAGCAGTGTATCGCAATCGTCCGTGAGGAGTATGACGGTGAGATTCTGGAGTCCGGCACTATGGGGCAGTACGAAGTAGTCTTCTCCGTTCCGGCCGAGCAGATCGTGCAGTTCGCCACCTACATCGCCAAGCGCGGCTGGTGGCATCTGGCGACCATCACCGGCCAGGACCTCGGGGAAGAGATCCAGATGCTGTATCACTTCAACGCTGAGGAGCCGCCTGCCGTGACCATCAAGGCAGCGGTGCCCAAAAGTGATCCACGCCTGCCCTCGATCACACCGCAGCTTCCCGCCGCGACCATGTACGAGCGCGAGATTTTCGACTTACTCGGCGTACAGTTCGAGGGCCATCCGCGCCTCGAGCGACTGGTTTTGTCCGATGATTGGCCTGAAGGGGTATATCCGCTGCGCCTGGAAGAGTTGGCCAAACAGGCTGAAAGAGATGAGGAAGAGAAAGCCTAATGGGTAGGATTACATTTCCCATCGGCCCTCAGCATCCTGCGCTGAAGGAGCCGGAAAGCTTCAAGATAACCGCCGAAGGCGAATGCGTGGTAGAGGTGGATATACGTCTCGGATACGTCCACCGCAGCATCGAAGCCGCCTGCTGCCACCGCAACTTCGTCCAGAGTATGTACGTATGTGAGCGTATCTGCGGCATCTGTTCGCACTCGCACAACAACAGCTTCGCCCGCGGCGCGGAAGTGCTGCTGGGGCTCGAGGTACCGCCCCGGGCCAAGTACATCCGCACCATAGTCGCAGAGCTGGAGCGCATCCACAGCCACCTGCTGTGGCTTGGCGTTGCAGGCCACGAAATCGGCTTCGAAACGCTGTTCATGCTCGTGTGGCGCGACCGAGAGACCGTGCTCGACTTGCAGGAGATGATCTCGGGCAACCGCAACCACTACGGCATGAGCACCATCGGCGGTGTGAAGTTCGACCTGACAACCGAGATGGTGGACAAAATTCGCGCAAGTCTCGACATACTGGCAGAGCGTGTGGCGTACTACAAGCATGTAGCGACTACGGAAGTCACGCTGCTCAAACGCGTCGAAAACGTCGGCGTTCTGTCGGAGCAGCTGGCACGTGACCTCGGTGCTTGCGGGCCGACGCTACGGGCCTCGAATGTGGCTTATGATGTGCGGGCCGCCATCCCCTACGACGCCTATCCCGATGTCGAGTTCGAAGTATCCACTTCAGATCTGTGCGATGTACTGGGCCGCACGATCGTCCGCGTGCTGGAGATGGCACAGGCGATAAACATCATCCGCCAGTTGCTAGACAAGCTCCCCGAAGGCGATATCCAGGTGCGGGCCAGACCACGTGTGCCCGAGGGCGAAGTGGTGATACGCACCGAGGCGCCTCGCGGAGAGCTCTTCTACTACCTTCGCAGCGATGGCAGCGACAAGCCGGCGCGTGTGAAGGTCCGCACTCCAACGCTGGCCAACTGGCCGGCCACTATCGCTATGCTCGAAGGCGCGTATGTGGCAGATGTGCCCATATCTATCGCCTCGATTGACCCTTGCATGTCGTGCACCGATCGATAGTCGCCACACAGTAGCCGTTGTAGCCGTTTTTGGCGCCGATGGGCGCTGGCGACAACCTGTTTCTCGACCGCCCAGGCCGGGCGGAACATCAAAGCAGTGAGTGTCATATGGACAATGCGACGACGCTGATGCCGCTTTTTTATGTCCTGATATTTCCCGGGTTTGCCTTCCTGGTTGCCTTCAGCCTGCTGGCTGAGTTTTTCGACCGCAAGGTATATGCCCGGCTACAGAACCGGCAGGGGCCGCCGTGGTACCAACCACTGGCCGACCTGATCAAGCTGCTGGGCAAGGAGGACATCGTCACCGATGCCGCCGACCGGGCCATGGTCACCGCCGTCCCGCTGTTCGGGCTGGCTGCAGTCGTCGCGTCTTTTCTGTACATCCCACTGTGGACCGCCGACTGGGCGTTTTCGTTTACCGGTGACATAGTCGTCATCATCTACCTGCTGACCATACCCGCGTTTGTGTTGGTACTTCTGGGATGGTATTCACCCAACCCATTCGGGTCGCTGGGGACCAGCCGGGTTATCGCCCAACTTTTCGGCTACGAGGTGCCATTTACGCTGGCCATGCTGACGCCCGCAATCGTGGCCCAGAGCTGGAAACTGACCGATATCCTGCGCTATCAGGCCGACCACCAGTGGTTCATCGTCCTCACGCCCATCGCGTTCATCGGTGCGCTGGTAGCGCTGATAGGCAAGCTCGAACGCGTACCGTTCGACATCCCGCACGCCAAGACCGAGATAGTCGGCGGGCCGATGACCGAGTACACCGGGCGCAAGCTGGCCCTGCTGAGGATGATGTTTCAGACCGAAACTGTGGTTGGCGCGGCCTTCATCGCTGTGGCATTCCTGGGCGGGCCGTATCTGTTCGGCTTGACCGCAGGCCTTGAGGGCAGCTTCCTGGGGGCGCTGGTGGGCTTCCTGATCGTCATGCTCAAGTCAGTCCTGCTCATCCTGATACTGTCGCTCATCAAGGCGCTGTTCGCCAGGCTGCGTATCGAGCAGATGGTGCGCTGGTGCCTGCTGTGGCTCACCGTCCCGCTGCTCATCCAGATCCTGGCGGTCGTAGTGCTATAGCTTTACTGTAGGGAGACGCAACATGGCCAAAACCGTCGGAGTTATGCTCCGCGAACTGATGTCACACCTTTTCAGAAAGCCGGTTACGGTGATGTATCCGAGCCAGCGCCTGACGCCACCTGAGCGTTTCCGTGGGCGTCTGATCTGGAACGATGATCTGTGCATCCGGTGCAACCTGTGTGTGCGTGATTGCCCCAACGAGGTGCTGGCACTGGTCGAGCGGCCCGATGGCTCGGTGGATGATAAGGGCAAGCCAATACGCGACCTGGTCGGGAAGATGGACCGCTGTTCTTCCTGTGGCCAGTGTGAGTGGGTCTGCCCGAAAGATGCGTTGCGATTTGAGCGCGTCTTCGAGATGGCCCAGCCGTCTCGCGAGAACTTCAAGCTATATGTGGAGCATAACCCGCCCGCGGCCCCCCCGGAAGCAGAGCAGGATGGCGCGGATGACGCACCAGAGGACGCCGAGGCTGAAAAGCCTGATGTCTCCTGACGGCTCATCGGCACTCCTGCATAGAGAAACGCAATTCCGCCCCGGCCAGAACGTCGGGGCGGAATTGTCTTCCACAGCTACAGTTGAATACAGTTGACACGGACTACAGCTAGTAGCGCATCTGCCACATAGCTGCTGCGGAGAGTTCCCAGTGCCTAAGTGCCTGGTAGACTACGCCTGGCGTTTGGAACGCCGCTCCAGCAGCCAGTCGCACAACCCCTCGATGCCCTCACCGGTGGTGGACGAGACGGAGAACTGGGGTGCCGATGAGTTCAGCTCAGTGCACAGCTCCCAGAACCGTTCAGCGTCGAAGGGCAGATGCCCCAGTAAGTCTATCTTGTTCAGGATTATCCCCTCAGCATCGCGAAAAGCCACCGGATACTTCTGCGGCTTGTCATCGCCTTCAGGCGGGCTGGCGACCACAAAGCGGAAGTGTGCGCCCAGCCGGAATGCAGTCGGACATACCAGATTGCCCACGTTTTCGATGAACATCACGTGCGTGTTCTGCAAGTCCATCTGCTTCAGTGCGCGACGCACCATCCCGGCATGTAGGTGACAACCGCCGCCTGTGTTGATCTGAAACGCTTCCGCTCCAGCCTGCTCAATTCGTCGTGCATCGTTGTCTGAAGCTACATCGCCCTCGATCACCTTGCTGGTGATGCCGCGGCGGCGTAGCTCCCGCACCACCTGCTCAAGTATGCTCGTCTTGCCACAGCCAGGCCCCCCCATCACATCCACCGCCAGGATACCGTGCTCATCGAAGAGCGCGCGGTTGTCGCGTGCGGCGGCGTTGTTATCGCCCAGTATGCCCTGCATCAGTTCAACTCTCATGACTATCGTCCTCGCTGTCTTCCACTCTGTCGTGTCTACCCGATTTTGCCCGTCTCATCCGCGTATGTCTGCCTCACCCGCGTATGTCTGCCTCACCCGCGTATGTCTGCCTCACCCGTGTATGTCTGCCCTATCCGTGGACCTCTGTCCCATCCACGGACGTCTGCCCCATCTGTGTGCATCTGTCTCATCCGTGGACGTCACACGGGAGCGCGGCACGGCTACTGTCTATGTCTGTCTGCTGCTGCGCAGTCACCAGACGCATCCTCTGGAGCGTCTTCGAGATCTGCGTGCAGCACGTCCAGTTCATGGCCGGATTGCAGCTTCAGTCGCAGGCTACCACATGAGGCACACTCCACGAAGGGGGTGTATGACTCGGTCTCATGGCCGCAGTCGAGGCATACCGCGCGCACCGGTACATGCTCTATGCGAAGTTCGGCACCCGCCAGTTCGGAGTTGGCGGTTACCGATGCCCAGGCCTCGTATAGCAGTTCAGGCACTACCATGCTCAACGGGCCGACTGCGACCGTGGCACTGAGCACTCGTCGGTTGTGCTCTCTGCTTGCCGCACGAACAATTTCGGCCACACGGGCTGCTATGGAGTATTCATGCACAGTTGCGAACCTCTGCTGCGTTGCTTGCCACAAGGGGATGCCATCTGCGTCACCTTAGCACCGCCACAGTGCAGCGTCAAGCGCGTGATGTTGTCGTGCCAGCCTGCGATATGCCCTATGATATGCCCATCATGGAAACGTGCTTGAGGGGCCAAATCATCTTGACTTTCGGCAGCACTCGTGCTACGATAGTGAAAATCGTGTTACCGGAGGTTTCCTCGTAAGTGTACAGCAATCCTTCTCGTAATCGTCATGGTTTCACTCTCATCGAATTGCTGGTAGTCATCGCTATCATCGCAATACTCGCCGCAATACTCTTCCCGGTATTCGCCCGCGCCCGCGAAAAGGCACGTCAGACGCAGTGTCTGAGCAACATGAAGCAGATCGGCCTGGCGTTTTTCATGTACACCTCGGACTATGACGAGCGCTTTCCGATGGTCGCCAACTGGAAGACCGTACTGCAGCCGTACATCAAGACGTTTGAGACCAACCGCTGCCCCAGTCGCCCGTCAGATCGTGCCGGCAACGAAATGCCATGGTACTACGGGCAGGGCTACAACGTCGGAGCACCTGTCACCGACGGATTTGCCGCCGTCGCCGGTGTGCCGCTGAAAACTGAGGGGCAGATCAGGATGCCCGCCAGCAAGATACTCGTCGCCGAGTGGGACAGGTGTAACTCAGGACCGCCAGTGCCAACGCTCGGGCCCGCTCCGAACCCGAACTATGGCCAACTGCCGATGACACACTACTGGGCCGTGTGCCGCGTCCATAACGGTGGGTCAAACCTGCTGTTTTGTGATGCGCATGTGAAATGGATGCGGCCTGATGACTACCATAGCAACACCGAGTACGTGGTGAGCATCAACGACAATACCAGAGTGCCCGAGACACCCACCGCAGTGTCGGAGGACATCTGGCGCAAGTACTGGGATACCGCATATGAAGGCAACTGACGACGCAACACCGACGCCGCAGATGCCCGACAGCCGTCGCCGCCTGTTCGAGGCCCGCGACCTAGCACTGGGCGGCCTGATGGGGGCACTGGCGCTAGTGCTGCCGATAGCGTTTCATGCAGTGCCAAACGCAGGCCCCGCTTTCCTGCCCATGTACTATCCGATTATGGCGCTGGCGCTGCTGGCGTCGTGGGAAGTAGCGGTGATAGTAGCGGTGCTGGTACCGGTGCTGTCGTCGCTGCTGACCGGTATGCCGCCACCGCCGATGGCAGTGCTGATGATCGGCGAACTGGCCGCTATGGCCGTAGTCGCATCACTGCTTCGGCCCCGCCTCGGCCTGTGGCCCGCCGCAGTACTCGGACTGCTCGCCGCCCGAGTCGCCGGTGTGTTGCTGGTGGTCAGCCTGATACCGCTCATAGGCGAGGGCCGCACCGCGATCGCATACGCCACAACCGCGTTCGTGGTCGGTCTTCCCGGCACCGTGGTGCTGTTGACCGTAGTGCCTGCCGCCGTGTATGCTATCGAGCGGTCGTTCATGCTGGGCCCCCGCAGCAGTGGTAGGCCCATGAGGTAGCCGCGCATTCGCCAGACGCCCATCCGGTAGACTGGCATTCGCTGGATTTGATGGAGGTATGTCTGATGTGTCAGTGCTGTGACAACAGTCAGGTAGATGAGCTGGACCTGCTGAAGGCTTTTCACGGCCATCTGGGGCCATGGGTGTTCGCCGGGATGCGCATGGGCCGCTATGCCCTGCAGCGTCTGCAGGCAGACCCACACTTCGGTATCGAGACCGATGTATGGTGCCCCGGTGCCCCGCCGCCATCGTGCATGCTCGATGGCATCCAGTTCTCCACCGGCTGCACCCTGGGCAAACAGAACATACGCCATCATGTCACCTCCGATGTGACCGACGGTATCCGCGCGCGCTTCAAAAACCGACACAGTGGCGAAATCCTGACAGTAGCTCTACGCCTGGATGCCATGCAGCGGGCTGTGGACGCCCTGAACGCTGAAGGCGATGAGGCCGGAGCCGCGATCATCCACGGCTACAGCGATGAGGAGTTGCTGGAGGAGATCGGCGCAGAGTGAAGCCCGACCCACTTCTGCACGATGATACTGCTACATCGATGACCGCTCTCAGTCCCAGCTTCTGGCTGGGGCTGCTCGTGTTTGTGATACTGGCATGTGCGCTGGTGAACATAAGTCGCCCGCTGCCGATACTCATCCTGTCACTGCTCACTGTCGTCGCCTGGATTGCCGTCCAGGTGCCTCTGAAGCGGCTGGTGCGACTGCTGCCACTGGTGTCTTTTGGCGTCTTCTGCCTGCTGTTACTCGTGCTCATCCCCATCGAGCCCGACGCTGCGACAGTCGAGCTGCCGCTCTGGGGCCGCCCGGTACCGGAGCAGAGCGCTCGATTTGTGGCCGCGTTGCTGGTCAAGTCCACGCTCATAGTGCTGCTGGTCACGGCGTTCGCCGAGCGGCTCAGTGAGCGGGACCTGCTGGCAGGGCTCACCGGCTTGCGATTGCCGCCCAGGCTCGTCGCTCTGTGCTATCTGATGGTCAGAGGTGTGCACTCCATCAGAGCAGAACTCATGCGGCTGATGCGCGCACGTGAAGCTCGAGGCAAGCCACATGGCATGCGTGCGATACGCGTCGTCGCCGCCATGACGCAAATGCTGATCATCCGCCTGGGGCTGCGCGCTGAAACTCAGGCGTTCGCGCTATGTGCCCGCGGATATGACGGGCGTCTGACTATCACCGATTTCCGCTGCCTGACGCTTCAGGAGGCCGTCACTCTGGGGCTGGCAGCAGCCATACTGCTATGGATGACAACTCTCTAGCCATAGACATACGCGACCTGCACTTCTCATACCCGGACGGTACGCCCGCTCTCGAGGGGGTAGACCTGCAGGTGCACGAGGGTGCGCGCGTCGCGCTCATCGGCCCCAACGGGGCAGGTAAGTCTACGCTCATGCTGCACCTCAACGGCCTGCTGCACGGGCAGGGCTTCATCCGGGTGCTGGGTATGGAGCTGACTGAGTCAAATCTGGCCACTATTCGCCGCCAGGTGGGCCTGCTGTTCCAGAGCCCGGATGACCAACTGTTCATGCCCACAGTCTTCGATGAAGTGGCGTTTGCCGCCCTGAACGCAGGATACAGCCAGCAGCAGGTGCATGAGGCCGTCGGTCGCGCTCTGGATGTCGCGGGCATGAGCGGGTACGAAAAGCGGCATCCGACTAACCTCAGCCTGGGGCAGAAAAAGCGCATCGCGCTGGCCTCAGTGCTGGTGACCGACAACCGTATGCTGATCCTCGACGAACCGTCTGCAGGGCTGGACCCGGCAGGTCGGCGCGCGCTGATGGGGCTGCTTGCCGGCCTCGACTCCACCCTGATCGTCGCCACGCATGACCTCGACCTGGCGGCAACTCTGTGCCCGCAGACGGTTGCAATCAGCGGCGGTCGGGTGTTGCGTCACGGAGACACCTCCGAAATCCTCGCCGACACTGCCTTCCTGCGCGACTGTGGGCTGTAGACTGTAGCGCAGCTTCGGCACGGTAAGCGCCACGAGTCCCCAGGCCCCATATATTTTCGCTGCTCGATCGCTGAGAATTTCGCAGATGTCCAGCCCACAGCGTGCGGCGGGTGCGGAACTTGCCGCAGTGCAGGTAAGTCTTATCCATCAGACTGTGTACCGTGACCGCAGTGAGCGCAGGCAGCAAACGTAGTAGTAAATCATGCGCTCCCGTGCTATCATGGCGCCAGAGAAGAGCTGGAAAACATCGCGGGTGGCCGAAGATGCACACAGCTTCTGTCGTCTGCTGCGGTCTACGGTATGAGCACTATCCGACAATACCAGACCAGAGGAGGCCCGAACTATGACCTGGAAGAGTCCGCTTG
>JAAYSP010000075.1 GCA_012518355.1 candidate division WS1 bacterium | reverse complement strand
GTGACGTCAGTTCCTCAGCTTATGTGTGGTGCTACATGTACAGGCCACCGTTGACTGCCAGCGTCTGGCCGGTGATGTATTTGGCTCTGTCGGACGCGAGAAATACCGCAGCATCCGCTATGTCCTGGGCCTCTCCCAGATAGCCCATGGGGATCTGGGCGCGTACCGCGGTGAGGATCTCTTCGCCCAGCACCTGCGACATCTCCGTGTCCATGAAGCCGGGGGCAATCGCGTTGACGGTTATGCCCCGCCGAGCCACTTCACGGGCGACCGATTTGGTCAGGCCCATCAGCCCTGCCTTCGAGGCAGCATAGTTGGCCTGCCCGATGTTGCCCATCTGACCGACCACCGAGGAGATGCTGATGATGCGTCCGCTGTTGCGGTCACGCATATGATTGACTACAGCATGTATGCAGTTGTATGCGGCCGTGAGGTTCACCGCTATCACGGCGTCCCAGTCGCTTTTATCGAGGTTTTTTATCGTCCTGTCACGCACGATCCCCGCGTTGTTGACCATGATATCGAGCACGCCGAAGCGCTCCAGCACCTGGGCCACCATGCCATCCACCTGAGCCTGATCTGTGACATCGGCACAGACTGCCATCGCATCCACTCCAAGCTGTGAGGCTTGTGCCACCACTTCCTGAGCTTCGGCAGCGTTGTCCCGATCTGGTACCTGGATGTAGTTCACGGCAATGGAGGCACCTTCACGAGCGAAAGCCAGTGCTATCGCTGCACCCAGCCCTCTCGAAGCGCCCGTAATCAGAGCGGTTTTCCCTTTCAGCACCATCTGCGGTTCATCTCCTCATATCGTGCACCGGGCTATGCTGACTGCCAGCTCATCTGCTGTCCGCCTGCACGTGCTGTCCACAAGTGGGCACGATTTCCTCATGATGCACCACTAATCCTGCCTGCGCCGATGATGTCTGTCAGTTCTATTTCCCCATCGCACGGGCAGCAACCGCACTATGGCCTGGCATTCTCCGGTTGGACGTCAGGCAGAGTGAGTGGTAGTATAGCCGATACCTGCAATTTGTAGCCGCAGTCTTCGCAAACGTAGTATCGGCGTCATGAGCAAGAGCGGCACGCTACTTGCAGTCGCTAGTGGGGACAACACAGCGAGGGAGAGATAACACGAATGAGTTCCAATATTGCCTACTTCTCGATGGAGATGGCTCTACATCGCTTGATACCTACCTACAGTGGTGGCCTTGGGGTGCTTGCCGGTGACACCATACGCGGCGCCTCAGAGCTCAGGATACCCATGGTTGCAGTTACACTCCTGCATCGGAAAGGCTATTTCCGGCAGCTTCTGGATGAGACAGGGCGGCAAAGTGAGCAGCCCCGCGAGTGGGAGCCGACTCGATTTCTGAAGGAATTGCCCCAGAGAGTCTCCGTGACTATCGAGGGCCGCGAGGTCCACCTGCGAGCCTGGCGATTTGATGCAAAAGCTCCCGACGGATACACGATCCCGGTCTATCTTCTGGACACAGACTTACCGGAAAACCATGAGCAGGACCGAGGCTTCACACACCATCTGTACGGCGGGGACTTGCGATACAGACTATGTCAGGAGATAGTGTTGGGCATCGGTGGCGTCAGGATGCTTCGTGCACTGGGGCACCATGACATCGGTTCGTTTCACATGAACGAAGGGCACGCCGCTCTGCTGACACTTGAGCTTCTGCGCGAAGCCGCACGCAAGGCCGGCAGGGACATGATCTCCCGTGACGATATCGAGCCGGTGCGGCGACAGTGTGTCTTCACCACGCATACGCCGGTACCCGCCGGGCACGACCGCTTCCCACTGGATATGGCCATGCATGTGCTGGGGCGTGATGAGATATGCATGATGGAAGACGTATTCTGCTACGATGG
The DNA here is from genome assembly GCA_012518355.1 of candidate division WS1 bacterium. Classification (GTDB taxonomy): domain Bacteria; phylum Armatimonadota; class Zipacnadia; order Zipacnadales; family UBA11051; genus UBA11051. Next base: position 36,430 of record JAAYSP010000075.1, on the reverse strand, counting down.
GGTGCTTAACATGACCTATCTGGCGCTAAACCTCAGCAACTACGTCAACGGTGTTGCCAAGCGACATGCTGAAGTATCGCGCCTGATGTTTGCCGATTACCAGATAGACGCGATTACTAACGGCATTCACGTGCCCACCTGGACCTCGCAACCATTTGCGGAGCTTTTCGATGAGCATATGCCCGGCTGGCGCGAGGACAGCTTCATGCTACGCTACGCCTTCGGGATCCCGCCTGAGAAGATCTGGGGAGCGCACAGTCGGGCCAAGAGCAATCTGATAGAGCACGTCAACTACCGCACCGATGCGGGGATGCAGACTTCAGTGCTGACACTGGGCTTCGCACGTCGGGCGGCGACGTACAAGAGGCCCGACTTGCTGCTGCGCGATCCAGAGCGGCTCAAGTCCATCTGTGCAAAGGCGGGCAGACTGCAGATCATCTATGCTGGCAAGGCTCATCCTGCTGACGAGGCCGGAAAAGAGCAAATCCAGCGCATCTTCCAGGCGCGGAAGGCACTCGCCAGTGACCTCAACATCGTGTATCTGGAAGACTATGACTGGGATCTGGGGGCGCTTCTGACGGCCGGAGTGGACGTGTGGGTCAACACTCCCAAGCCGCCGCAGGAGGCCAGCGGAACCAGTGGTATGAAGGCGGCTGCAAACGGTGTGCCGAGCCTGAGCATCCTGGATGGTTGGTGGATCGAGGGCTGCTTTGAAGGCCGCACAGGCTGGGCCATAGACCCCGGCCCGATTGCTGACGGGCAAGACCGCTCTGATGCAGACATGGAAGCGCTGTACGACAAGCTGGAGCACGTAGTCGTCCCCACCTACTACGATGACCGTGAGCGGTTCATAGACATCATGACGCACGCGATAGCTCTCAACGGTTCGTTCTTCACGACCCAGCGCATGATGCTCGAGTACTTCCTGAAGGCATACTCAACCCGCACCCGCCTCAACTCAACTGATATGTAGAGTGCTCTGAGTGGTGCCCGGTGACAACGCGGTTGAGCGCGCCCATCCGAAGTACTATGCGCCCGGGGAGGTGCCGCCCACAGAGACGGTGCCTCTACCGAAAGGCCGGGTGTACATAAGCGGCACCACGCGCAAGACCGCAAGCAAGCCTGCGCAGTATTTCGAGGGCATCCCGCCACAGGTGTGGGAGTTTCAGGTAGGCGGCTATCAGGTGCTGGATAAGTGGCTAAAAGACCGGCGCGGACGAGCGCTGACACAGGATGACCTGGAGCACTATCGGCGGATTGTGGTCGCACTATCACGTACCATCGAGCTGATGGAGCAGATAGATGCGCGGATAGGCGCCTGGCCTATGCAGTAGGCCGCAGCAGCAGGTGGGCACCTACATGTCAGGGGGTGCACTGTCCGCTATCGGCCTATCCGGCGGCTGCGAAAGCATCCCCTCCACCACCTGCTTGACGTCTTCCAGCCGATCCCGGTGGGCCACCAGAGTCGTCTCCCCTACCCGCACCACCACCAGATCGCTGACACCCACCAGCGCGACCGTCTCCTCGGGCTGCCGGCAAAACACCAGATTTCCCTGCGCATGCAACGGATACACACGGCCCCTGACATAGTTGCCATCCGCATCAGGCGCCGCCAGATGCTGTATCGCCAGCCAGCCGCCTACATCCGTCCACGAGAACTGCCCCGCCACACAGCGGACATCACGGGCCCGCTCCATGACGCCAAAATCTATGGAGATGCGCTCCAGGGCAGCAAATGCATCGCACAGGGCCGCCTCCCACTGCGCGGTTCCGGCCACCTCGACGGCCGACGACAGATACCGCACGTGCGCGGGCAGGTGCCGCCCCAGCTCGGCCAGAATCGCCTCTGTAGTCCACACAAACATCCCCGAGTTCCACAGATAGCGCCCCGATTCGAGATAGCCTGCCGCGGTTTCCGCATCGGGCTTCTCCCGAAACGATGTCACCCTGCAGTGAGATATCCCCGCATCCTCGGCCAGCTTCTCCCCCAGCTCGAGGTAGCCGTAGCCGGTAGACGGATGTGTCGGGCGGATGCCAAACGTATACAGCGCACCAGTGGCTCGTGCATAGCGGGCAGCCGAAAGCATGGTCTGCTGAAACAGGCCGACCGGCTCTATGAGATGGTCAGCGGTAAGCACAGACATGACCGGGTCGCCGAAACGCTTTTTCGCCAGCAGCGCGCCCAGGCAGATGGCAGCCGCAGTATCTTTTCGCTCAGGCTCGCCTATGACGTTTTCCTCTGGAAGCTGAGGCAATTGCTCTCGGACCAAACCGACATGATTGGCGTTGGTAAGCACCATGATACGCTCAGCCGCCACAAGCCCGGCGACGCGATCGTAGCTTTTCTGTAGCAGGCTGCAGTCATCGAACAGTTGTATGAACTGTTTGGGCTTCTCCGGCGTGCTCAGCGGCCAAAAGCGTGTGCCAACCCCTCCGGCCATAATCAGAGCTACCAGGTTGCTCTCAGGACTGCTCATCGTGTCGTCTCCTGAGGGGTTTCGGAGCGGCCCGCCCCGGCTCAAACTCTGCCGTAGTCATCCTCCGCCCTCTCGATATCATCTTCACCGAAATACTCACCAGTCTGTATTTCTATGAACACCACGTTTTCCGACCCAGGATTGTGAATCCGATGCCATGTCTCCACAGGCGAGTCGAGAGCGTCGCCGGGACCTACCTCCGTGTCCACTCCGTTCCTGGTGACCACCGCCCGCCCCTGAAGAATATACCAGTGCTCCGATCTGTGAAAATGGCGCTGGTAGCTCAGCCTCTGCCCGGGCCGGATGGTGATGCGCTTGACCTTGTGGACGGCCGTGTCAGACAGCACTTCGTAAAAGCCCCATGGCCTGTGATCCTCACGCCCGACTCGCCGGATGATACTCTCATATAGCTCCATATACGCCTGCGCCATGCGGTCAGCATCGAAATGCTGCTCGACCCACTTGCGGCACTGCAGGCGATCGAGCTGTTCGAGTCTGGCGACAGCGTCCCCCATTTGCGCAGCGTCATCTATGACGAAACCGGTGATACCATCTGCGACAATCTCACCCACCGCACCCCGCTTCAAAGCGATGACCGGAGTGCCGCAAGCCATCGCTTCAACCAACCACAACGGCCATGTTTGCGCTCTCTCGTCATGATACACAAGCCCACATGCCCCAGCCAGGAGGCGCCTGCGCTGGTCAGAACCGGTCACCGGTCCCGTATAGACGACCTGCCCACCATCCAGGTGAGGTCGCACATGGCGGTCGAAATGCTCCTGATCCTCGACGATGCCCGCTATCTTCAGCTTCATGCCCCTCGATCGCGCCACCTCGATGCACCGCGCACCGGCGCCTTCGGGACTTACGGCATCCAGAGTCAACAGGTACTCACCGTCATCCGGTGCGTAACTGTACCGCCGCAGGTCAAGCGCGGGATGGATGGTCGCTATGTAGTCGAGCGCCGGACATCTGGAGGCCTCACTGACAGCGACATATGAGACACGATGGGCATACCTGCCATAGACCTGTAAGCTACGCTCCGAAGGCGCTTCATAGAGCGTACTGAGCAGCGGTGTTGCTGTCATGCCACTGTAGGTTACGGGCAGGCACCCACAGTGATTGTGGATCAGGTCAAATTCTCCAGCCTGCTCAAACAGCTCCGACAACTGCAAGCTTTGCGACAGGTGGAGCGAAAAATCGGCAGGCTCACCGCCCCCGGCGGCAGCGCCACTCTCCCCGCCTTGCTCGCTGTCAGCTCCGATGGCGCCACCGATGCGAAACACGGTCACATCTATGCCCATAGCTGCAAGTCTGTCGCTGAGAATTGACACCATACTGTCTGGCAAATCATGACAGCCTGCGGACGCCTGCGCAGACATAGGTGAAAGCATCGCGATTCTCATGGTACCTGCCGAATACCCCCGTCTTGCCGATTGTTGTTGCTTCGTCTCGTGCGATCACCTCTCAACTATCTCCATAAGCCACCCTCACAGTCAGCAAACCGCGCCAACACTCGCGAATGGGATGCACTCGACCGTCTATAAGCATACCACATCGGCAAGAGAAACGTGGCCACTGATTTCCTTTTCCGCGATGGGCCAACGTCAGGACGTAACATGACAGTAGTACCTGTCGCTCTCGGACCGTTCGCACATGGCCGAGCGCAGACTGCTACCTGTTGCAGGCTATAGGAAAAATCGAGCAGTCATGCAACAGGAATTCACTACTGTGTTCACGAAACTAGTTGCGTCAACTGTTCAAGCTACCCGGATGGCTTTTGCGCCAGATCCGATAGCATCTGCGTAATGGCACATAACTATGAGACAAGAGGAGACGGAAATGCCTTCTAGAGGAGGCAAGCAAATGAAGTACCTTTTGATGGTCTTGGGAGCAATACTGATTGGAGGGAGTTTCGCGATGAGTGATGTCAGACAGGGGCCCGATTGGGTGCTCGTAAACGAAGCGGCACCCTGGGAGGCGCGTGATTCACAGGCCGAGTTCGTGTATCAGGATCAGTTGTGGATTTTAGGTGGATGGGTGGCGTCTGACAAGCCGAATCCGAGAGATGTCTGGAGATCTCCTGATGGCGTAGAGTGGACATGCACCGTCGAGGAGGCGCCATGGGAACACAGCGATCTGTCGCCGTCAATGGTCTTCAACGACCGCATGTGGCTGATGGGCGGACGCAAGCTGCCGGGCAAAGAAAACAGCAACAAGGTCTGGTCATCCGTTGACGGAACCGAATGGGTATTGGAGACCGACGACCCCGGTTGGTGCCCACGTGTGTCCGCATCGTTTGCGGTGTTCAAGGACCGCATGTGGCTCATGGGCGGCACTGAAAACTTCTACGAAGATACCGATGAGACGCTGAAAAACGACGTCTGGTCCACCGCCGACGGGCGCGAGTGGCGCCTGGAAATCGAGAACGCTGCATGGGCCAAGCGCACTCACGCTCAAACCGTGGTGTTCGATGGCAAGCTGTGGATCATGGGTGGTGGCCGCTGGAATCCCGAAACAATCCCGATGAATGATGTGTGGTGCTCAGAGGACGGCGTGAACTGGACGCAAGTTACTGATGCCGCTCCGTGGGACCCGCGCATGTGGTTCTCGCTGGTAGTGTACCGTGATCGCATGTGGGTACTTGGCGGATGGTCACGCACTAACGGTAACTTCGGTGATGTGTGGTACTCTAAAGACGGCAAAAACTGGACGGAACTGAAGTCAGATGTCATCTGGCAGAACCGCCATGAGCACTCCGCTGTGGTCTTCCAGGACAAGATATGGCTATACGGCGGCTACGCTGATGTACTCAGCAGCGAGGTGTGGACTCTGGAGATACCCGAAGACTGGTTTGGTGATGAGTAAAGGTAGACTCTTCCAAACGGTCTTCGCCTGGCACTTCACACTGACTGTCAGTAGGCCATGAGAGCCGATAGTCATACATTTGGGGCACTCATCAGCAATCCGATGGGGGACCCATACTTTTCCAAGCGCAAGTGAGGGCACTACCGAAGGCGCGCGGGCTCCAAATCGGGCCGTATGCGACTGCGAGCAATCGCAGGTGCATAGGTGTAGCAGATCGTTCCAGACTGTCGCAAGAGACTCTGTGAAAAACTGCCCTAGTCGGGCGTTTGTGCTGCAATTGCCCTGGTGCGTGCGTGAGACCAAGACTGATGCAGTGCTGTATTGATACAGTCTGCATTGTGAAAACGAGTTGATTCCGGAGGGGTATTGCTTCATTTTCGAAATAATGGTGTAATTTAACTATAAAGAAGATATAATCTTATAGCGCGCTGGGAGTGTCGGACATGGCAGACAATGCTTCCTCTGTGACACGAGCCATAGAGCTCATAGACGCAGGCCACTTCCATGATGCGATCGTTTTACTCTCCACCTGGGTGGACGTGAATACGGAAGATGCGAAAGCGTGGGAGTTCCTCGGAAAGGCCTATTTCGATTCGGGGGACTGGGTCAGTGCAAAATCGGCCATGGAGCGAGCTATCCGACTGCGACCGGATTCGGCTTCGGCATGGTGCAATATAGGAACGGTCCTACGCAAGCTAGGGGAGCTTGCAAAAGCGGGGGAGGCGCAGCAACGCGCCCTGATGCTCGACCCACATCTTCGGCGAGCCAAGGTTGAAGCCGCCAAAGTTGAGAAAGCACTTGCCGCAGATTTTGTCCTGTCCAGCGACAAATCAAAGCCCGCTTCGTGCGATGAGACCATTACATACTATTGTCATTCCTGCCATCACCATATAGCACAAGCTATTGCCGAAGAGAATGAGGGGCTGTGCGCAGAGTGTCTCAAGGCATCTGTTAGCGCAAATCTGCATCATGACGATGCGAGAAGGCAGGACACCGTCGGATGGAGAATAACAGTAGCTGCATTGTCTCTAATAATAATTATGCTCACGATTGGACGTCATGAAGTCCAGCGCGAGGGGCATCAAATAGATGACAGCCCGACGCGGACAACAGACGAAGCAGCGACAATACCATCGCCAGCCAATCCCCAAACGGCTGCCTCGCGCGACAAACTTGATAAAAGGCAGCAGGCCGGGGCCACATCCCAGTCACTAAGCAAGTCAACCGGGCAAGCTCAAAACATCCCCATCCCGACGCGACCACCCACTCCCCCTCAACGGAAAGGCGATCCGTACGAGTTGATGCTCAAAGCACAGATTGATGACTATGAGGCACGGGCTGAAAGACACGTTGAGAGAGCTCGTAAATACAAGGAAGATGTTAAAACAGCGAAGATGAAAGGCTATCCGAGCTCTGCAGTAGCCCGATGGAAGAATGCCCAATTGGCTGAGTTGGAAGCCGCACAGAGGTGTTGGGATCTTCGCGACAAGGCTTGCTACGATTTGGCTCGGTACTGGATTGGCAAGCGTCCGATGTCAGAGGTGATCAGTCTCCTGCAGCTAGTAGAGGAATCGCAAGGAGGCACTACGTCACTCGGTGCGGCGGCCAGAAAGCAACTCCAACAGTTGGGCTACTGGTGAGTGTTTAAAGGTGTCTGGCAGGCGGTACGGTATATGGCCAAGGTGTCGCCGCGCACCAGTCAGCGCTGCGTGACGGCGAGACCCTGGACGTCCCCGACTGGGGCGAGGGGCCAGACTGATCCGACAACCAGTCGCTCAGTCGCCGATGTTCTCTCCACCAGTGCCTGCGCCGATGCACGAGCTGCCCGGCTGGAGGTGGAAATCACCGCCCTCGGCATTTGCAAATAGAGGGTCAACGTAGATATCGCTGTCAGATACGGCGTTGTTGTATGGGCCGACTGCGTTGCTATAGGTACAGTTGTGCTCGGAGATAAACTGATGGTTGTCCGGGATATACCTCTCCACGTCGTCTACGCCAGCGGTGACCACACAGTTGTTTAAACCGAATCCGAATATAGGAGGTACCCTAGGGCTCGATACTCGCCCTGCGTCTGCAATACTATCCACGATGATGTTGTTGCGCACGATAGTAGTGTATTTCTCCCCTTCAGGGGGCTCCCCAGGCTGCCGATTCTTTGGCAGTGGCTGATAGACGAACCAGTGTTGGATCCCGTCACCATGGTTGCCATACAAGACGTTGTTCTCGACGATGGTATCGTGGGCTCCATAGACCCTGATGCCCGCGATCGCACAGTCCCAAATGCGATTGTGGTGGATGTTCACCCCCGTCTGGGTGCCGAATGCCCCCCGTCCATACACGCATATGCCACCGAGTGCCATGCGGAAGATGTCGTTTCCGTAGATTTCCACCCTATTTACAGGCACCCCGCCCATCTGGACTTGCACTCCGGCGTTGCCGCTATAGCCCGCGTTCGGGTTGCTGCGAAGTACATTGTCATAGATGGCAAAATCGTTGCAGCCAGACAGTCTCACCGTTGAGTTGGTCCGGCAGTTGTACACATAGTTGTCATGGACTTCGAAGTCCTGGACGTTGATTATGTAGATACCATCATGACCAACGCTCTGAACCCAGTTGTTGAAGAAACGCGAGTTGACGCGGTTGGCTCTCTGCTCGTGAAGCTGACTGTAGATCGCAAGCTCTTCAGCAGTTAGCTCGATCCACTTGCCGTTCTCCTCGCCGGGCCCATCGCCTATGAAGACCGAGCGGCGGTGTTCGAGCTTGATGCCATCTCCAGAAGCGTCGTGGATATACATGTCGTTTACCGTGACATCATAGGCGTTCATCAGGGTGAGGGCGTAGTAGTAGCGGTCTCTGCTGAACGAGGCTCTGTTGCCCAGTATTTCGAAGCCACGGATGGTGATGTTGCTGACACCATGACCATCACACTCGATTATCCCCTTCCATGGCTGCCACTGAGCTTCCTGGTGCGGGATCACCGTCAGTACGGCATCAGCATCACCCTGCAAGATGGTGTCACTCGGCAAACGAATGGTGTCGCTCACGGTGTAGGTAGATGGGCCTTTCAGGTGCACTGTGGTGAGTTGGTCGTCTGCAGCTACCCTTTGCAGTGCCTGGTTGATTTCCACCTGATCATCGGTACCGTCGCAGTTGAAGTCGCCAGTGCCATCTGTGGCAACATAGACTATCCGCTCTTCGGCTTTGGCCTGTGCATACCCCTCCCACTGCTCGAGACGCTGCTGTTCATCCACTACGCGTTTGACGCCCGCGGGCACATCATCGGCGGCCACACAGGAACTCATCATGGACAGCAGCAGAGCCGACAGGATTAGCAACCCAAGAAATGCAGATGCTCCAGTGGTGTTCATGGCTTTCACTCCCTGGCAGGTCAGTCATGGATTGATGTGACTGTGTGGGTCTTAGTTCTCTGTATCGCCTCTGATTACCGCAGAGACGTCTCTGCCGGACTCGTCAATTGACACCGCTCGGAATTCATACTCCTGTTGCGGCCTCAGGAAGTAGACACGCACTGTGTGATCAGTCGTAAATTCTTTTTGTAGCGGCGTTCGGCGCAGGCCTGTGCTGGCTTCCTCGAAGAAGACCTGTGACACAGCAGGACGGTCGGTCTGCCAGGTGAGCAGAGCCGACGGTTGCGCGCCAGAAAAGCCTTTCTGCGCCGGCTCCATTTGCACCTGCAGATCACTGATTTGAGGTGGTACGCCCTCCGCGACCTGCGGAGCAGGCCGACCGTCTGATTGCATCTGAAGCAGCACATCCCGTCCATCAAGGCTGAGCGTGAGCCCTGCGGCCGTCAAAGCCTCGACCATCGCGGTGCCTTCAGCCACAGTGATGCTGGCTATGTTGCAGTATGGCAGCGAGTTGGGAGCCTGCAGATGAAGCCCAGGGCCGGTCAGGTTGGCACCGTTCTTGACGCTAAGCGCAGTCACCTCGCCCTCTCCGTTGCGGCGTACTATAGCCAACTCGCCGTCGAAGGTGTAGTCGCCGTACTGGCGAAGACCAGGGCCAGAGTGCGAGACGAGCACTGCGTCTGTGAAGTGCTCAGTAGTCATCTCTGCGCGCAGGGCTGCAACACGCTGCTTTTCCGCCTCAGGCACCGAAAAAGCCTCGAATTCGCGCATGGCCAGTCTGCCGCCTGACGGGCGTCGTACTGCTGCACTGAGACGAGTGGTGCGCACCGGCTCGAAGGCAGTCTCGCTCACGCAGCCGTCATGCCACATGGTCTCCGCCCCCTCGACATCGCGCCAATCAGTGCCATCCCAGTACTGCACGACCAGCTCTTCGGCAGGGTAGATGATGTCACTGCCGTTCCAAGTGCCATGATGGAGCACCACCAGATTCACTTCGGTTTCCTGCTCGAAGTCAACAGTAAAGCGCCCCTCCAGGAGCACGTCCAGAGTGAACGGCTCGGAGCTTGTCGCACCACCTATCGTACGGGCAGCCGGATCACCGTCAGTCAGTTTGTCAGTGGTCGGAGCGATACTCGTCTGGTTGATCTCTGCGAAACCCGGCTTCCCGAGTGCGAGGTTGTCTCCGCGCTCCATCTGGATTTCACCAGGCGCGTACCGGGCACTACGTAGCTCTCCCTGCACAACTACCCCCACCGCTTCCCACGGCTGCAGAGCCCGCTCACCCTCAGTCACCGGCAAGATATCGGTAGTGACGGTGGCCTGCGTTCCTGCAGACGTCGGATACAGCACGTCATGGAAAGCCTGTGGCGGCACGCCTTCACGGGTATACACCGCTACCGGTGCTTTGATCCGCTGGAAAGTGCCGGCGGTGACCATCCACCCAAGCATCGCCTCGCGAGTGGACTTGTCGGTAGGCTTCATGTCGGTGTCTTGAGCCTCTGCAAAAGCAACCTGCAGGCCCTCGGTGTGCACGGGCATCACCTTGATGTTAGCGGTGTCATCGTGCACCGTTTCCGTGACCTGCGTCTCTGCGGTCAGCCTGGCCTGTGCAGCCGCTCTCTGCTCCGGACCGGCGAAGTGAAAGAACTGCTCGTATTTGTGGTCGCCCTCACCAGTGAGCAGGTCGCAAAGCACCATGTAGTCGGGCTTCACGAAGATCATCTTGCGGCGATTGTAGACACCCAGATGCTCATATGCACCGTGTGCACCATCTACCAGGTCAAAACCGTCAGTGGTCAGCCACTCATGTGGCATCATAGGGGCCCGAGCCCCTCGCGCCTGATCCTGCTCGTCCACCTCAATGGTGTTATGCAGGCAGGCCCGATAGCCCCACCCCAGGTGGTAGTCGCCAGTGTCAGCCAGCAGCGGTTTGCCGTAGCCATAGAAGTCGAAATGGCAGGCGTCGTTGTGGGCATGGCCCAGAGCCTGAGAGCTGAGATCGAAGTACAGGTAGCGCTCCTGAGGGCCGTCCCATCCGCTGCGCATTATGTAGTAACCAGAGCCGGGTAGCCCTATGGAGGTAGTCTCCGGTTGAGGGCCATCCACGCCTTCTACCAGCGCTAGAGTGGCCTGTAATCGCAACAGAGGGTCATCAATCGCGTTGAGCCGCTCCTGCTGCTCGGGTTCCAGCTGGCTGTGGATGTATGCCTCCAGACTTGACCGCATCGTGCCTGCGTTCCAGTCGCCACGGCCATAGGTGTCACCGATGTTCGGCATTCCTCCGTTTGGCATGGAAATCCAAAGTATGACCCCCAGGATCTTGCCGATCTCAGTTTTCACCATGTCAGCGAGATCACTGAAGTCACCGCTTTCGGGATTGGCCCGGAGGAGCTCCAGCACTCTTGCCGACCACGGTACCGGCACCTTCTGATAGCTTATCGAGTGGACGGCGCGAACGCCTTCAGGTGACATACCCTCCACGAGGGTACTGCGCAAATTCTCGACTCCGGCATCCAACCCCATCTTGTGCTCAGTGAACTCCGGGTACAGTACAGCCACCGCGATGAGACCGGGATAAGAGGTGCCGTCGTACACCATGAGTTCGCGCGCGTGGGTGATGAAGACTTTCCAGAAGGCCAGGTGCATATCGTCAGTGAGCGAAGAAGAGGCGCGTAGTACGTCATAAGCGGGAAGCAGATTGCAGAGCCGATTGCGCACTTCCATGCCTGATTTGGTCAACCGGCCGTTCTTGCTGGAGCCGTAAGTCCGAGGACACTGCTGCGTCCAGGTGAGTACGGAGTGCCCCACTTCCAGAGCATACCTCTCATCACCAGTTTCACTGTACAGTCCGGCAAGACGGTTCAGATGATTTAGCTGATTCAGATAGAGAACCCAACTCGACGCTTCGCTGGGGTTGTCGGCCCACTTGATCTCCGGGCCCAGATCATAGGTTTCCCGAGTACCCGCATCGTTGTTGCTCATAGTGAAAACGTGTTTGAGCCACTCATCAGCCTGCTCGGGTGTAGTTGTGCCCAACACCACCATGGAGTTGCTGAAGCCTATTCCGGGGAACTCCGGCGGTGGGATGACGCCGTTGGTGCGGGTGGCGAAGTACTCGATGAGCAGCCGTTGTGCGGCCGACAGATCGTCGTCGACCATAGCACGGGCGAACTGCTCCAGACCGGGGCGGTCCACATCCACCAGTTTGAGCACATCTCGTAGGGAAAGCTCCTGCTCTACAGTCACCCACTCAGTCTCCTGAGCGAACACCGGCACGGCAAGAGTGGATATGAGAGAACAAATGGCGAGTATTTTGCGCATGATAGTTTCCTATGGTAGCGGGGGCAGACGTCCAGCTCGCTGCGCTCACGTGCGAGGACTCCCATGAAGCTCTACAACCCATGGCCGAAGCCGTAACGGTCGGACACTAGTACAGGTAGCCTGCCCTCCGGCCTGGTCTCACCGAACAGCACCTCGACAGCAGCCTCGATGGATTCGGGACAGTGCTCGTCATAAGTGCACAGTGCCCCGTGTGCCTGTGGCAGATGGGCCATGATGTAGGGGTTGCCGAAGCTCAGCAGAACGAAATGCTTGCCCAGCCCGGCGACCTGTTCGATGAGGTCACGATAAGGCGCCTTGATGCCGATTGCGTCCTCCTGGTAGCTGAGCACACGCGTGAACAGACCGAATACCACCATATGTGCCTCACGCGCCTGCTCAAGCGCTGCAGACATCTCTGCGCCAGTCATCTCTTCACTCAGCGTGAGTGTTCGCGCTCCCGGCAAGCGCTCTCGTATCGCCCGATGCAGCCGTTCATGATTGGGCAGATACCCTACCTGCATGTCCTCGTTCCAGGCCTGCCCACTACCGTTGACGATGACCAGACACCTGTCAGGACTGCCCATCTCACAGGCCACCGGCCGGTTCTCGAGTACAGTTACCGATCGGCGGGCTATCTCCAGAGCCAGTGCTTTGTTCTCAGGTGTTGCCACGGTCTGATCTATGCGGTCAGGGTCCACCAGCGGGTCGTCCAGCAGCCCCAGCCACTGCTTCAGCTCCATGATGCGAGCCACCGACTCATCCACCTGTTGGAGCGGAATCCTGCCGGATTTCACCGCATCCACCAGCGCGGTGTGAGTGATGCGTGGATCCGACTGGTAGTCCTGCAGGATGATATCGTGACCGGCCTGTACCGTGAGGATAGCCGCCTCCTCTATCCCGTATCTGTCCTTCATCGGCTTCATGGTCAGGCTGTCGGACATGGTGACGCCCCGGTAGCCAAGCTTTCCGCGCAATAGGTCTGTGATTATCTTGCGTGAAACAGTGCCTGGCCTGGGCGGCCCATCGTCGAGACACGGGTAGTGGATATGCGCGGTGCAGATGCCGTTGATCAGGCCCTGTGGGATCGCCAGCCGATATGGCAACAGGTCTACGTCCCACAACTGCTCAAACGGCCTGTCGTCAACCGGCATCCTGATATGCGAATCGTCGCTGGTATTGCCGTGGCCGGGAAAGTGCATCGCGCAGGTCACGCCGCGGGCATCTATAATTCCGCGCAAGGCGGCCATGCCCAGCTCGCTGACCAGCTTTTCACAGTCGCCAAAAGCGCGCGTGTTGATGATGGGGTTATCCGGATTGATGTTGACGTCCAACACCGGCAGACCCGGGATATGAAAGCCGTATCCACGCTGCTCAGAGGTCTCCGCATACGCCATACGGTGGGTCAGATCCGCAGAGCGAGTGGCCCCGAGGCGCATCATGAGGCCTGTGAGCAGGTTGCTTCCGAAGTCGCAGCAGGCGTACCCGAAAGCGACCATCGCGGGCACTTTTGCCAAGCTCTGCAGGCGATTGAGCTCTGTGACCACCTGCACTGGCGACTGCCCCTTCATGCTGAAGTAAAAGGAGCCTGCCCAGCCCTTCGACAGCATCTCGGCGAGGATCTCCGGGTCATGGTAACGCACCATGACCATCTGCCCCACCTTTTCTTCAACTGACATATGTGCTGGAGTGATGGGCGTCATAGAGCGCTTCCCCCTGTCATAGTGCAAAACGACCAACTATTGCCGATGATTGGCTTCGGTTCGCTTCAGTTCGCTTCGGCTCAGTTCAGCTGAGCTCAAACAGTCGTATTGCGTTTTTCCTTGCCACTTTCTCGAACACCTCTTCGGAGATTTTGCCGCTATCACGCCACTCCAGCAGCAAATCAACCAGCGGGATCGCCATGCCGACAGCGCACAGGTCGGTGCCGAAAAGCATGCGGTCCTGGAACTCGGTCAGGAAAGCCGGACCATACTCGGGGTCTCGTGCAAACGCGTTGTAGGCGGTGCCATCGGACATGTCGCCATGCAGATTCGGATAGCGACGCAGCAGTGTGGGCACAACCCCCTCTTCCTCTATCGGTCCCTCCGGCAGCCTCCCAACCTGACCGCCCCTCAGGTTGAAGATGTAGCCCCGCTCACCGGGTGTTTTCAACTGGCCGATTTCCGACCAGAAAATCGGTCCGTGTCCGAAAATGATCAGCTCAGGGAAACGCTGCAGGGTGTGTTCAAGCTGTGGCAGCCCCGGATCGTCGTACAGACCGAAGTCGCCGGTCAACTGGTCGGAGCCATCGAAAATCACCGGGAGTCCGACCTCTTCGGCATGTCCCAGCAGGTTCTGCACCATCGGGTCCATCAGAGCCATGTTTGGCATCACTTCACCGAGGCCCTTGCAGCCCAAGTCTTTGTAGTAGCGCAATAGATCGCCAAGCGGCGCGAAAGGCGAGTTGGTCAGCGCGCGAGGATCTACGTTGCAAAAGGGGATGAATCGGTCGGGATACTGTGCGCAGATGTCGAGGATTTCTTCGTTGCTTTGCGGCAGATAGATTTCAGGGCTGACAACAGGCAGCAGTGCCCCTCTTTCGATGCCCAGGGCATCGTAGCGCTCCAGCACCTGCTCAGGAGTGGGGAAGCGCACTGGCAAAGGCGGAGTCTTCCTATAGGTATGGGCGTGTATGTCTATGAACACCGTAAGCACCTCTCTTCGGGCCTATGTTGAACTCCGGGAAGACCAATGGAACCCACAGCGGCAATCCTGGCTGGCCCAGCATTCACTGGAAGATATGTCGGCTGTCCCGAAAAGTGTAGCATGGATGGATAGGCACGACAACAGAGACAACGCCCGGCTACCTGTACAGCTTCTGCGCATGAGCAGTCGCTGCCAAGACCGGGTGTCAAAGCGAGGTGTATCTACTTCATCAGCCCATCGAGACACTGACAACCGGCACGCACCGGTCATAGGCCAGTGATGCTCGACCGTTCGCAACCTGATATGCAGTCGAAAGCCGTATACGTCACGTAGGCCGTGGGTAGTCTTCAGCACTCCCGGCACGCCAGAAGACAACGAGACTGTCGCGACAAAAAACTACTG
Source organism: candidate division WS1 bacterium (assembly GCA_012518355.1). Taxonomy (GTDB): domain Bacteria; phylum Armatimonadota; class Zipacnadia; order Zipacnadales; family UBA11051; genus UBA11051. Next base: position 21,309 of record JAAYSP010000075.1, on the reverse strand, counting down.
TGCGGTGTATATATCCTATCTCTCCCACGGTAACGGCCGCCACATTCGCTACAGAAGAGAGCGTGATAGTCCCAGAAGCTCCAGGCGAGCGCCATCTGCAGCAGACTGCTACTAATCCGGGCATACCAGCCCTCGTGTTAGGCGGTTGATGCGGCTTTCCCTGACTATGCCTGTTCTGCCACATTCGACAGACGGGTTCTGTCACGCCGACAGGCTAGGTTCTGTCACGCCGACAGGCAGGTTCTGCCACGCCGACAGGCAGGTTCTGCCACGCCGACAGGCAGGTTCTGCCACGTCCGGCGGAGAACTCTTTTATGACAGGCCTCAGCATCGCACACTCTTCTGTGGCCAACAGTGGTATGGATGAGTGAAGGCTTGTGTGGCAAGCTACATCGAGATAGGGAGAGAGAGCTGTATGGAAATCAAGATCGTGCTTTTGTGCTGTATCTGGTGCATGCTGTTCGCTCTGGCAACCGCCGCCGTGAGCGATGATCAACCGCAAGACACTGCTCGCCCCATGGTCAACTTGCCGTGGCACATCTACCGCCACTTCCCCGCTGACTTTTCCAGATGGGAGGCTTCGGCCGTAGGCTTCACCGGATGGGATACTGAGATACGCGAACTGGACCTGGGCCGAACCTGCCTGGCCATGATGCACTTTCCTGACACCGGCCTGACAGCGGCGACCGAGTGGGGCCCCGACTGCCCTGTCCCCAACGCGCTGGGCACCATCGAGTGGGTGCCACGAACTATGAGTGTGGTTTCCTTCCGCATGCCACGTCTGGTCGAAGCCGCCAGGGCTGCCGGGCTGCAGGTGGCGCACGTAGGCGTCGGTGGAAAACCCTACATGGAAGGCGAGATCTGGGAGCGGTGTCTCGAGGAGGTGGGCGATCCACCGCCGCCGGATACCGATGTCATCGAACACACTCCTGCATGGAAAACCCTCCACACTCGTGATGTTTTTGACTTGCCGCGGCCAAACCCGCCGGATGCACCCGCAAGCGAGTTCAGCCTGCCCGAGGTGCTCTTGCCTCAGGGTGATGACATCATCGCCCAATACGACTGGCAATTGCATCGCCTGCTCAAAAACCGGGGCATAGACCATATCATTTACACAGGATGGGCACTCAACTGGTGCCTGTGGTTCTCCCCATGCGGCATGTCGGATATGAGCCGCAAAGGCTACCTGTGTTCGGCTGTCAGAGGCGGCTGTGTTGCCATAGAAAACAAAGAGTCTGCGCTAGGCGAGCAGAATCTGGAATACGCACTGTGGAAAACCAGCACCATGTTCGGTTACGTGTTCGATCTGCACGAATTGACCCATGCCCTGCGCCAGTACGCTGCCACACAAAACCGCGCCGACGAATAGCATTCGTCGGCAAACACATGCCAGGAAGGTGAATGCTGTGGGCTTTTTCACACCGTTGGCATCACGTGTCAGGCTGTATGCGGTCATCTCAACCTGTCTGTTGGCGGTGTTGGCAGCCGCAGCAGTTGAAGCTGACCTGCGCTCACCCAACCCCGCAGCTCGCCGCCTCGCACTGCTGAGGTTGGCCGAAAAAGGGCCCGCCGCACTGGAACAGCTAGCAGAGAGTGTGGGAGACCGTGACCCTCTGGTCCGACGCGCCGCGGTTCTCGGCCTCAGCAGTCTTGGGCACGCTGCAATCCCCGCGTTACAAGCAGCACTGGACAACGATGACATACTGGTACGGCGTAACGCTGCCCTGGCACTGGCCAACGGTGGTCTTCAGGCGGTACCGGTACTGAGCAAAGCCCTCGCTGACCCTGAGCCCATCGTGCGCCAGGCGTCCCTCCATGCGTTGGCCATGATTTCCCCACGCAGCGCTGAGACGTTCAAAATCATCCGCACCGCAATCGATGACCCCGCCCCAGAGGTGCAGGCGGTCGCTATCACCGCTTCCGAACGCTTCCTGGATATAGTAGTGGAGATGCCCTTGCCGTTGGAGCAGTGGAAATTCCGCCTGGATCTGGAGCGAATAGGTGACGATGAGCGATGGTTCGCCGCTGACCTGGATGACTCGCAGTGGGATGATATCAGCATCGGCAAAGCATGGGGCCATTTCGGCTACGATGGTTACATCGGCGTAGGCTGGTACCGTCGCATAATCAGTGTGCCCGACAGTCCCGAAGCGACCGGGGCAGTGTTGCAGTTTGAGGGGGTAGACGAGTGTGCGTGGATCTGGGTGAACGGTCAGTACGTGGGCAAGCATGACATCGGCCCCGCAGGCTGGGACAAACCGTTCCAGGTAGATGTCGGCGACGCACTCCGTTGGGGAGAAGACAATCAAATCACTGTCAAAGCGATGAATACGACCGCAGCGGGCGGGATATGGATGCCCGTCACTCTGCGCGCTACAAGACTGGCACCATAAGCGTCTGCTCAAGCTCTCCACACCAAACTATCATAAGCGAGGTGCGATACCTATGTGCACTATCCTGGCTGTATGCCTGGGGGTGCTTTTCATGTCGAGCACTGCGAATGCTCAACAGAGTCCAGCACAGTTGGCCCAACCCTGGGAACAACTCTACCAGGGCGAGGATGTCACTGGCGAACATGTCATCGCCATGTGGAGCTTTGATGGGGAAGTGCAGGAGACTGATGCCGGTGGCAAAGGATATGACCTGGAGCTGATCGGCACTCAGATCAGTCCGGATGGCAAGTTTGGCGGATGCCTGGAATCGTTTCCCGGCTGGCCAGTAGAGGACAAGAAACATCAAGCACGTGTGCAGCACAAGCCTGAGTTGTGTCCAGCAGGCGCTTTCACCCTCGAAATGTGGATCAAGCCCAAGCCTGAACTCAACCAGGAGTACGGTGATGCATTCTTGTTGGACAAAAAGTACGTCGAGCACGCGAATTATCAGTTCATCCTGAGACGTCCCGCGTCAGACGGCCGTCGTTCACTGCAAGCAGTGCTGGGGTATGGTGATGATTCGGCCACCTATACCTCTGAACCAGCAGAGTACGAAACCGGCGTCTGGTACCACGTCGCCTTCACTTACGATGCAGCGGGAAAGAGTTCGTTTTTCCGCGATGGCGCCGCCCTGGGCGGCACCAGTCACCCGGGGCGAGGCCCCGTGATCCCATCCCAACATGACCTGTTCATCGGCGATCGCGCGGGTAGCTACTACCACGGTTTCCCCGGCTTCATAGACCAGGTGCGCATCTCCGGGGGAGTGCTGGAGTTCCGCCCGGCCACGTTCGCCTTTACCAGTGACCGCACCAGCTTCGTACGCATGGAAGACACGGGGACGCTGGAATTCACCGTCACCAACATGCAACGCACACCACTGTCGGGAGCCGTCTGTCGCTTTGCGATTGCCGATGCCGACCAGACGCGCGTTGAGCTCCCAGAACTAGCCCCCGGACAGGCACACACAGTTCAGTACGCTTTCGACACTTCCTTACGCCCGGGCACCTATCGTGTACACGCCCGCATGGAGATCAACGGTGAAAGCCCATACACAAGTGAAGAGCAGTATGAGGTCGTGCTGGTGAACCGTCCCCTGCCCTTGCGCATGCCGGTGGTACTGTGGGGCGGCGGCGATATGGCGCAGGTCAAGGACTTGGGCTTCACTCACATGATGGGTGTCAGTGCCAACATGTCCAGTATCTGGGATGCCGGTGAAGCCATACTTCCGCAGAGTGAAGCAGCGCTTGTCAGCATGAAAGAGAGGCTGAACGAAGCGTTGACCTGTGATCTGAAGTACATCTCCAGCCTGTCACCGGGAAGCTGGGCTCGACAGAACCTGCCCGACTACCAACGGGTTGACCGCGAAGGAAACCGCCTGGAGGACGTCAACGGGCTATATCCGGAAATCCAACAGTTCTGTCACAACGTAGGGCAGTCCATATCGCAAGCCTACGGCCACTTCCCTGCTTTCGATGGTGCGATGATCCACACAGAAGTGCGAGGTGCTTCGAGACTATCCTTTTCCGACCTCGACCGCCAGTCATTCCGTGAGTTTGCGGGCTATGACATCCCCGAACAGGCTCAGGGACAACGGGGCATAGCGTGGGAAAATATCCTTGACTTTCCTCAGGATCGAGTTATCCCTGACGACTATCCACTGCACGTGTACTATCGGTGGTTCTGGAAACAGGGTGACGGCTGGAACGATCTGCACACGGCCCTGCATGAGGGGCTCAAGAGCGCAGCTCACCCGGGCTTCTGGACTTTCTATGACCCTGCATGTCGCGCACCCAAAGCCTGGGGCAGCGGGGGCGACGTGGATTTCCTGTCCCACTGGACCTACTCGTATCCCGACCCTATCTGCATCGGCACATGCACTGATGAGCTGTTCGCCATGGCAGAGGGCGGCCCCGATTACCAGAAAGTCATGAAGATGACGCAGATCATCTGGTATCGGTCGCAAACAGCGCCCATGCCCGGCGAAGAGGCTCACGTGCGTGATGCGTTCTTCGATGACCAGGACCGACGGCCCGTTACTGCTGACGATGCAGAGGTTGAAGGGTACCGCGCGAAGTGGGAAAAAGAGATCCCTGATGCCCGTTTCATCACCATCGCCCCCATGCACCTTCGGGAAGCATTCTGGGCGAAGATGGCGAGGCCTATACAGGGAATCATGTACCACGGCTGGGGGTCACTTGTCGAAGGCGCCACTCACGGCTCGTACCGACACACGAACCCCGACACACGCGATGAGCTGCGCCGATTAGTGCAGACTGTGGTAGAACCGCTGGGCCCCACACTCATGCAGGTACCGGACCGTCCTGCCCGGGTTGCGTTTCTAGAGAGCTTCGCATCAGAGATGTTCGCTCTCAAGGGGACCTACGGCTGGAACGGCGGTTGGACCGGAGACGCCTATCTGATCATGCACTACGCCCAACTGCAGCCACAGATCGTCTACGATGAGACGATCGAACGCGACGGACTGGACCAGTATCAGGTCCTCGTCATGGTGGATTGCGATGTGCTCACCGCCACGGTAGCAGAGCAAGTGAAGGCGTTTCAGGCCAGAGGCGGCATCATCATCGGAGACGAGAAGCTGGCCCCAGCCATCAAGCCCGACATCCTCATGCAGAGCCATGCTCGGCCCAAAGAGGCGGACCAGGCACGAGCACTACTGCTGCAGAGAGCCGCCCAGTTACGCACTGAGTTGGATCCTCACTTCAGGCGTTATGGGCAATCCGACAATCCGGATGTCATCACTCGCTTCCGACAGTGGGGAAGCACCGACTATCTGTTCACGATCAACGATCTGCGCGAGTTCGGCGACTATGTAGGCCACCACGGCCTCGTGATGGAAAACGGGCTACCCTCAGATGCCACCGTTACCGTCAACCGCCCTGCCGGGTATGTATATGACCTGGTGGCGGGCCGTCAAGTGCAGGCACAGACCGAACGTGACCGGCTGATGATACCTGTAGCACTTGGCCCGTGCGAAGGGCGCGTTCTGATGATAACCGAGCGCCCAATAGCGCAAGTCAACATCACTGGCGCTGATACTGTGGCACGCGGCGGCAAACTGACACTGGCTGTCACCGTGGCCGACGAGGCAGGGCAGGCAGTAGATGCAGTCGTACCAGTGCATGTGGAAATCCAGGATGCCGCATCACAGGTTGCCGAGTTCAGCGGCTACTACGGTGCAGCCGACGGCAAGATGCAAATCGAGCTGGATATAGCACCAAACGACGTGCCAGGAGTGTGGTCGGTCCGTGCAACTGAACTGGCCTCCGGGCGCGATGCGGTCGGCTACTTCCGTGTGAGCCGCTAGATCGGACATGGGCGCACCTGCTCAACCATAGCAAAACACGACAGCCGGCGTATGTGGCGTGAGACCACTCGCGTTCAGCCGGCTGTCTTCTTTTCCGTCACCGGCCCTCGCAGTATGTCCGCAAACCGGTCGGCCTGGTCTGGCATACCCAGTGCGGTGAACACGTCCGCCCAGCGTTGCCGCTGGTTTTCGTGCACTAAAACAGGGACGAAATCTAGCGCCAGGTAGATCTTGACGGCTGCCAGACGAAAATCGTCAGTGGATAGCATGACGCAGTTTCGGCCCTCGGCACGGAACTGATGCAGCGCACCAAGGCTTGCCCAGTGCCCCAGACGTTTGCCCTGATGCCCCGGCTTGACCCCGACCATATGTAGCTGGCCGACCTGTGCTCCCCACCCGGGGCTATCCCAGGCGCTGGCGGTAGCGACAGCCTCATCACCATGCAGCACAAACAGCACTCGCTCAGGCCTGAACGCCTCGCGCTCTCTGATGTTGCGGTCAAACTCTCCTGGCTCCACTTGCCGCCCAAACGAAGCGCCGATAATCTGTTCCCAGGCAGGCCCGTCACCCTCTTCATAACAGCGAATAGTATAGCCATCCGGTAGGCAGATTTCCGGCAAACCTGCCAGGTCGGTCCGTTTCATCACCAGTTGTGGTTTGTGTCGCTCTATGGTCAAGATGCTATCCTCTCTCAGTTGCCTTCTCGCGCAGCTTCTCCAAATCCGGCGGCTCCGTATGGGCCGCACCCCCAATTCGCGTTCAACAGATAGAGAACCTTCACCTGACAGGCTCCATCACCCTAACTGGAGGTATCAGCGGCCCCTGTGAGAACAGATACACACCGCTTATCCTGCACGGAGAGGCCAATCATGACAAATCTGGACCGGCTCACCATGCCCCCATCTGACTATGACCCGAATGCAATCCAGCTTCCCCCTCTGCAGATCGGCCCTTCCCTGGCGCAGTGGGAACAGCAACGACAGGTACTGAGAGGCAGGTGGCTTGAATTCCTCGGCCACGGGCCCGAGCAGGTGCCACTAGAACCGCAAATCCTGTCCGAGCAGCACTTCGGCGATGTCAGCCGTACACTGGTCAGCTATCAGGTAGAGGACGGCTGCCGGGTTGAGGCTTATGTCATGCAACCTACCGATGGGGAGTGTCTGCCTGCAGTGTTGGTGCTGCACCCGACCACCAGTCAGACGATAGAGTCCCCTGCTGGTACGGATACCAGGCCCAGCCTGCGCTTTTCCGTCAATCTGGCCCGTCGAGGCTATGTGACAGTGACACCTCGTAACTACCTCTGGCAGTACCGTGGAGTAGCTGATGAACGCTGGCATGAGTCGCAGACAACACGCTTGCTACTGGAGACCTGGCCACAGTGGACGGGCATGGGCAAAATGCTCTGGGACTGCATACGTGCAACCGACTATATGGCAACCCTCGAGAACGTAGACCCCAGGCGGCTGGGATGTGCCGGCCATTCGCTGGGTGCCAAGGAGGTCCTCTACGCGATGGCGTTCGATCCCCGGCTCCGCGCAGGCCTGTCTTGCGAGGGCGGTGTAGGTATTTCGTTCAGCAACTGGGATGCACCATGGTACCTGGGGAAACGCATTCATACCCGACCTGACCTCGACCATCACCAACTCCTGGCACTTGCCGCCTCTCGCGCTCTTCTGATCATCGGCGGCGGAGCTGAGCCAGGCCGACGCGCTGAAGGCACCAGTCCCGGCGCAGATGGCCCGCTGACGTGGAACTACCTCGAAGCCGCCAGACCGGCCTACGCGCTGTACGGTACATCGAATGCTCTGGGCTATCTGCTCCATGACGAGGGCCACTATCTACCGCCACAGCACGAGCATGTGGTTTACGATTGGTTCGAGCACTTTCTGGGCGCCGGAGAGCCGACTGCCTGGCATCGAGAGACCTAAGATGTCACCTCCACCACAGCACGACTCACTGGTCCGCGGACGCCGAAGCTGTTAACACTTCGAGCCTGCAGCGAATTGCGGCCGGGTTTGAGCTTCCAGATGAATTCTGATGAGTGTTTGTGCCACCTGCACCGGTCAAGCTTGACTTCAAACACAGCGAAATTAGGCGTATCGCTGCGAAGTATGACACCTATCTCCATCTCCTCCGTGCTCTCATACAGCTCGATGGCCGTTTCGTTTACCGGCCAGTAAAAATCGCCTTCGCGGTTGCTGGTGAGGCCATACTCGGGCGACTCGACGGGCACCGGAGCGTCTTCCCACCACAAGTAAGCATCGCAAAAGTACTCTCCATTACCGTGGGTTAGCTCTCCGGGGAAGGGTGTCAGGAGATGATTGTTGCGCATCGCCATGCCAAAACGCCGGTACAGCTTCGGGTCAGCGCACGAACGCAGCGGCTTGTCTCCGTCTATGATACGCTCTGGCTCGCCAGACAGATACACAGCCCACACTTCTGATGCTTTTCCCTGCTTCCACAGCCGGCGCAACTCCAGAGCACTCAGCGGCATGCCATCGTGTTCGAAATGGCAGTTGTGCGCAGGATTTTCGGAGTTGCCGGTATCCATCAGCACCCATTTGCGCAATTCGTTCGACCAAACCTCCGCCACGCAGTGGTGATCCAGTATCACATGGCGAGCGACATATCCAAGTGCTGCGGCGGTCTGGACAAACAGTGTTGAGTAGTGCGTACACATGCACAAAGCCAGTGGGGTTTTGTTGGTTTCCAGGATCACCAGTGCATCCCATGGAGGGCACCACTGTGTGCGGCCACTGTCCCAGCCCTTCGGGGCACTATGACGACACCAGTTGCGCAGCGCTACCAGCCTGTCCCACTCTCGCCGATGGCCAGAGATCACCTTTTTCAGGTCGTATTGCTTGCGTAGCAGCTCCAGTCGAGTGTGTGGCTGCTCGAAGGCGAAACGGTATGATGACCGGACCGAGCTAACCGGTGTGTTTTCGACTATCGTGACGCCACTCAATCGCTGGCCAGCGGCCAGTTGCAATTCAGCCACCAGCCGCACGCTCTTCAGCACTGGCGTGGCCTGCCCCGAGAGGCTGCTGAGCGCGGCTCGCCACTGCAAATATCGGGGTAGTGTGTCACCGGCAAAAGCGCGTGATGCCTCCTGCCACGGTGTCCATAGTTCGCCATCGCTGGAGCAGCGTGCCTCCACGATGATGGCCGTGTCCGGAGGCTGGTCCATTTCGGCCTGCAGGTTCACGGTAGCGCGATCGAACTGCGGTAACAGCCCTTTCTCCGCCGCGAGTAACGCCAGGTCTACGACCGGCGATGTGAGTATGGACCGTTCCGGGTTACGATTCAGCCGCAGGCGAACTAGGAATTCGCCATCACTCATCCCCTGAGGCCCCATCGCATCATAGTCCCACGTGCGCCCGCCATCTGTGCTGCACGCCGAACGGTTCGGATACATGCTGTCTTCTATCAGCAGTCCGCCAGAACCGGAGAAGACGAAGCTGTTGACACCAGGTTGGAGAGCTGTTGCCGGCACCCTGACCATGCGCCAACCGGTGGAGGGCAAGTGGCGGATCGGCTGTAAGCGCTGTCCGTTCAGTTTCACACGTGTGGTCGCCGAGACACTCGCATCTGTGCGCCCGCTTGAGCGCTGCGTACTGTCATAGAAGTATAGCGTCCCGTCAGCCACATCCGCTGCTGTCAGCAAAAAATCCTTACGGGCCTGAGTGGAGGCGGTCAGGGGCTGGATGTTGCCGTTATGTGTGCGTCCCAGTTCGTCCTGGATCATCACTGAGGGGGCCAGGCGAACACCATCGGTGGTCACGTGAATTCCCACCTGGCGAGTGCAAGACTGGAAATCGTCTTGTGATTGCCAACTGTACTGTACACTCTTGAAGCCTGTTGATTCTGCCATTGCCGCCACCCTCCGGGCTCGTGTTCATGATACTCCCTGAGCCACCTTCCGTGGCCGTCCAAAAGATACCTGCCACTCAGGGCTAACAGATCTGGGACTGCAGGAAGATCGGTTGTGGGCAGGTACGTTTGCTATTCGCCGCGAAGGCTAACTGGATTGTAGTGAGCAGGAGAAAATGCACCGTAACCGTATGGCGTCCCATCCACATCCCGCTATCGTGTTCAGCGATGATACGGTCAACGGGAATCGGAGCTATGAAGGGCCATGAGAGCTGACGAGTGCTCATAAATCGCAACTGGCAAGGCAGAGTATGACGCACCAGATCATCGTGACAACATCACGGCGCTCCACAGTTGAGCTTCGCGAGCAGGCCGAGCAGTGGGGCAAACGCCTGGGAGTGGCGTTTGTCGAGCGGTCCGGCAGCCTGGAGCGGCTGTGCCAGGACAACACTGCACAGGGCGTGCTGACGGTGACTGACCGACGTGTGTCATACCACGAACCAGACAGCGGCCTTGAGTACTTCTTTCACCCCAGCATGGCGAAAGTGCGCATCCACAATCTGCAAGTCGGGCGGGGCGATCCGATGGTCACCGCCATGGCCTTGCAGGCCGGTGACAGTCTGCTGGACTGCACCGTCGGCCGCGCCAGCGATGCCATCGTCGCCGCACATGTGGTGGGCACTGAGGGGTCAGTCCTGGGGCTGGAGAAGGTGCCGGTGATCGCGCAGCTAACCATACATGGACTGGCAACCTACCAGGATTCCAGCGCCAGACTTACCGGGCTACTGCGCCGCATACGGGTGCTGCAGGCCGACTACCTGGACTACCTGCGTCAATGCCCGGATGCTGCATTTGATGTGGTCTACTTCGACCCGGTGTTCCATGAGCCGCTGGAGAAGTCGCAGGCGATGGCTCCACTACGCAAACTTGCCGACAAACAGCCAGTGACACCGGAGGCACTGGAGGAGGCCACACGTGTCTGCAGGCGGCGAGTGGTGATAAAGCAGAGATATGATACGCCGCTGTGGGCCCAGTTGGGTATCACGCGCACGACTAAGGGCGGATCCAGCCGCATCGAGTACGGAATTGTCGAGCCGTGAACGCTGTTCATCTTCGCGGTGAAGCAGGGCTGCAGCAGAGGTGAAGCATATGAAGATAGGCGTACTCTCAGATACACATGGCGACCTGTCCGCATGGCAGGCCGCCTGGGACAGAGTTCTACATGACTGCGATCTTGTCATCCACTGTGGCGACATACTGTACCACGGACCGAAGTTTGTACCCGGGCCAGACTACAACCCCAGAGAGTTGGCTGCGGCACTCAACCAGTTGCCCATCCCGGTACTATTTGTGAAGGGCAACGCGGACTCTGAGGTGGACACTCTGGTAATCGAGGCACCGATACAGTCGCCCTATCTGCTGGCACAAATCGAAGGCACGAGGATTTTGGCCACTCATGGGCATCTCCAGCCTCTGGAAGACCTGCTGTCGCTGGCTGCCAAATGGAAGGTGGACTGGCTGCTGACCGGGCATCTGCACGTGCCAGGAGTGCAACTCGCGGATGGTGTCCGCCACCTGAACCCTGGAAGCACCACCTATCCCCTATCGCAGAAGCCCGAATTGTGTGTGCCTACATGCGCTTACATCGAGGACGATACTGCAATTGTAGTAGACCTCGACAGATGTGAACCGCTGGATTTGTAGCTGTCAGGCCTACCAGAGGGATCCACCACATCGTCATGCAACAGACTTATGGGCAGCCAATGCTGCTTCCAGCGGACCCTCCGAACACCAGGATAGATCCAACTGACTACCAGCCGCGCGAATCGGGCACATCTAACCACACCGATTGCTCAACGATGGACTCCTGGCTGATGAGACCGGGCAGCGTCATGTGCCAGGAGTGCAGTTGTCAGACGGCGTGCGGCATCTCAATCCCGGCACTACCACCTATCCCCTATCGCCAAAGCCGGAATTGTGTGTGCCTACATGCGCTTACATCGAGGACGATACTGCAATCGTAGTAGACCTCGACAGATGTGAACCGCTGGATTTATAGCTGTCAGGCCTACCAGAGGGGATCCACCACATCGTCATGCAACAGACTTATAGGCAGCCGATGCTACTTCCAGCGGAACGCCCGAACACCAGGATAGCTCCAACTGACTACCAGCCTCGCGAATCGGGCACATCCAGCCACACCGATTGCTCAGCGATGGACTGTTGGCTGACGAGACCGGGCAGCGTCATGTCCATCGCGGAATGGATATCAACCGGCGGCGGGGTGCCGGTGACAATTGCCTCCACAAAGTCCATGATTTCGAAGTAGTCCCCACCACCATGGCCGGCCTGCAGTGCTTCTTCAGGCGGGTTTTTCCAGATGTCGGGCATGAAATCGTCTTCCAGCTCTGACAGCGGATGCCATGTGGGTTTGTCACCGTGCAGCTCTCGCAGCCAGATCTTCGGCTCGTCTTGAAGCCCGCGGGCTGCTTCGTAGACACCATCGGTGCCCTGCAGAGCATAGTAGGTCATGTTGTGGGGCCTGTCGGAAAGCATATCCACCCGTATCTTCACCAGACCGCCGCCGCTCATACGGCACAGCATAAGAACGCTGTCCTCGTTTTCGTACAGATCTCCACGGGGGTCGCGATAGTGATGCCCACTCCCGACACTCATGACGCTGACCACTCGCTCATCCATCCACTGCAGCACTGGTCCCAGGCTGTGCGTGCCATAGGTGCAACCGTTAATACCGGTCTGCCATTTGCGCCGCCACACCGTAACCTCGTTTAGCTCCTTCAGTTCGTGCAGATACTCGCCTTCACCGAAGTACACCTGCCCGAAAAGTCCCTTCTCAGCCAGAGCTCTGACCAGCACGTTGGGGCGCATATATGTATAGTTTTCAGCCATCATGTAGGTGGCGTTGCTGCTGTTGGCGGCCTGCACAAGTGCCTTCGACTCCTCCACAGTCACGGTGGCGGGCACCTCGCATAGCACGTGAATGCCCCGTTCTAAAGCAGCGATGGATTGAGGAGCATGTAGTGGCATGGGAGTACCGATGATGACTGCGTCAACTCCGCTTTCGTCCAGCATCTGCTCGAAATCGGTATAGAGGTGTTCCACCCCCATCTGTACACCACGTTCATGCAAGCCCTCTTCGTTGATGTCGCACAGTGCATGGAGAGTAGTCTGCGGGTGGATGTTGAAGGTGTTCAGAAACGACCCACCGCGACCGGCGCAACCGACAACCCCTATCTTGATTTTGTCAGACATCGGTATCCCTCCATCAAACGGTGTGCGCCAAATGCAGCCACCATGGTGTAGGTTTGCCCCGGCAGCAGGATCGTCGCGCGCCGGGGCAAGTCGGATGCCGCTATTCTATGTCGCCGAGCTGCGATTATGCTTGAGCTTTATAGCTTTCGCGCAACTCATCGAGATTGGCGAAGACCTTCTCGAAGCATTTGATGATGTCTTCGGTATCCTGGTCGGTGTAGTTCTCGTTCACCGGTATCTGCAAAAGGTCATCCAGGATCTGCTCAGTCTGAGGATTTGCGCCCTCTTCGTAGCGGACTTGCTGGTCTTCCGATTGCAGACTGAACGGGAAGTCGGTATCACCATATATCTTCTTGTTGCGAAGCAGGTCGTACATGAAGATCGGCTTGCCGATGTAGTGTGCGTTGGCCGGTGCGCCTTCCTTGGCCAAAGCTGAGGCCAGATAGGAGGTGCTCACACCGAGAGCTTCTTGATCCACCAACAGACCGAGGAACCAGTACGTATGACGGCCGCCCTCGGTGATTGACGGCACCTGGATGCCCGGATAGTCCTTGACTGCCTCGCAGATGCGGTCACCGATTTCTGTACGCCGACCGGTCACCCAGTCCACCTTGTCAATCTGAGCCGATACTACCGCGGCCTGCAGTTCGGTCATGCGGTAGTTCATACCAAACATGACGTAATCGCGGTCGCCACGGCCATAGTGAGGCCAGCCTTTATTGGCGAATAGCGCCATGCGGTCACCCAGCTCATCATCGTTGGTCACCGTCAGGCCACCATCTCCGCTGGTGATGTGCTTGCTTTGCTGCAGAGAGAAAGTGCCCATGTGGCCGATAGTACCCACGTGTTTGCCCTTGTACAGGGTACCGTAGGCCTGCGAGGAGTCTTCGATGACACACAGGTTGTACTTGTCGGCCAGTTCCATCAGCGGATCCATGTCGGTAGCGTTGCCACACAGGTGCACCGGGATAATCGCCCGTGTACGCTCGGTGATCCGCCGCTCGACGTCCTCTGCGTCCAGGCCCATGTTGTCGCGACGCAAGTCACCGAAAACCGGTATGGCGTTCTGAGCCAAAATGGGGATGACCGTACCCATGTCTGTTATCGGCCCGGTGATGATTTCGTCGCCAGGACTCGGATTGAGTGCGCCAACAGCGATATGTATGGCGGCGGTGCCCGATGTCGAGGCAGTGCAGTGCTTCATGCCCAGATGGCGGGCAAATTTCTCTTCCACTTCGGGGATGAACTTCCCGCCCGAGCGGTTGAGCATACCCGATTCTATGACCTTCTCGAGGTTGGCCAGCTCTTCTTTACCCACTGTTCGACCGGCCGCGCTGCCAACTCCCGGATAGGGCTTACCCGATCGAATTGGTTCGCCCCCGTTAATTGCCAATACTGCCATTGTCATGCCTCCGATGCGCTGCATTCAAGCGCAATTGTTCGTGTCTACGTACGCACTCCATTTCCCCGTCGGTGTGCGTTATCCTCCCTATGATATCACGAAAACGCCCTCTACGTGCAGATGGTAGAGGGCGTTATGGTCAAGTCGGGCAGGTGTCGCGGTACCTGTGGCTCAGTCGCGCTCAGGCCAATCGCCACCATCCGCCTGACGCCCCGCTACCCAGACGGTACCGGTCAGGGAGCCGTTGCGAGTGGATTTGTGGCTGAAGGGATACTGACCTTTGATGGCAAACTGTGCATGGCCATCCAGGTACAGGATATTTTTGCCATCGAAGTGGAACATGGCCTCACTCCAGGAGGCGCCACTGGGATAGTCTTCAGATTCCTTATGCTCATGAGACTCGAACACGTTTTGCCCCAGTGCATCTCCCCATGAGCCCGGCGCTCCGTCACCCTTCTCGAACAACAGGACAGTACGTGAAGGCGCCGGGATCTCGTCCTGGTAAACGCCACGAAGGGCGGCCCATCCGGCGTTTATCTGCCCGTCCACACGCTTCTGGGTATACTGGGCAATTGAGTAGGCACGCGCGCGGCGCCCAAGATTGTTCGGATTGCTGGCACACTTCACGATTTCTGCATTACGGATGTATGGCATCAGTGTGACATCCCAGGTCAAGGCGGTTGGGGCCATCGGGTCAGCCGGAGGATTGGCTGGACTGTTGTTGACCAGGCACCAGGTCGGCACGAAGCCTCCACTATCTTGCATGTACATGCCAAAGGCCTTGCCCAGCTGGCTCAAATTGCTCAGACATGTCGTCTGCTGGCTCTTGGCGCGTGCACGACTGAACACGGGAAATAGCATGGCGGCCAGCAACGCGATAATTGCTATGACCGTTAAAAGTTCGACCAATGTAAAACCTTTTCTGCCTGCATCTGCCTTCATCCGCAATGCACTCCTAACTGTGAATACCTAGAGTAATATGCACGGCCCCACCGTGTTAGCAGGGGGTTGCAGACTCACAGCGTTTGCCCCTGGCATAACCAGAGATGCTGCACATGGCTGGTTTACTCAATTATAGCACTGAACTTATCCAGGCAAAAAGGGAAGATCGCCAGCCATCCACTGACAATCATCTGTCCAGCTGGTGTCACAACATGCGTACCAGGATATGTACTTATTATACCCTCTACGTGCGCGGCTAATCACGCGAATTAGCACCAGCACTCTTCACGTGGCTCTCCGGCAAGACATCGCTACACAATTTGCTGCCGAGAATGGACGGGCCACAGATCAGCACGGCACATCACATCAGCTCCTGCAAAAATGGACATCGCCTGCCTGCATTCAGGACATGATGGGGTGGCCTGCCAGATCGGAAAGGTGCTCTACCTGCGCCAGCTTACTCGATGCACTCACTGCAACTTGCTACGCCGATATCCGATACTCCAACTGTACTGCCCACTATCACGCCGACATGGCGCAACTCCACTCATGAACCGGCCACGCATGTGGTACTGTTCGCAGTGCAGTAAGATAGGTATCACGAAATGAAAACAGCGGCCCTCAAGTGACCGCCGTTCTCAAATCAGACATACGTATGTATAGCTATGGCTGCGCCACCGGCATGGTGCGATATATGCCTGTAGCGAATACAGACGCGCCGATGCACCCGGACGGGACAACTGCTATTCGCCCAGAGTCCCCACTTCAAGGTCAATGTCGGCACGCTCGTCAATGCGCTCCACCTGGCCGTCTCGGATATGGACTATCCGGTCAGAGACGTCAATCATCTTCAGGTCGTGCGTGGCCGAGATGATGGTAGTCTCGCTTTCGGCGTTCAGTCGCTTGAGCAGGTCAATGATCTCCTTGCCTGTCTGCAAGTCAAGGTTACCGGTGGGCTCGTCTGCCAGGATGATGGCAGGAGCGTTGGCCAGGGCGCGTGCCACGGCAACACGCTGTTGCTGACCACCGGAGAGCTCAAACGGCTTGTGGTGCAGCCGGTCGCCAAGACCGACTACGTCAAGTAGGAATGCCCCTCGCTCCAGCATCTCGTCAGAGCCCATACCAGCGAAAATCATCGGCAGGGTGACATTTTCCAGAGCTGTCATGACTGGAATCAGGTTAAAAGTCTGGAATATGTAGCCAATCTTTCTACAGCGTAGCCATGCAAGTTCGAAGGCGTCCAGCTGCGCCATGTCCACCTCTTCGATGAAACATGTGCCGCTGCTGGGCTTGTCCAGACCACCAACCATGTTAAAAAGGGTGGACTTACCCGATCCAGAGGGCCCCATAATCGACAGGTATTCGCCACGGCGAATGTCTAGATCTACGCCCCGAAGCGCGGGGACTTCAACATCTCCCATCCGATAGATCTTCTTGAGCCCCTTCGTGCGCACGATGAATTCGTGCGTGGTCATGGACTCGTCTTTCCCCAGCTTGGGCCTGGCGGCTTCGTCGCCGAACCGTGCCAACTTCTCCATGACTTCACGCATGTCGGCACCGCAGTCGGGGCACACCGTCACCAGGCCGGTGGTCTCGATCACTTTTTTACATTTCGGACACTCGATCTTGGCCATCAGACAACCTCCCAACTAGACTTGCCAAACACGCTATCTACACTTCGGTGGATAGAGCTGCCGCAGGTGGCATCCGCGCTGCACGAACAGCCGGAGGTACCGCTGCGACGAGCGATATGACGCAACCAATCAGAAGAGCAAAACCTATGTAAATCAGCATCTGGCCCCAGTCCATCTTCGGAACCACTGAGACGCCGAAGCGAATAATGCTGACTAGCAACATAATCACATGGCCGAGAATGGCACCGACTATCGCTCCCAAAAATCCCAGGACGGCAGTCTCAATGAGAAACAGCCGAACGATAAACTCGTCCATAGCGCCAAGGCACTTCATGGTGCCAATTTCGCGGAATCTCTCAGTCACCGACATGAGCATAGAGTTGGTGATGCCCACACCGCATACAAGCAGTGACATGACAACCAACCAGGAACGGCGCGCTGCTCCCTCCGTATGCTCTTCGTCACCTGTAGTAGCCGCTGCGCCCAAATCCTCATCATCCAGAACTGTTTCGGATGCGCCCACACCAGTTGCAATCGCTATTGACTGCTCGTCCTGCGTCGCCTCCTCCACAACCGCCTGAGTCCAGACAGACATCAGGAAGGCGATGCCCAGGATGACGCCGGTGGCTGTGATTGCCGCCCGTCCGAGACGAAGAGTGACATTGCGTATAGCGATCCGAAATGCCTGTGGCCAGGGCAAGACAATCTGCCGACGGATCTCTTCGCCATGATCGGACTTGTTTGCTGCCAAAAGTCGATCGACATCAATCATCGGAAATGCTCTCCAGTGGTACTAGGCTACTGTACAGGCACGTGCCTGCGGCATGGGAATACGACACGAGACTGTTCCACTTCCGTCACGTGAATACCTTCGCGTACGCTATTATAAGGCAGATACTTCCATCAGGCAACAGTAGCTTTCTCTGTGATTGGTCAATTCACCTTCTCCGGACCGAAAATCTCATCAATAGATATGGCTGATTGCTGCAATGCGAGCACCGTTGGCCAAATGGCAGGGCCGTGCTGTGTACGCCGACAACTGTCTTGTGGCACCAGTACAGCTCTGATATAGTGAAGACGGTGACACGCATTGAGAGCCCGAAGTGATCAGCTTACCAGAGAGCAGCTACTATCATCGGAGACCGCGATAACTTCGCCTGGACGGGACGAGGCCAGGCTACGCGCTTGCCTCCTGTATTCTAACAGCTACCACACAGGCATGTCATCTCTGGCCGTCCACACCCTGTACAGCCTGCTGAACGGGCTGGACGAACTGTCCTGCCAGCGAGCGTTTCTCCCGTCAACCGAAGAGACAGAACGCCTGAACCGCCACAGACAACGCCTCAGCTCACTGGAGACTGATACGCCACTGGATGATTTCGACCTGCTGGCAGTGACTACCTCCTTCGAACTGGACTGGCTCAATCTGCCCCTGTGTCTTGACCTGGGCGGGATCCCCCCCAGGCGAAGCGAACGTACGGACGCACACCCGTTCCTGCTGGGCGGCGGACCATGCTTCACAGCAAACCCGCTGCCGGTGCTGAATCTGTTCGACGCCATTTACATTGGCGAGGTGGAGCCCAGGCTTCCCGATCTGCAAGCTCTGACACAGTTGCCCCGTGACCAGTGGGCCGAGTACCTGTCCACACGACCAGGATTCTTCGTGCCCGGCATGACACGATCACCGGTCCAGCGACAGTACGCAACGATGCTCGATAAGATCATCACCGCCACAGCCATCCTGACACCACACACGGAATTCGCCAATAGCTACCTCATAGAGATGAGCCGTGGCTGCAGGCAGGGTTGCAGCTTCTGCCTGGCCGGACAGATCTATCGCCCGATGCGCAACCGGCCCATGGAAGCTCTATTGGGGCCCATACAGTCCGCTCTGGCACACACCCGACGCATCGGGCTGGTGAGTGCATCGGTATCGGACTATCCGCGCCTGGACCAGCTATGCCATGCGCTCATGCAGATGGATCCGATGCCCCTGGTATCGGTGTCTTCGATGCGTGCCGATGGTGACAACCGCGCGCTTTTCGAGCTTCTGGCCGCCTCAGGCCAGCAGTCAGTCACCTTCGCCCCCGAAACCGGGACAGAAACCTTGAGACAGTCAGTCTGCAAACGCCTCTCGGACGAGGCACTGTTCCAGGGCATCACGGATGCCTCTGATGCCGGACTGACTTCGGTAAAGCTGTACTTTCTGGTGGGGCTACCAGGTGAAACTGAGCATGATCGTGCCGCGATTGTGTCTCTAGTAGAGCATCTCACACGCGATTTTCCGGGATGCTCCTTCACCATCAGCATCAACCCGTTTGTGCCCAAGCCCCATACGGCCCTACAGGCAGCCGAGGTGCCCGACTACCGAACGATGAGGCAGTTGCTGGCAACAGTGAGTACTGCCTTGCGCAGGCTGCCTCGAGTGCAGGTGCGGGCAGGCTCTGCACGCTGGGCCGCAGTACAGACGGCCATATCTCGTGGTGATGAGCATCTGGCATCGGCGCTTGTGGCTGCTTCAACCAAACAGGTTGACTTCTCTCAATTGCGCCGACTGTTTGCCGAAGCAGGCAGCAATCTGGATCAGATTGGCATACCGCCCATCCGAGACGGGCAGTATCCGTGGGATATCATCGCAATGCCGACGGCACCGGCATCGAAAGCTGGTCTCTGAACCATGTACGCCTACATACTGGTGCCGCCTCAGGGGCATGAGGAGCTTGCTGCCGCCGAGTTCCATGCTTTCACCGGCTGCGAAGCAGTTGGGCGCCTCGGTATCGCACCTGTAGCTGTAGACATCCGGCGGGCTGCCCTGATCTCTACATGCACCCACATAGCTGCTAGCGGCTCGAACCTGCAAGAGCTGTGTGATGAAATCCGCGCTAAATCTCTCGCCTGGGAAGGCTTTCGCATAGAGCACTTCTGCCCCTCTCCAGACTACAAACTTACGTCGCTGGAGCCGGTGATAGCAGTAGCTGATGCCATCACAGGGCGGCCAAACCTGACCCATCCATCCGTTCGCCTCGGCCTGGTTGCCACTTCAAAGCTGTGGACGATCGGCCCGATAGTCAGCGAGTACATGCCTGACTGGCCCTCACACGAAAACCGGCCTCATTTCTTCTCCGGCTCCCTGCCAACGCGCTTTTCGCGGGCCATGGTGAACCTGGTGGCTTCACCAGGTGACACGCTGATTGACCCGTGTTGTGGGGCGGGAGTGGCGCTTATCGAAGCCCTCGCTGCAGGCGTACAGGCCGTCGGCTGTGACATCAATCCGAAGATGATCGCACAGGCGGCCGAAAACCTGACAGCTCTGGGGCTGCCCCGACGACTGTTTGTGGCCGATGCACGGCGGCTGGGCGCTGGTTACGATGCGGCAATCCTCGACCTGCCTTATGGACGCAACGTCTGCATCCACGACGGGCTGTATGCGGATCTGCTACGCAATCTGGCCACGATTGCACGGCGTGTCGCGGTGGTAGCCGCCATCAGACTGACTGAAGAGTTCACTGCAAGCGCAGGCCTGAGACTGCTGCGGCATGTGAGAGTGCCCAAAAATAACCTGGTGCGACATCTGCACCTGCTTGCCCCGGATACAGCCTGCCCCTCTGAACTGGCACGATAGAGCAGGCCAGGTCATAGCGAGAAGAGAACTGTCGAGAGAGTCAGGTGTAGCCACTCTCGACCCGATCATATCCAGAGCCGCAACTGTGGCTCGCATACTGACAGATGCGGAGACGCCAATGCAAGTGCAACCAGACGACTTCCCCCGCCTCATGGCAAGCCTCGGAGAGAACACACGGACCGTGATACCGTTCCACTTCCTGATACGCCGCCGCGCCCAGGTGTGGGCTGACGATGACTGGGCCAACGTCGTGATCCAGACGGAGACATCCGAGCCCGTCGCGTTCATCTTCGGTGATGATGCCGAGTGGCAGGCGGAGTTGATCTCCCGCCTGCCGTGCATGAGACTGTACTGGTGCCCGGACGAGACTGTGGACAGCCTGCTCGAACCGGTAGGCACAGTATACGGTGAAGAAGCGATGCTAGAGCCCGGCATACAGCGTACTGTGGACGACCACGTGCACATCTCCCCACCTGATGAAGTACAGTTGCGGCGACTGGCGCGTGCCGACCTGCCGCTGCTTGAGCATTGCAGCCCCGACCTGATGTGGCTACGCAACTCCTGGCTTTCATGGGAGGAGCTACTGGAGGACGGCATCGTGATAGCGGCCCTCGCAGACGGGCAGTTGGTGTCGGCGGCAGTCACTTACGCACGTGCGGCCTGGCTTGATGACATCGGAGTGGCCACTGATCCGGCATACCAGAGCCGTGGGCTGAGCAGCGCGTGCGCCGCGATGATGGTCGGCGAATTGTTTGCCGCAGGGCGCCAGCCGGTGTGGTCCGTTTTTCTGAGCAACACTCCATCTCTAC
>JAAYSP010000240.1 GCA_012518355.1 candidate division WS1 bacterium | reverse complement strand
TGCTGATGGTGCACCGCGTCCCGCCCGCAAAAGTGACGATCATCGAGGACTCGAACCGGGCAAACGCGATGGATCAGGACAAGACGTTCCGCGAACAGGTGGTGCGCCCCGAGCAGCGGCGTGTGGAGTTCAAGCTCAACGCACTGATCCGCGAGGAGCTGGGGATCGCCGACTGGGAGCTGCGCTTCGCCGAGATGGAGCTGAGCGAAGAGCTGACCGAAGCACAGGTAGCCCGCATCTACGCATCGATCGGCGCCCTGACCGCCGACGAAATCCGCCACCAGCTCGGACTACTACCGCTCGGAGAAGAGAAAACAGAGGCTAGAGAAGCCGAAAAGGAGAACCTAGCAGCCGAGACGAGCCGTCCACTCGCCGATGTCGGAGGATGAAGATATGGCTGACTGGCGCAGTGTCATGACCAAATGGTGCGAGGACATGACCGCATGGTGCAAGATCATGACTAAATGGCGCGAGGACATGACCGAATGGCGCGAGGGCACGGCCGAATGGCGCAAGGACATAATCGAATGGCACATAGAGATGACCGAATGGCACAAGGACATGACCGAGTGGCGCAAGGAGATGATCGAATGGCGCAGGGACATGATCGAATGGCGCGAGGATATAACCGAATGGCGTAAGGTCATGGCCGAATGGCGCAAGGTCATGAAGAAATGGCGCAGGGTCATGAAGAAATGGCGCAGGGTCATGCCTGGATGGCGCGAGGATATGATCGAATGGCGCAGGGTCATGAAGAAATGGCGCAAGGACATAAGTGAATGGCGCGAGGTCATGGCCGAATGGCGTAAGGTCATGACCGAATGGCGCAAAGACATGACCGAATGGCGCAAAGCGTGCTCTTGGTGGCGCAATACATGGTTTTGGTTTTGGAGGACATGGCCTGGGAACTGGCTTAGGGTGGTGGATGTCAGGGCTGAGGCTGAATTGGAGCAGGTTAGAAGAGAGCAAGAAAAGGCAGAGGAATTCGCCAAGAACATAGAGGCTGAGAGCGGCATTGACTATGGCTGGGCGTGTCAATACGCGAAGGATGACTATGAACGGATATATGAAGCGACGAAGGAACTAGATGCCAAAGCAGACAGTGTCATACAGTATGTAAGCGCACTGAGCGCATTGGTCACAGGTGCTCTGATTTATGGCTCCAAGGTGTCGGCGTCGATGTCAGAGCCCGCGTGGGTGTCGGCTATACTTGTTATAGCAGCGGCTCCTTTTTTCGCCTTCAGCGTGTCGGCAATATGTATTGCCATAGATGCTCGGAAACCGAAATTGCACCCACATCCACCGAAGCCTGAGGATGCAGTCCGATATGCAGACTACCACGGTTCTAATGCGGAAACGTTATTTATCGGGCAATACGCAAGCGCCGCGGCTGGCCTGAAAGTAGTGGCCGCTGAAAAAGGCGACAAAGTCCAGCGTGCTTACAGGCAGTTTGCCCGGGCTGTGATAGCACTCAGCCTGCCATGGCTTGCGAAACTTATCGCCTCTTTTTTGGGCGGCTAGACAGTGGGTAGCCTCATGGCAAATGGCATTTTGTAGCTGTAGCTAGCGGTTAGGTATGTCGCTTTCTCTGAGACCCTGCAGCTTCGTGGTGACCCTAGGATCGCTTTTTTTCGAGGCTTGAGAGTGGGTGTCTCGCCGCTTCGGAGGCTGCTTGCCGCTATTTTTGTTGCTCATCGTCTGTCTCCTCGCCTTTGTCTTGCCTTGACTTCTCTTTAACAGATTTCGCTGCTTCTGATGCAGCAAATTTATACATTCTTTGTGGTTTTGATGCAGTAGATCTAGATACCATTTGTGGCTTGGTGCTTTCACGTGGATCATCAGTACTTTTAGGAGTATTTGAAGAGTTAGTAGAAGCCTTAGAAGATGATGTATCAGATGAAGACGCTGATTTGTCTGGCTCCTGTGGCGTGTCGGTGTCGCTGGATTGCTTGCTGTTTTTCTGATCGTCGCTCATTTGTTTCCCTCCAAGCATAGAGGTTTCGATAAGTTTATGCCGCATAACTTGAGCATACATAGGACTATACCATAGTTGTAGCCTCAAGCCAAGGGAGGGTTGTCAGGGCGCTCAAGTATGTGTATACTGGTAGCAACACAGTCAGCAGCAAGCGCACTACGCTTTTCAGCCCGGTGCCCCTCTGGGGCTTGATAGGGTTCGCCCCGCCGGGCTTCAACCGTGCCTGCAACCTGAACTTCCTCTGAACACACCTGCCAGCCCATCCTCCCTCTCCCGCACGCTGCACGGCTTACGGCTACGGCGTACGGCAACTGCACACGGCCAGACGCTGCGGCTATGTGATACCGGAGGCGGCTCGGCCTGCTATGCGGCTGCAAGTGTGTCCCCACACTTGCAGCCGCATAGCAGTGGCGCTTCCTGGGCCTGAGTTGCGCCCCGCAACTCAGGCCCATGAAGCGCTGGTGGCCCGCAGAGCGGGCCACGCCGAGCCGCCGCCCGTCGCGCAACCCCAAACCATGGCTACAGGGCCGTGCGTGCGGCCATCTCCGCCCCGCTGCATGTGCGACTGTGGCGGTCTGCGCAGGCCATGACGACAGGGCCGTCCATGCGACCACCTCCGCTTCGCTGCAGGTGCGACTGCGGCGGTCTGCACCGGCGATGGCGACAGGGCCGCCCGTGCGCCCACCTCCGCTCCGCTGCATGTACGACCGTGGCGGTCTGCGCCGGCCATGGCTACAGGGCCGTCCGTGCGACCACCTCCGCTCCGCTGCATGTACGACTGTGGCGGTCTGCGCCGACCATGACGACAGGGCCGTGCGTGCGACCACCTCCGCTGCGCTGCATGTGCGACTGTGGCGGTCTGCGCCGACCATGGCTACAGGGCCGTCCGTGCAGTCGCAGGCGGAACTCGAGTCACGCGATCGGGAGGCATGGCGTGCCGTCCATGCGACCACCTCCGCTCCGCTGCATGTGCGACCGTGGCGGTCTGCACCGACCATGACGACAGGGCCGTGCGTGCGACCACCTCCGCCCCGCTGCATGTGCGACTGTGGCGGTCTGCGCAGGCCATGGCGACAGGTGCCGTGCGTGCGACCACCTCCGCCCCGCTGCATGTGCGACTGTGGCGGTCTGCGCAGGCCATGGCGACAGGTGCCGTCCGTGCGGCCACCTCCGCCCCGCTGCATGTGCGACCGCGGCGGTCTGCGCAGGCCATGACGACAGGTGCTGTGCGTGCGGCCACCCCCGCTGCGCTGCATGTGCGACTGTGGCGGTCTGCGCCGACCATGACGACAGGTGCCGTCCGTGCAGTCGCAGGCGGAACTCGAGGCACAGTCGACTCGGGCTGGAAGCCCGAGCTACGCGATCGGGAGGCATGGCGTGCCGTCCATGCAGTCGCAGGCGGAACTCGAGGCACGGTCGCCTCGGGCTGGAAGCCCGAGCTACGCGATCGGGAGGCATGGCGTGCCGTGCGTGCGCCGACTGTGACGGCCACACCGCCCCCATACCCCCGAGCTACGCGGCGGAGGCAGGTCACCTGAGCCACGCGCCCGGGAGGCCTGCCGTCCCCC
>JAAYSP010000074.1 GCA_012518355.1 candidate division WS1 bacterium | reverse complement strand
TAGTTGGGCGAGGTGTAGGGGCTGATCAGCAGATAGTATTGGCCATCAGCAGGCGCCTGCAGGTCGAAATGCACCTGGCCGCCGAACTCGCGGGCCTGGAACAGCACCAGTCGCAGGTCGCCCAGGTACTTGATCGTGCCATCCTCGGTGCTGGCCAGTGACATCAACCCCGCGCCCTGGAGACCTCCGGATATGCTGCTCATGGGGCCGAATGGCTCGCGCACAGACACAAAAGTGCTGCTCAGCGGCCCGCCGTCGGAGCGGCGGCGTGCCACGACATGCCGGGCTTTGGGGTTTGGCGGGTAAATGCCCGGTGCCCAGGTGCTGATGACTTCCGTGCCCTCCTCCGGCAGCATGGTCATGCGCATGTGATTCTGCCCATCAGGCAGCGTCCAGGTGGCTGACCACGGGCCTGCAGCAGTCCCCCGCTGAGGGTGCATCATGAAGCCCAGGCCGTTGAAGGGGGGCGCCACCCAGTATGTCCCCTTTGTCGGGTCGACATCACCGTCGTTTTGCTGGCGCTCGCCCCAGTTGATATCCGGACCGGCAAGCGAGCCGGCCTCAGGGGCCCCCAGTGTCACGCCTTCAAAGCTGGCCTGATCTGACAGGGCATGGGCCATGTAGTCATGCTGAGTGCCGCCGTGTACGGTGAAGATATCCAGCAGGTAGCTCTCCGGGCCGTCCCCGACCAGCGCCAGGAAGCGGCGGTAAGTGTCTACACCCAGCGAGCGGTAGACATCGTTTGAGTCTGCATCCACCACCTGCATGCCGGGCATGGCCGCCAGCATGTGAAGGCTGCCGCCGGTGTCATCGCTCTTGTCGGAAAGCTGGCACGTCTCATCCACGAGCACCAGCTGGTGTGCGGCGGTCTGCTTGGCCCAGCCAACCTGGGTGTGTGTCGAGCCGAAGCTGTAGCCCAAATCGTAAGTCAGCTCATAGCCCAGGCCGAAGTAGTTGATGTTCAGGTCATCGAAGTGGCCGTGATTGAGCACCGGCCCGTAGCGCAGTAGGCACGCCTGCGCCTGGGGCGACTGTGGGGTGCGCAAAATGGCTACCCCTTTTTGCCCCATCAGGTAGGTATCGCTGATCATCCGCTGCAGCCGCTCGGGTAGCGTGTCTGTAGCTGCAGGCGCATCCTTGCCGTGGAACAGCAACCAGCGGGCCAGACCGGAGCTGGCGCGCGCCTTCTCCACCTGACCATCTGTCAGCCAGTTGACCAGCATGCCGAAATCGTGCCGTACCTGCGGGTCGCTTGTGCGGTTGTAGATGTGTTCAGCGAAGCTGTAGTCGGAAGCGTCGAACATCGTGTCACCCGGAAGTGTGTGCGCAGTGTCGGGGGCGCTGTCTCCATAGCGCGGATACTTGCCGACGCAGTCCACCGCCAGGCGTGGCAGCACATAAAAGGAGCGGAAGTCCGGGTCGTCGTACAGGTTGACCCCCTCGGGATAGCGCTCGCTGCGGTAGTTTAGCAGCGGTTCGGCAAACGTAAGATAGAGGCTGCGCGCATGGATGGCGTAAAGCAGCGCGCTCTCATAGTACCTGCCATCGCGGTCGGCGTTGTTTTGCACTGAAGCGCGTATCCCGTACGGGCCATCCAGCGCCCAGTCCACATAGGACTCTATGCCCAGCAGGCAGCCGACAGACAACGCGCCTCTGATATAGTCGGCCTCACCGTTGTTCAGGCCGCCAGCCAGAGACTGCTCATAGCAGTACCATGCCCCGTTTTTCAGCATGTTTGTCTCTATGTTTTCGCGTCGGGTCAGGCCGTCCACGAACGAGGGCTGGTCCAGCGCCGGGCTGTTGTAGATCTGGTCGTAGTAGTCTACCAGGGTCACCAGAACTCGGGCCACCTGGTACCACGGCCGGCTCAGCCTGCCACTGGGAGGTGTTGAGGGGTAGTCCCATGAGCCCGCGTCGCATGACGGGTAGATCTCGGCCAGCGCATCGAGCAACACTGCACAGGTCTCGGCATACTTCTCTTCACCGGTGACCGTGTAGGCAAACGCCAGCCAGTCGGCCCACTTCTGGTAGGTCTCTACTACCCACGAATTGTACGAGCCGACGAAATAGTGTATCCGGCCGTCCGGATTTTCGTAGCCGGTGCCATCATCAGGGTGTGCTTCATCTGGCAGGATGTGGCCATTCCTGCACTGGACTGTGCCCGGCCTGTCGAAGCTGCAGTTGGCCCCGCCCCATGACCCCCACAGACCTGCACATATGGGGCAGCCGGTTAAGCCGTAGGCAAAAGCAGCTCCCTTATCCGGGCAATTCTGCCGGATCCACTCTGAAGACCTGTCCACTACAGTGTCTGCATTCGCGATGATGCTGTCGGCCAGCGAGCGGGCCCACTCGTGCTCTTCGATGTTGGCGCGCGCGCGCCGGACATCCTCGGGCGTCATGTACACGGTCGGATGGAACTCGCGGCCGGTCTCGGTCAAATCCACTCGTAACCACCTCTGTTTGTTCGATACTCTTGCACTGATTTTCTGGTCGGGATCGCTGAAAACCATGACCTCGTTGACGGTGAAATAAGTTTTCACCTCGTGGGCTTCGAGCATATCCAACTGCAACCACTGCACTGTTCTGGCAGGGAAACGAATTATGAACGGACCGGCAGAGTCTGCGAGCTCCTGCTGCACCGTGCTGCCATCTGAGAACGAAAGCTGCAGCAGCTTGCAGCGGGCGTACAGTTGCGGGTGGTGATCGGCTTGCATAAATACTACCGTGTCTACTGTCTGTGCCTCATCGAAGCTGAGCTTGACCCACTGTGGCAGCGGGACGTTTGTCCCACTGGCCCACCAGCTCCCCAGCTCCTCGTCGTTTATGCACTCCACCGAGTACTGCTGCCCGGGCCGCCCAGCCGTTGACGAAGCCTCGACAGTCGCCCCTGCCGCCAGATTTGTCCGTGCTGGATATAGCACCAGGCTGTTTACGTGCGCGGCCTGGCAGACACCTGCCGCTATCGCCACAAGCATCACTGTAGTCAGGAGAAGGTAACTGTTGCGCATCAGCGGGCCCCCTTTTCGGGTGGTACGTAGTCCCAGGGATATCGCTCTGCAAGCCGAAGCGCCGCACGCCATGATGCTTACAGAGCCACAGCAGACTTGCATCGCTGCTCTTTGGCTGCTCACATCGCCATAGGCCCGTGGCCAGCCATAGACGGCCAGCCACGGGCAAGGCACATCTCGTTTGCACTCATGTCATCTGTGCCGATCTGGCAGCACACAACTGCCTAACCGTCCGAACCCACAAACCAGTACAGAGAGCCGCCGTAATCCACCGCACCGAACTGGTTGCGAGAATACCACTTGACATGGCCATCAACAAACGCGGTATTCATCCCGCCATTGTGCCGGTCAAGCCAGAATTGCTCGTAGTAGGGGTTGGTCGGGTCGGTCCAAATGCCGTTCCAGTAGTGGTAGTAGCTCGGTTCCCAGTCAGGCCTGTCGGCCAGCAGGACGAACTCGGCAGGCTTTTTGATTTTGCCTATGTTCACTCCAACGTACGACGTACCAGTTCTTGGGGGGTCATCTACTGCGGTGGTGTTGTAGTAGCCTAACGAGATGTTACGGCCATAACTGCACCAGTCTTCTTTCGTCTCAGGGCATCTGTAGACATCTTTGTTCATCACGTAGGGTTTGATCGCATCTAACCAGTAGATCCAGCGACGGTTGACACCCTCAAATTCGTTGCGCTGTGGGGTTGCGTAGCAATACAACTGTGCGAAGGGAAAGGTTTCGTCATAGTCCTGCATGTACATCTGATGGGCCAGGGCAAGGTTTTTTATGTTGTTTAGACAGCTGGTCTGGCGCGCTTTGGCACGCGCCCGCGCAAATACAGGAAATAAAATCGCCGCCAGGATCGCGATTATCGCGATCACGACCAAAAGTTCAATCAAAGTGAAGCCTTTTGTCTTGCGCATGCGTGTCGTCACCTCTCATCAACTATGCTTGAATGCACACCCTTACGCATTGTTTTTGCTCACTACAATTGAAGCTGGCGATCCAATTCTGCTGTATGCATCACCTTCTCTACATGGGCCCTATATTCCGCTATTTTTATGATACGAGATACTCTGAAGCGTACCTGCCCGCACCCGGCACCACCAGTCCGGTAGTACCACAGCCGCGACAGTCGGGAAACGGCAGCGCCAGATGCCAGGAAGATGCGGCCTCTGCCCTATCAGTCTGCGCTATCAGTCTCTCCTTTCGGGGCTGCCCTACCAGCCGCCACCCTATCAGCCTCCCCTTTCGGGGCTACTGCAACTCATGCAGCGCTGCGCCGATGGCGTCACGCCAGTCGGTTATGAAGCCCGCATCAGTGTCCACCGGATATGTCTCCGAGAACTGCTCAGGTATCTCCAGCAGCGCCGCATGGGGTGAGGCAGGGTTGCGTTCTATGGCCTCCCGAAGCAGCAGCAGATACTCGTAGTCCTCCATGCCCTCGCGCAGGATCTCCAGCCTCTGGGAGCTCCACGGGCGGCCATCATCGCCCGGGTAGATCATGTTGCCGATACCGTTATGGCTACCATGGCCAGATGGGTCGAAGTCGG
>JAAYSP010000206.1 GCA_012518355.1 candidate division WS1 bacterium | reverse complement strand
TGCCGCCCACTGGGTAGTGCCCATGAAAACCGCTCGCATCAGCCATCCGCCTTCGCTCGGTCTACCAGCCTCTGAAACGCCTCCAGAGCTTCCTGTTTGGAGACGGTGTTCAGCCGGTAGCCCCTGTCATCTTCTTCATCAGGCACCATCCAGGCGAGGCTGTCGGGCTCAGCCAGGTCTATGAACATCCTACCATCGAGATGGTCTATCTCATGGCTGATCGCGCGGGCAGACCAGCCCTCCATCTCCATCACCATCGGCTCGCCATCTGCATCCAGCGCCTCGACTACTACGCGCCGCGGACGCAGCACCACGCCCTGCAGCGTTGGCAGGCTCAGGCAGCCCTCTGCAGCCTCCACCTGCCCCTCGGCCTCCACGATCCGTGGATTTATCAGCCTATGAACCTCTGGGCGCTCCTGATCATCATCCACGGACAGGTCGGCGACTACCACCACACGCACGCTCTCGCCGATTTGCGGAGCCGCAAGGCCGATGCCCGGCGCATCGAACATAGTCTCGACCATATCATCGAGCATCTCCAGCAGTCCGTCATCTATGCTACGGACGCGTTTGGCTTTCATCCGCAGCACCGGGTCACCACACACCAGGATTTTCCGTAAAGCCATAGTGCATCTCCCACCAGCGTCTACTAACGCTCACATCTCTGTCGGCCGGTATACACAGAAGACTGACGAGCCAGGCTGGCTCAGACAGCCTTTTCCGACACACAACTGCTCACATCATGTTCAGAGGGTCCACATCTACTGTCAAACTCACACCATCGGGCAGCGCCATCTGTTCAGTGACCCGTCCCACTGCTGCGGCCAACTCGTCTGCATCCGGACCCTTCAGCAGTAGACTGAAACGCCATCGGCCTCGCAGCTTGCGCAGCGGACACTCAGCAGGGCCGAGAAAATGCATCTCAGTAGGGGACCCCTCGTCACTTAGCCTATGATATACGCCCTGTCGGTCGAGTGCAACCGCTACCTGCTGAGCTGCCTCCCAGCCGACTTTCTGCTGCTCAGAGCTGATCACCAGCCTCACCAGTTCGACAAAAGGTGGGTAGACACCGTGACGACGGTACTCCAGCTCGGTGGCGAAAAACGCGACATAGTCATGGAAAGCAGCGGTACGGATCGCGTAGTGGTCCGCGTTGTAGGTCTGCACCAGCACCTCACCGGGCTTTTCGGCACGCCCCGGTCGGCCCGATACCTGAGTGAGCAACTGAAAAGTGCGCTCAGCGGCGCGAAAATCAGGACGATGCAGCCCGGTATCGGCATTCAGCACTCCCACCAGAGTCAGATTCGGGAAGTCGTGGCCACTGGCGATCATCTGCGTACCGACCAGTATGTCTGCCTCCTGGCGAGCGAACTGCCCGAGTATCGCCCCATAGGCACCCTTGGTGGTGATGGTGTCGCGGTCCATGCGCAGTACGGTTGCGTCAGGGAAGGCCCGCTGCACCTGGTCGGCCACCCGCTCGGTGCCCAGCCCCAGGAAGCCCACATCCAGCGCATCACACTCGCTGCACTTGTCTGGCACTGGCAATCGGTAGTCGCAGTGGTGGCATTTCAGCGCGGCCTCTCCCCAGTGGTGTGTCAGAGACACTGCGCAGTCGGGACATCGGGGGGTATGGCCACACTCGCGGCAGATCAGAAAGGTCGAGAAGCCACGCCGGTTCAGAAACAGCATGCTCTGCTCACCGGCCTGCAGCCGCGCCTCCAGCCCTGCCATCAGCTCATCGCTGAAGGTCACACCGGTGGCCAGCCGCACTTCCCTGCGCAGGTCTATGATCGTGACCGGCGGCATGGGCCGATCATCTATGCGCTGAGGCAGCTCCATGAGCTCGATGCGCTCGAGAGTGCGGGCCGAGTGGTAGCACTCCATGCTGGGGGTGGCGCTGCCCATCAGCAGCACTGCATCTGCAGCTCGAGCACGCTGCTCGGCGACTTCGATGGCATGATAGCGCGGAGTGCTGTCCTGCTTGTACGCCGGATCATACTCTTCGTCTACTATGACCACGCCCAGGTCATGCACCGGTGCGAAGATCGCCGAACGGGCTCCGATGACGATGCGTGCCTCTCCGCTAGCAACTCGCTGCCACTCATCGAAACGCTCTCCAGTGCCCAGAGCGCTGTGTAGCAGGGCCAGACGATCCCCGAAGCGAGCGCGGAATCGCCCTACCATCTGAGGCGTAAGAGCTATCTCGGGCACCAGCACCATGGCGGTACGCCCCTGCGCCAACGCCTTGCTGATGCAGTGCAGATATACCTCGGTCTTACCGCTACCGGTGACGCCGTGGATGAGCACATGCCGGAACTGGCGCCGCTCGATCGCAGTGCTGATATCCTCGTATATCCGTCTCTGATCGGTGGTCAGCTTCAGGAAATCGGCCTCTGCACCCTCCCACTGCTCCTCGGCAGGTGCCCGACGAACTGTCTGCAGCTCTACCAGCACCAGCCCCTTCTTCTGCAGAGCCGAGATCGCACTGCGGTTGAGCTCGGCCACCGGCACCGGCTCATCATCAGCGGCCATCAACTCCTGAAGCATTTCTGCCTGCACAGGAGCTTTTCTGTCCAGCTCTTCCAGGATGTCTTCCCATGAGCTTTCGGGCTCAGCCAGCCGTGCCACCTGCCGCCTGACCGGCGCGGCAGTCGGACGCTGCAGATGGCGACTCTGACGCACATAGCCGGCCTGCTCCAGGCTGTCCAGTGCCGCCGAAATCGTGTTGCGCTTGAGACCCTTTTCGGACGAAGCCAGCAGCCGGTGCAGCTTGTCGAACTCCAGAGGGCCATCGAGCAGTGCTGAAGCGACCTGCTTTTGGCGGGGAGCGCGGCCGAACAAGCCCCCATCGTGAGCGGCCCTACCTCGGTCGGTCAGACAGGCCTCGCGGGTGACCTTCCGCCCTCCACCCGGAGGCAGCAGCAATCGCAGAGCTTCGGACGGGGAGCACAGATAGCGACGGGCAATCCAGTCGGCCAGTTGCGCCTCAGCAGGGCCGAACACGGGATCGTCGAGCAGCAGACTGGCTATCTCGCGCAGGCGAGCGGGGGGACGCTCAGCAGTGAAGCCGACGACATAGCCGGGCAGTCGGCGACTTCCGAACGGTACCAGCACATAGCTGCCTACCTGCACCTGCTCGGCCAATCGGTCAGGCAGTGCATACGTGAACGGTCGCCCCACACCAGTGGATGCGGTTACCGCAGCGGACGCACCGCCTCCGACGTCTACGATTACCTGCGCATACTGTTGCGATTGCGGACTGTCCGGAGGCTGCGGGTCGTACAGCTCAGGGAACAGTGTGCCGTCAGCATTGCCTCTGTCTGTGCCACGGTTGGCTATAGACCTGCCGCCTCCCTGAGCATGTCCACTGCGTCTAGCTTCTCCCAGGTAAACTCAGGCTCTTCGCGCCCGAAATGCCCGTATGCCGCAGTTTTGTGGTATATCGGGCGACGCAGATCGAGCTTCTCGATCATGCTGGCAGGGCTCAGGTCGAAGCAATCCTGCACTATCTGAGATATGCGCGTCTCGGGTAGTTTGCCTGTGCCGAAGGTGAAAGCGGCCACTGAGAACGGCTCCGGATCGCCGATAGCATAGGCCACCTGCAGCTCGCAGCGCTCAGCCAGACCGGCCGCGACGATGTTTTTGGCGATATAGCGCATCATGTACGCTCCGGAGCGGTCCACCTTCGTCGGATCCTTGCCGGAGAAGCAACCGCCGCCGTGCCGAGCCATGCCGCCATAAGTGTCTACGATGATCTTGCGTCCGGTCAGCCCGGTATCGGCCTGGGGGCCACCCATGACAAAACGTCCGGTGCAGTTGACCTTGATGTCCATACTGTTGCAGCGCAGTTCCCACGGTATGATCGGCTCGATGACATACTCTTTGACGTCCCGAGTTAGCTCATCCATGCCGATATCGG
>JAAYSP010000168.1 GCA_012518355.1 candidate division WS1 bacterium | reverse complement strand
GTGCCGGATGTTCGTGTGGGGCATGTGTCAGTCATCCGCGGTGAGGGGCCACTGATCGTCGGTCAAGGCCCTGTGCGTACGGGCGTCACGGCGATCGTCCCTCATGGCGGCAACCTCTACACTGACCGGATCTGCGCGGCAGTGCATGTCATCAACGGTTTTGGCAAAACGGTTGGCCTGCCACAGGTCACGGAGCTGGGGCAGATCGAGTCTCCGATTCTGCTCACCAGCACACTGAGCGCCTGGAGGGTGGCTGATGCGCTTTGCGGCTGGATGGCTGAGCAAAACCCCACAGCCCACACGTTCAACCCGCTAGTTGGGGAATGCAACGATGCCGGGCTAAACGACGCAGTTGGGCGACATGTGACCGCCGAGCATGTGCGCGAGTGTCTGCAGGCTGCCTCAGGAGGCGGTGTAGCAGAGGGAAACGTCGGTGCGGGAGTGGGGATGAGAGGCTTTGGTTGGAAAGCGGGCATCGGAACTGCCTCTCGAACGGTGCAGGAGTATCATGTTGGCGCTTTGGTACTGACCAACACTGGCGCGGCGCAGGATTTGCGGATAGACGGGATACCTGTCGGAAGGCATCTGAGCTCTGCCCCTACAGAGACCGCGCACGGCTCTATCATCATCCTGATCGCAACTGATGCTCCGATGGAGGCACGCCAGCTGAAACGTCTGGCGCGAAGAGGTGCGCTGGGCCTGGGACGCACCGGCGCCACTGCCAGCCACAGCAGCGGTGATTTTGTCATCGCCTTCTCCACCGGTTACCGCATCTCCTCTGCGGGCGAGGTTGGCATCGCCCCACCCGGACTTGTACCGGAACCGCACCTGACGGAGTTTTTCACCGCTGCTGTTGAAGCAGTTGAGGAGGCTATCATCAACTCGATCCTGCGTTGTGAGACCATGAGCGGCTGTAACGGCGTTACGTTTGCCGCCATCCCTCTCGATGAGCTTGAGTGCCTGCTGCGAAAACACGGGGCGATCGACGACTGACCGCAGTAGGCTGCCAGGTATATGCTGCATCGGACCAGGTCACCTCACACCGAGTGCAACACCTGCTTGACACTGGACGAGTTAGTGCATATACTGATACCGCAATACCACATTAGCTTAGCGAGCGCTATTTTCCCTTCGTAAACAGGTCTGTATACCCGTTAGATACTTCCGCAAAGCTACAGGGAGGTCACTCATGTTTTGTTACCAGTGTGAGCAGACAGCGCGAGGAACCGGATGCACCGTCAGCGGTGTGTGTGGCAAGGATCCTGAGACTGCTGCTGCCCAGGATGTACTGTTGCATGTCCTCAAGGGCGTATCCATGTATGCGCATCGTGCCGCAGCTTTGGGGGCACGAGACCGTGATCTGGATGTCTTTGTAGTCGAGGCGCTGTTCACAACAATCACCAACGTGAACTTCGATCCGGATCGTCTGCGCGGGCTGATTGACACGGCCGTACAGTTTCGCGCCCGGGCCAAAGAGATGTACGAGGCGGCCTGTGTTGAGGCAGGCAAAACCCCCGAACAACTGGATGGGCCCGCTACTTTCACGCCTGCAGCCGACATACTTGGCATCCTCGCTCAGGCTGACCAGATCGGCATCCACACTCGCCAGGAGAGCCTTGGTGAGGACATCACCGGCCTGCAGGAGCTGGTCATGTACGGCCTGAAGGGTATGGCCGCCTATGCCGATCATGCGCAAATTCTGGGCCACGAGAGCGACAAAGCGTATGCTTTCTTCCATGAAATGCTGGACCTGCTGGCCAGAACTGAAATCACTCTGGACGAGCTTCTCGCCGCTGCCCTGAAGGTGGGAGAAGTCAATCTCGAGGTCATGGGGCTTCTCGATGCGGCCAACACGGGCACGTACGGCGACCCGACCCCCACCGCGGTGCGGATCCATCCTCTCAAGGGCAAGGCTATCGTCGTCTCTGGCCACGACCTGAAAGACCTCGAGGAGCTGCTGAAGCAGACCGAGGGCAAGGGGATATGGGTCTACACCCATGGCGAGATGCTCCCTGCCCACGGCTATCCGGGCCTGAACAAGTATCCCCACCTTGCGGGCAACTACGGAGGCGCATGGCAGGATCAGCAGAAGGAATTCGATGCTTTCCCTGGCGCCATTCTGATGACGACCAACTGCATTCAGAAGCCGCGTGACAGCTACAAGGATCGCATCTTCACCACCGGGCTGGTTGCCTGGCCGGGAGTGCGGCACATCACTGACCGCGACTTCACCCCTGTCATCGAAGCCGCACTGGCTGCCGATGGCTTCACTGAAGACGGTCCGGACGACACCATACTGGTAGGCTTCGGCCACGAGGCCGTGCTGGGAGTAGCCGACAAGGTCATCGAGGCAGTCAAGAGCGGTGCCATTCGCCACTTCTTCCTGGTAGGAGGTTGCGATGGAGCCAAATCGGGCCGCAATTACTACACTCAACTGGCCCAGGATATCCCCGACGACTGCGTAATCCTGACCCTGGCATGTGGCAAATATCGCTTCAACAAGCTGCAATTCGGTGACATAGGCGGCATCCCGCGGCTGCTCGATATCGGGCAGTGCAACGATGCATACTCGGCAATCCGCATTGCGGTTGCTCTCGCGGAGGCCTTCGATACTGACGTCAACAGCCTGCCACTGTCGCTGATTCTCTCATGGTATGAGCAGAAGGCGGTTTGCATACTGCTGACGCTGCTTCACCTGGGGATCAAAAACATGCGCCTGGGCCCGACGCTGCCGGCCTTCGTCACTCCCGCGGCTCTGCAGGTGCTTGTTGACAACTTCAACATCATGCCCATCTCTACTCCTGAGGAAGACCTGGCGGCGATGCTTGGCTAGCCATCGAGTTGGGAGACTGCTCGCTTGTTAGCTCCGTCTTATGGTAGGGATGTGATAAGACTGTGATAAGACTATGATAGGGCGTCGTATGCAGGCGAGTGTAGCAGCAAATCACTTGCGACCGGCCGCTCAAATGTGTCTGAGGTGTTATGCATTTCCGACATGGCTGAGCGGCCGGTGTGATTCGTCACCCCATGCATCCTGTATTTCTCTGTGTGAGAACCGCTTGTGGACAGCATACATACTGCATACCACGTCTGACTCCGCTACATAGAAGGTGATATGAGACGCACGCGGAAATATAACTAGACAGCGAGGGGGGCGCGATGCAAGCGACCACAACTAAGCAGCGGTGAGGAGTAATCGGACCGATACAGAACCTGTGTCGCGCCGGCATCATATGTCGTGCCATGTCATCATAGCCCAGGAATTGCCATGGAGGTGACTTGAGGAAAACAAGTGTAGTGCACGGTAGCAGGAGAGTAGGATCCAAAGAAGAAGAGTATACAAGGGTATACAAACGCTGGGAACAGAGGAGATGAAACGGATGACACGCAAAGGCTTTACGCTTATCGAGTTGTTAGTCGTGATCGCGATTATCGCGATCCTGGCAGCGATCCTGTTTCCTGTCTTCGCAAGGGCGAGAGAGAAGGCGCGCCAGACCGGTTGTCTGAGCAACATGAAGCAGATCGCCCTCGCAATAACGATGTACGCAAGCGACTATGACGAAACGTATGCATCGACAGCTCTTGACTATCCCGGACACTTCACAACATCCTACTGTTACTGGATGGAGCTTTTTCAACCCTACACAAACAATTGGCAGCTTTTTGTATGCCCCAGCCATGCGGTCAATAATACGACGAGTCGGATCACGGGCGAAACGCTTCCGAATTGCACAGCGAATGCATATACGATGAACCAATGTTTCGGTTGGCGTCAGGGCGGCCCGGGCGTGGGCAAAATCAAAGAGCCTGCCAGCATCATCACGATCTCTGAAGGCATATATCTCACTACCCGGCCGTTTTGGTGGCCTCAAGGTCACTATCTTCTGGCACCGCGCCACAATAGTGGCATAAATAACGCTTTTGCCGATGGACATGCCAAATGGATGTCAGAAGATGAGACCAAAAAGCTTGAGTATTGGTATTTTGAGGGGGCACCCTGGACTCCCGGTAATTAGACACCATAGACTGGACTTGAAGCCAGCGTCAGCGCGCTTCCTTACGAACACATAAGTATAAAAGCGTAGTCCGGCCAATCAAAACTGCCAGGACTGCCGCATCCACTTGCGTGACGGGCTTTTACGTTCACGCGATACTATGCCTGAGCGAGCCCGCCTGGTGCTCCTGGCGGGCACACTATATCACATGGCGCCATATCGTATGGCGCCATGGTGCTAGTGTAGGTGTGAACGCACCATAACGTGTTTCTACCAGGGCATTTGTAAAATGATAGTGTTGACGGTAGCCCCTCAGTTGCACAACAGAGTGCGGGTGCACAACAACAGTTGTGGGCAAGATATAGCTGGTCAGAAGATGGCGTTTGAGTATAGGACGGGGAGCCAGTCCTGCGCCCTGAAGGCTTTGCAGGTACGTTACTGCCGATGAACCAGTAAGTCCGCGAGGAAGCGCGCATACAGTATACGCGCATTTTGGGAGATCAGGACGCAGTGTGAGTGTGAGCGCGAAGGTACAGGCACTCTCCGTAGGCGCCTGCCATACTGCAACTGGCGCCATTTGCAGTATGTTGCAGTGTGGTTGTGATCTGCGGGTTCCGCGCTATGTCCATATATCCATATGCAGTGATGGCAGGAGGTGAAAGCGGCCCGGCGAAGAAAAGTGTATCGTCCCTATGGGACGCACAGGCAGACATCATGTTTGAGTATCCGGAATAAGTGCTGCCGTACAGCAGGCCGCTAAATATTGGTGGCCTGTCTGCGAAGTTTGAAGGCCCGTTCTGCCACAGTGGGATCAATGCGTCCAGGTATACTGTATCCAAAGATGCGTGCCACATGCTACAGCTGAATATATCGGAGGTGCAACTATGTCTCTCCAGGCGTTGGCAGCAGTTGTAGGGCTGTTTTTGTTCGGCATCTCGGGACAGACAGGGGAGTTGCAGATGGAGACGTTTGCAGATCATCCCAGCATCGGCTGTGAGGACAATCCCACCGGCAACCCAATTGGTGGTGGGGAAGGGTATCAGCCGATCTTCACCACCGGAGACTTCATCGTCACCAGCAAAGAAGAAATGCTGGAAGCATTCGAGCAAGCTCAGCCTGGACAGGTGATTTTCTTCCCCGATGGGGTGGAAATTGATTTGACCGGCCAGCGCAATCTGGTGGTGCCTGCTGGGGTCACACTTGCAGGCACACGTGGCCTCAATGGCTCGGCTGGGGCCCGCATCTTCACCACCCTGCGCGAGAGTCACACTCTCATGACAAGTGGTGGCGATGAGATACGGCTTACCGGCCTGCGCTTCGAGGGGGCGGAAGGAAGCACCGACAAGGTGGCCGACCACTCCGGCTTCATGAGCATAGGCCACTACGGGGCAGAGGTGGACAACTGTGAGATCTACAACTTCAACGTCTCTGGTGTAGGCGTAGGTGCGGGCGCTTTGGGCGTACGCATACACCATAACTATCTTCATCATATCCAGCGTTCGGGGTACGGCTATCCGGTTTCGACCAATGCCAACGGGCTGCAGGTGATTGCCAATCGTGTGGACTATTGCCGACACGCCATAGCGTCAAGTGGGGCTCCTGGCAGTGGCTATGAGGCGGCCTGGAATTTGATAGGGCCCAATGAGACTAGCCACTCCTACGACATGCACGGCGGTCGCGATCGGGGCGACAACACTGACATCGCAGGTGACTGGATGAACGTTCACCACAACACCTTTTTGGGCAGCGTGGCAGCGGTCGGAATCCGTGGCGTGCCATCGCAAGGAGCGCTAATATACAACAACTGGTTCGTGCAGAGAACCCCCGATAAGGCGGTATCATCTACGGCCAATACCAGAGTGTACAACAACGCTCACGGAGAAGAGCGGACGGCCCAGGAACAGCCCTTCGAGTACGAAAATCGCGAGCCTGTGATGCGTCCTGATGGCTTCGTAGATACACTGTTACTCTCCGATCCCATAGCAATTCCATAGCAGGTTGTGTCGGATGTGCCGTACATTTCAAGGAGGTGCTGATATGAATCCCTGGATACCGATGGCATGTATCACTCTACTCATGTCTATAGCCGTTGGTCTGGCGCAGCCTGCGGTAGACAGTCTTGGAGACCCGCTCCCTGAAGATGCGATTCAGCGTCTGGGTACGCTGAAGATGCGCTACGGCGGTATCGGCGGTCTGACATATCTACCTGACGGACGCGGCGTGGTGCTATATGGTGGCAACGTACATCTGTGGGACCTTGCCGAAGGCCGCCTGGAGTCAGACAATCCTGTGTCATCCAGGTCGCTGGCCGCTGTCGAATTGCGCCAGGACGGGAAGGCGCTGCTGCTGGCTGATGGATCAGGTACGGTATATGAGTGGGACCCTGAAAGCAGGGAGGTGATACGGAGCTGGGAGACAGAGCAGAGGGGCTTGGTCAGCGTGTGTTACAGTCTGGACAGCAAACGTTTCCTGGTTGCTGGCAACTCGCCGCTTGGCTATATGGAATACGACATGGAAACCGGCGCTAGGACCGCCGCAGGCCAAACCGAGTTTGCGGCCACCCGCAATGGAGCCATCTATGGGCCCGACGACAGCACGGTCATCATGGGGGGCGGCTACAATCACCTGCTGGAGCACCGGGTACTGGCCACCGGAGAATTGCTGGGCAAGTTTGCCACCAACTACCAGGCCAAGCAGATATGTCTTTCGGGGGATCGCAATACCATCCTGGTAGGAGTAGAAAGTTGTGCTGAAGAGTACAACCTATCTGACTACTCGCGGCTACACCGTTATGATCCGGTGCCTGGTGAGGCAGGCCGATGTTACGCCCTCGATTTCGCTGACATGCGCAACGAAGCTGTGTTGGGGCTGCGAACAGGCTCGGTTCATCGCTACGACCGCGTCACCGGCGAGGAGGTGCTTCGCTGGATGGCTCACAGTGCCTGGATATCCGCGGTGGCAGTGTCTCCTGACGAAAAATACGTGTTGACCTTCGGCGGCGGACTGCTGGTTGAAAGCGATATGGATACCGGACTGCCGCGAATGCAGTGGGCGCGTCACGGCGGCCCGATACGCGCCGTTGCGTTCACATCCACTGGCGACCGTGTCATCAGCGGCTCGGAAGATGCTACCATGCGAGTATGGGACCCGCGCACGGGCGAGAGCCTTCTGCGTATCGAAGGGGCAGTGTTTGGCGCATACGCTCTGGCTGTATCACCGGATGACAGCAGGGTGGCGGCTGGCTGCAAAGACGGGGTGATCCGGGAGTATTCACTGGCTGATGGCACACTGCTAAGAGAGCTCTCTGGCCATCTGGGTATCATCCGCTCGCTGGCATACACTCACGATGGCCGCCGCCTGGTGAGCAGTGCCGACGACGGCACAGTGCGGATCTGGTCTGACGATTCGGCCGAGGCAGCGGCAAAGCTGCAGGGCCATCTGGGCGGTGTACTGTCAGTCGCGTTGTCAGCCGATGATCAACTGCTGCTTACTGGCGGTCGTGATGGCACTGTCCGCCTGTGGGATCTGACCGAGGCCAGGCAACTTAAGATGCACGGCAGGCACCGTGGCTGGATCGAGGCTGTGGCATTTGCCGGAGACGACAATTGGGCTGTGTCCACCGGGCGTGACGGTAAGGTTATGCGTTGGGATCTACAAAACGAGGATGTGGTGGCGGATATAAACAACGGTGAGTGGACTTACACGATGAGTGTAGCGCCCGACGGAAACAAGGTGTATTGCGGTGCGGGCAGTGGGTTCAATTGCTGGGACCTGCGCGATGGCCACCAGGTATCTCAAGTGCGAGGCCATACTGCTGGAGTGCTGTCACTGGCATTGTCACCCGATGGCAGGGCGGTGGTCACCGGCTCCAGTGACACCTCGCTTTTGGTCTGGGAAGCCCCAGCACCCGAATAGAAGCACCGACATTCGGGCAGACCTCGAGCCGAACTCTTGCGAAAAGTATTGGCGGTCAGATACACGGACGGATTGCCTCATATGCCAGTTAAGTCTGGGACGCTGCTGCGATCGTGTCGGGCGAAATTGCCCGAACCGACCGGTACGGCGCATCATGATGACTTAGGAGGAATCGTGTTGCACAACAGTCCATGTGTGCTCAGTCTAGTAGCCATTGCACTGGCGTTCTCTCTGACCAACACGGCATGCCAGCAACTTAAGCAGTTTGACGCGCTCTATGGATGCGAAGCAAATCCCACTGGTAACCCGATCGGTGGTGGTGAGGGCTACAGCGACATCAAAAGCACGGGCGACTTCATCGTGCGAACCAGGCAGGAGCTGCTTGACGCACTCAAGCAGGCTCAGGATGGGCAGGTGGTATTCGTCCCCGGTGATGTCGAGATTGACCTTGGCGGGGCGATGGGCATACGCATCCCCAGCCGAGTCACCCTGGCTGGGGATCGCGGCCTGAGGGGCTCTGCCGGTGCGCTGCTTTACAACCGCACTACGACCGGCACGCAATTTGTGACTGACGGCGAGTATGTGCGCATCACAGGACTGCGCATAGAGGGACCGTTCGCCGGTGGCGAACTGATCGCGGAAAGCGCAACCGGAATTCAAACCACGCACTTCGCTACTGAGGTAGACAACTGCGAGATTTTCAACTGGAACATACAGGGTGTTTACACCGGCCTTGGGGCCTCCCAGGTACATGTCCACCACAATCACATCCATCACTGTCAGCGCAGCGGCTACGGTTACGGCGTCGTCGTGTACTCATCCGATGTGCGCATCATCGGTAACACCTTCGATTACTGCCGCCATCATATCGCGGCCGGTGGTGCGCCAGGTTGCAGCTATCAGGCTGCCTGGAACTATTTCAGCGAGAACTGTACATCCAGTCTGGTAGATATGCACGGTGGACGCGATCGGGGCGACAACACAGATATCGCCGGCGACTGGATGGCAGTGCATCACAACACCTTCGCAGGTCCGAAGCGTGCCATAGGGATTCGGGGGACGCCATCGCAGGGTGCTGAGATCCACAACAATTGGTTCAGCCAGCCTCCCGAGGAGACAAATGCTTCCACCGGCAACACTCGTGTCTACAACAATGTCTACGGCCCAGACAAGACGCCACAAGAGATGGCGTTTGAATTTGTCAACGCCGAACGCGTCATGCGCCCCGAAGGCTTTTCAGACCGTCTTGTCCCCATCATCAACCCACTTGGTCCGCAAGCCGCCCCATAGTAGAGATATGGAGGGATATCAATGAAAAGGTATATAACCTCAACGATCGGGCTCTTACTTATGCTGCACAGTGTCAGCATAGCGCAACAGGGGGTAGACATCATGGGGGATCCGCTTCCTGAGGGCGCGATGCAGAAGCTGGGCACGCTGCGGATGAAGTATCCGGGTGGGCTTTCCGCCATCGCATATCTGCCGGATGGACGAGGAATTGTCTCAACCGGCAACTCGGTACACATCTGGAACCTCGAGCAAGGTGAGCGAGAGACTGACTATCAAGTCAGTAATGCTTCGGTAGGTAGCATGAAAGTCAACCAAGACGGTACGAAGTTGCTTTTCATCTCCGGCGGTGATGTTCTCGAGTGGAGCCTGGAGACGCAACAGGAGCTGTACAGATTTCCCACAAAGCAATCTGGCCTCGCCCTGGTGATGTATTCGCCTGATGAGACGAAAGTGTTGACTTTAGGGCGTACTCCACCGACGCTGAAAGAATTCGAGCTTGCAACAGGTGAGGAGCGGATAAGCATAACAGGCGACATGGCCCTGTTCTCCGCGGCTGCCTACGGCCCTGATGGACTGACTGCGTTTGTCGGCGGCGGTTACGATGAGCCCATCCTGACACACTACGACTTGACCACCGGAGAGAAGTTGCACGGCTGGTTCGGCAACTATAGCGTCTACGGTGGCGCTATGCACCTTTCTGATGACCAGCAGCGCCTGCTGGTCGGAAGTCGGACGATGGCTACAGAGTGGCGTATAGAAGGCTATGAAGAGTTGCGTCGATTTACGGGGCATCACGGTGGTGCCGTAAATGCGCTGGCCTACTGTGTGGATCCGGATCAGATCCTGACCGGCTCTCGCGATGGCTCCATCCGGCACTGGAACCGCCTGACTGGTGATATCATCTTGCGCTGGTATGCCCATGAAGGTGTGGTCAGCAACATCGCGGTATCTCCTGACGGTGAGCGAGTGCTGTCTTTTGGCGGTGGCCTTCTGGCCGAGAGCGTCCTGGCTACGGGCAAGCCCAGACTCGGGTGGGAGCGGCATTCCGGATCGGTAGAGGCTGTGGCGGCAGTCGCCGACACACAACAGGTCGTCAGCGGATCGTCCGACGGCACTCTCCGATTGTGGGATACCGCCACCGGTGAAAGCCTCCGCATCATCACCGGAGCCGAGTTGGGCGCTTTCTGTGTGGCTGTCTCACCAGATGGAAATCGGGCTGCCGCGGGCTGCAAGGACGGGGTACTCCGCGAGTTTGACCTGTCTGACGGTACGCTGCTGCGTGAACTGAAGGGGCATCTAGGCTTCGTCCGAGCGGTAGCCTACAGCCCTGATGGCAGCCAGTTGATCAGTAGCGCAGATGACGGCTCAGTCCGCGTTTGGGCTGCAG
Organism: candidate division WS1 bacterium; assembly: GCA_012518355.1. Classification (GTDB taxonomy): domain Bacteria; phylum Armatimonadota; class Zipacnadia; order Zipacnadales; family UBA11051; genus UBA11051. The sequence goes on along the minus strand of JAAYSP010000168.1, from coordinate 1,514 downwards.
ATCAGGAAGATGCAGTAACTGTGATGAGAGGCCACCTGGGCGGCGTGCTCGCAGTTGCCGTCTCTGCAGATGGGCAGAAGGTGCTCAGTGGAGGCCGTGACGGCACTGTCCGGCTGTGGGATACACGCAGTGGGATTGAGTTGGCGCAAATGGCCGCGTCTAGGGGCTGGGTACAGACGGTAGCATTCACAGACAATCGTGGCTGGCGTGTTGTGGCAGGTGGTCGAGACGGACGCGTCATCTTCATGGACATGCAGGCCAGGCAGCAGTTGTCTGAGATGGCGCATGGAGGCTGGCTGCGTGCTCTGGCCGTATCCTCCGACGGTCGCACCGTGTACTCGTCCGGCGATGATCGGGCAGTCTGCGCCTGGAACCTGGCTACCGGCGAGCGCGTTGCGCGGTTCACCGGCCACGAGGGTACAGTGAACGGGCTGGCTTTGTGTGGTGACGGCACGCGCCTCGTATCTGCTTCAAGCGATACCAGTCTTTTAGTCTGGCAGGTGCCGTAGCAGCAGAAGATTGCCCTACCGACTGCGAACAACTCACTCACATTTGAGATAGTGGGGGGAGCGCGTCTTAGCGTGAACCCAACCAGAAGAGGCTGACTACCAGAAGAGGCTAACTATGCTACAGCAAAGCCAGGCACGGGTACTCTCAGTTCGTCGCATCTGGGATCGGGCTCCACACAACGCCTTCACAGATTTGACCCGTTTCGATGGCCGCTTCTACTGTGTGTTCCGTGAAGCGACGGTGCATGGGATCGAGGCGGGCGGCGCGGTTCGTATCCTCATATCGGAAGACCTGGAATGCTGGACTTGTGCTGGTCTGTTCGCGCTCGCAGGCTGGGATTTGCGAGATCCGAAAATCACAGTGACACCTGATGAGCAGCTGATGGTCACTGCCGGTGCTCGCAGACCGCCGGATATGCGCAACTTCGTGTGGTTTTCCGACGATGGCGAGGTATTCGGTCCCGGGCAGGAGTTTGCCGAGGCCGGAGCCTGGTCATGGAGAGTGACCTGGCACAAAGGTGCGGCGTACACAGTGAGCCGGGGTGTAGACAGGGAAGCCAGCGCGCGAGGTGAGCATTTCATCCGTCTCCACCGAAGCGGCGATGGGGTGGACTATGAGGTACTCGTTGAGCAACTGTTTGTAGGCGGATATCCGAACGAGGCGACACTGGTATTTCTGAACGATGATACCGGTCTGTGCCTGCTCCGTCGTGAAGAGGAGGACTGCGCAGCCCAACTCGGAACTGCGCAGCCTCCATATGTGGACTGGTGCTGGCAGAAGCTCAGTGAGCGTCTCGGCGGGCCGAACATGGCCGTGCTCTCCGACGGCCGCCTGATCGCAGGTGGCCGCAAGTATCGTGGCGACATCTATTGCACAGCGCTGTGGGAGGTGGACAGGTCATCCGGCGGCCTGCGGGAGTTGCTCGAACTGCCCTCCGCAGGCGACAACAGCTACCCGGGCTTCCTGTGGCACGACGGCACTCTGTACGTCAGCTACTACTCTTC
>JAAYSP010000013.1 GCA_012518355.1 candidate division WS1 bacterium | reverse complement strand
ATGAACCGGGAAGAGGCCCAGCTTTTCACGGGTGCGACCAGCGCACAGACTGCGGCTGAAGCGGTGGCAGATCTGGGGCCGACCCTGATCGCGATTACCGATGGCGAAAACGGGGCGTACGTCTACCGCGAAGGTGAGATGCACCACGTGCTGGCGCGTCAGGTTCCGGTCGCCTACGACATAGGCGCCGGCGATACGTTTCACGCCGGACTGGTGGCCGCTTATCTGGCAGGCATGGATGCGCCGCAGATGGGTAGATTCGGCTGTGATGCGGCCGCACTGCGCATCAGCGGTGGTGCAGATATGTCCTGCCTGCCCACCTGGGCGCAGACTATACGCTTTGGCAGTAGCGGTCATGCTCCATCTGAGGCTGCCCATCTGGATTTGCTATAGATAGTGTCATATCGCCCTGTCATGCCATCTGCGAGTGATGCGGTAGTTTTGTGCATCAGCCTTGGTGCGGGTATGTGTTGCCCGCTCACCTGGGCGCAGACCGTACGGTTTGGGCAGGAGCGAGCCTGATGCATCCGAGTCTGCCCATCTGGATCTACCATAGATAGCGTCATACTATCTGGCCATGTCATCTGCGAGTGATGCGGTAGTTTTGCGCATCAGCGGTGATGCAGATATGTGTTGCCTGCCCACCTGGGCGCAGACCGTACGGTTTGGGCAGGAGCGAGCCTGATGCATCCGAGTCTGCCCATCTGGGTTCGCCATAGATAGTGTCATATCGTCCTGTCATGTCATCTGAGAGTGAGGCTGATGCGAGTGTCAGCAGATGTAGCGGTCACACGATTTACGTCAGGCGTACAGCTTGCACTTATGCTTATATGGATGGCAGCCGCGTCGGTGTGCGCAGATGCGGCGGCCGCTACCGACGACGAACTGCATGTGCTGCCGGCCGACAGTCTGGCCGCACAGCCTGTGCCTGCCTCCGTACGTGGGGACGTGGAAGACGCACTCATCGGGCCAGGTGCTGCGCGGCTGTCAGCTCCGCCTCCGGTCGAATTCCCGGGCGCCGAAGCCCAGATAGGTTTTCTGTCGCCTCAGAGGGATGAAGAGTGGGTAGAGGGTGCTGCAGTGACTTTGCGCTGGGCAAGCAGTGGGCCGATAAGCCAGGTGCGGATCTACTACTACTTCGACCGCTGCGCACTGGGCGGGAAGGCCAGAGGCCGCTTCGGTGCGCTGGTGACGCCCATGATGCCCGACAGAGGCAGCTATCAGTGGGCAAAAGTGCCGTGGATGGATGCGTCGGGCTTCAGGATACGGATCGCAGGCTATGATGCTGCAGGCAATCTGCTGGCCTCCGATGAGCGGGGCGTGCGTTTTCGCCCCCGTGAGTTGGTAGGGATTCCGAACAACTGCGTCGCGGTCATCAAGCGCCAGCAGCGGCTGTACTACTACAGCGGGGGGCGGGTGCAGCGAATGCATATCGTATCCACCGGCAGATTTAGCGGCTCCACGCCAAACATGCGCCCCGGATCACGTGACCGGCGTCGGGGAGCTATGGGGAAGGTATTTCGCAAGGCACCGTCAGCCTGGAGCCGATCGTACCGGGTCAACATGCCTTACTGGCTGCAAATCACTTCGAGCGGCAGCCACGGCATACACGCCACCTCTCCCCGATACTACGGGCGGCTTGGCTCTCCAGCATCGGCCGGTTGCGTGCGTCAGCACCTGTCCGACGCAGCAAAGCTGTACTCACTGGTGTCGGTGGGCACGCCAGTGTACATCTTCTGAGCTCGCACATGCGACGGTGCCTGTGATGCCGGGCCATCAGCGTGTCATATCCATGGCCATGTCTCAGCTATCGGTATGTCATAGGCCATAGTATGGCGCAGCTCACGGCGTACCGCACGGTCAGCGCGTCACAGTTATCCTCGTGGCGCGGCGCTCTGAGCCTCATGCCCGGCAGGAAAATGATAGTCTAGGAGAGCAAAAAAGAGAGGCCGACATGGCGCCGGCCTCTCGTGCTGTGCAAGTTATGTCGCTTTCAGGCTTAGAACCGGGTCTGCCAGGACAGGCCGAAGGAGGTGTCCTTGACTCTGCTGCCTCCAGTGTGGATCCTGGCATCGGTGATCTGGAAGGTCAGTTCGTTTCTGGCATCCACATCCCAGACCAGCCCGGCGTGGATGGCGTCATAGGTGTCGTTGTGCGGTGACAGTTTATTCGTGAACTCCTCATACTTGGCAAATGGCATGTAGGGTTTGCCCGGCATGTTGCGTTCAGCCTGCAGATACCAGCCGTTGCGGCTGGAGCCGAGCAGTTTTCCGGTGGCGAACTCCGCCTGAAACGCCCAGGGGCCTGTGTTCACGCGGCCATAGACATCGCACGCCCTGCGGGTGGTCTCGGTCCAGGTGCTGGTTTCGGCATCGAAAACTCCGTAGTCACCGGTGAACCAACTCAGTCCGTACTGGCCCCAGTCGGCGGTCCACTTCAGGTCTACGCTGTAGTTCTTTTTGTTGTTGTAGTCAGAGGCGCGGAACTGCCCGTTGCATACCCCGAGGTAGATATCGGGAGCACTGCCTCCGCCGCCTGCGCGCCTGAACCAGACGCCTCGGTCAGAGGGGCTGGCCCACCAAAAGCCGTTCAAGTCGGCACCGGCTGTGTACGGACGGGCCTTCTCGAGGATAGCGGCTCTCTCCAGTGCCACCCGGTCGGCTGATCCCTGCCAGGTTTCGAGGCCGAAATAGGTGGGCACCTGTCCGATGCGTACCGACCACTCATCGCTTATCTGGTACTCGGCAAACAGGTTGAAGACGATGATATCGTCGGACTTGTGGTCTGGCGGATTGGGGTCGAAGGTGGCCAGTGTGAGCACCAGCCCGCTTCGCTCTGTGGGTGTGGCGATGATATTCAGGAACGCCTGCCGAAGCGCGAAGTCCTCCTCTACGTTGTCGCCACCGGCGAAGCGCCCCTGCAGGAAGCCGTTGAACGACAGCTTCTCAGAGCCGGTGGTCACCTCGCCTGCCACTGCGCAAACGGCGCTCAGTGCAGTCAACGTCAGCACCACCATCAACGGTACAGCCAGTCTTACCATGTCTTTTGCTCCTCCCTAATTGTGTGGGCGTCCGCAACCGGAATTGCCGGATAGCACGCAGCAACATACATAACGCAAGAGCAGCCTGAAACGTTATACGACTGCCCACGTACCGTGTCTTGAGCCCGGCTGACTACACCCCGATCGGATTGTGTGGGACTGATGCCGCGCAGATTAGATTACCGATTGTATGTCTGTTTCGTCAACACCTCTTGTCGCGCGCAGTGTGCTTTTTCATACATCATAGATATCGCCTGCACGCCAGCGGTGCCAGGTGGTCTCGAACCATGATTCGTCATGTGGCAGAGGGCGCACCGGTGTCACCTTCGTCTCCACTGCATCTGAGTTCCAGCGGGCTTCGGCGATTTCGCGTCGGGTATCGAGGTTTTCGCTGCGATGTGGCAGGCGGTTTCCAGGTGCGGCTGCCACCAGCCTGTCACCGCTGCGATCCACTACCATGTAGCCGCCACGGCTGCCCCCACCCCGGCTGATCAGGTCGGCGATGGTGTGCAGCATCACGAGGCCGGTCAGTGCCAGGTGCCGGTTCTGATAGGCTGCGGTCAGGTCAGTGACGCGGGCGACCGGTCGCAGGCTCTCTGTCAGTTCGCGGTAGAGTGTGTCGATCTGCTTGATGGCCTCCCGTGTATTGGGCAGACGGCGGATGATGCCCGCAGCGGTGTCCATGGTCTGCTGCAGCGGATTGCGTGTCTCTGTCGCCGGGGTGCCGCCCAGCCTGACCAGCTTGCGCAGATGCCCCAGTTCCGCTTCGATTTGTGGCAGTGCACGCGGCAGCCAGTCGGCGCTTTCCGGCGGCGTGGCCATGTAGCGGGCGGTGATGTACTCGGCGGCGCGGCGGCCTCCCACCTGGCCGGAGTTGAGCGCACTGCCACCGGGGCGCACACCGTGGGTACCGGCCACCTCGCCGATGGCGAACAGGTGCCCTACCGTGGTCTCCCACCAGCCGTTGACCGTCAGGCCACCGTTGCAGTGCTGGGCGCAGACGGCGATTTCCAGCGGCTCACGCAGGTCCACATCGTGATCGGCATAGATCTCGATTGCCAGAGGATTTATCTGCTCCAGCCGCTCATACGGCGTGTTTGCGGTTGCACCGGAGCGTTCGAGGTAGCTGCGCGCTTCCTCCGATAGCTCGGTCAGGGAGAACTCGGCCATGCCCTCTGTCGCCACCGGGTTACGTGTGAAGTCCAGGTAGACCCTGCGGCCGAGGCTGCGCTGCTCGTACACTGCCAGGTCAATCAGAGAGCTGCCGAATGCGGTCAGACGTTCGGCATGAAACGGCCACTGGTAGCCCTTCAGGAAGATGGCGGAGGCCATCTGTGCCATGCTTTTGTAGTAGTCAGACAGGAAGTAGCGCACATCTGTGCCATCGGCGTCGGTGGAGAAGTAGCAGGGGATGGCCTGCTGATAGGAGCCTGACAGGTTCCAGCGGAAGCCGACGGATGCCAGGCCGAACTGCAGCTCGGCCATGTTGTTTGCCCACGCGCCGATTTCCAGGGCCAGTCCATGGCTGCCGGTCTGCCCGGCCGGGTACACGCTGGTGGCGAAAAGCTCGCCGGGGCCGCCGGTGGCCAGCACTATGTTGTTTGCCGCGAACACAGTCAGGCCACGATCCGGCTGGTCGAGGCGCTCACGGTTGAGTGCCAGTGCGCCGATGACGCGGCGGTCGTCCCCTTCGCCCTCGGTCAGCAGACGGATGACTTCGTAGCCGTCGAAGATAGGTATCTCGGCGTCGCGGCATTTCTGCAGCGATGTGGAAAACATCTGCATGGAGGTTCTGGGCCCGGCGGAGGTGGCGCGCTGGCGGGGGTCATGGTCGGTCTTATAGCCGACATGGGCGCCATAGCTATTGCATGGGAACTGCACGCCGTTTTCGACCAGATGGAAGAAGGCCGGTGCAGATCCGAGCGCCTCGATGTAGGCGATATCGCCGTGGCACATGCCGCCCTGGAAAAGCGCGCGCGCCATATCCATGGGGCTGTCGAGGGTGTCGCCGAAGATGCCCAGCTTGTAGTAGGTCTGCTTATCTGAGCCGGAGTTGGCGGAAGTGCCGGCTCCGAGGTGGTCGGTCACTATCGCCAGCGACTTTTCGCCGCGCAGGTGCAGCATTTCGGCACAGTTCAGCCCTGCGGCACCTGACCCGATTACCAGAGTGTCGAACGCATACAGTGCTATGTCGTCATATTCGGTGATGCTGATTGTCTCTCGTCGTACCATCTGCTCTGCGGCCCCTCCATATGCGGGTAAATCGGTAGTCCTATCGGCAGGTTGCGGCTGCATGTCACGCCTGGTGGCCGTAGCCGTGCACTCCTGCTGTTTGCCGCCTCCACATTTCCCGCTGGTGGCGCGCTTTACCTGCGCGAGAGTATGGCGAGCTGCCGAGGCAGCAAGATGCCACCTCCTGGCACTACGTGCTTTGCCTGTGCAGGGAGGGTGACGGGTAACCGCAATCGCACCAGAAAACGCTACGAAGTTGCACTTTGCCTGCGCGTGAGAGGGTGCGCGAGCTGTTGAGACAGCAAGACGATCGCCCTCCCAGCACCACGTGTTTTACCTGCGTGAGAGAGTGTGTGAGCTGCCGAGGCGGCAAGATGACCCTCTTCCAGCACCACATGTTCTACCTGTGCAGGGAGGGTGACGGGTAACCGCAATCGCACCAGAAAGCGCTACGAAGTCGCCCTTTGCCTGCGCGCGAGAGAGTGTGCGGGCTGTTGAGACAGCAAGACGATCGCCCTCCCGGTACCACGCACTTTACCTGTACGTGAGAGAGTGTGTGAGCTGCCGAGGCGACAAGATGACCCTCTTCCAGCACCACATGTTCTACCTGTGCAGGGAGGGTGACGGGTAACCGCAATCGTATCAGAAAGTGCTACGAAGTCGCCCTTTGCCTGCGCGAGAGTATGGCGAGCTGCCGAGGCGGCAAGATGCCACCTCCTGGCACCACGTGCTTTGCCTGTGCAGGGAGGGTGACGGGTAACCGCAATCGCACCAGAAAACGCTACGAAGTTGCACTTTACCTGTACGTGAGAGAGTGTGTGAGCTGCCGAGGCGACAAGATGACCCTCTTCCGGCACTACATGCTTCACTGCGTAGGAGAGGATGGCGGGGGCGCTGATAAGCGCTTATGTTGGCGTTGGAGGGCGGGGATGCTGTGTTGACTTAGCCTGCGAATTGCACTAAGGTAAACGAGTGTTTGACACAGCTAATTGCCACCGATTCGTGTATGGCATCAGGAGGCGGTAGATATGGCGTTCCCGATTGCAGCGGCGCAGATGTACACTGTGCGCGACTTTTGCGAGACCCCTGAGGACATCGTCGAAAGCGTCAAGAAGGTGGCTGCGATTGGCTACAGTGCTCTGCAGGTGTCGGGCATGAAGGGGCTGGAGCAGATGGGGGTGGCCGAGCTGCGGCGCGTGTGCGATGGTGAGGGGCTGACCATTTGCGCCACTCACATACCGTATGCCGACATGCGCGATGACACCGCCCGCGTTATCGAGGAGCATCAGATCATGGGCTGCAAGTACCCGGGTATTGGCGGGGCACCTGCGGGCACCTATGACAGTGAGGCCAACTGCACGGCTTTTGCCCGAGAGGCTTCGGAGGTTGCGGCGCGGCTGGCGGAGGCGGGCCTGTCGTTTATCTACCACAACCACAGCACCGAGTTTGCGCGTCCGCAGGGCAGCAAGCGCACCATTATGGAGATCTTCTTCGACGAAAGCGATCCCCAGCTATTCAACTTCGAGCTTGATACTTACTGGGTGGCTCATGGTGGTGGCAGTCCGGTGGCATGGATTGACAAGTGCACGGGGCGCTGTCCGGTTCTGCACTATAAGGATTTCGGCATCACGATAGAGCGCGAGGCGTTCTACACTGAGGTAGGGGAGGGCAACCTGGACTGGCCGGGGATAAACGCGGCTGCTGAGCGCGCGGGCAGCATCTACGCTGCTGTTGAGCAGGACACCTGCCCCGGCGATCCATTCGTCAGCCTCGAAATCTCCTACCGCAACATGAAACAGATGGGGCTAAGATAGGCCGTAAGAGGACGGTCATAAAAACGCGAGGAGATGAAAGAAATGCGTCTCTATATCCCCGAGACTATGCCGAATCAGACATATCCGGGTGACATCAAGCCGGGCTACTACGAGACAAACGAAGTGGTCAAGCTGATGCGGGACAACGCTCACAACCCAAAGGCAATTCAATTCATAGCAGATATGCTGGAAGAATGATGGATTTTTGGCGGCCGGACCGACCATATCACGTTCAAGTTATGGCCTTCAAATGGCGTAGGAGTGCAGCTAGTGCGCCCTGTTTGACCTGGTGCAGGTTGAGTACATAATCCAAGTCCACTAGAGCTTCCTCCAACGTACTCCGCATACCTTTCCAGCCGCCGCCGTCGGTAACGAGCAGAAAACTCCAGCCTTCCTGTTGGAGTTGCCGTTGCCTCTCGATATAGCTGTTGATGATGTCAGGTTTTGAACCGGTGGTACCAAAATAGTTTGTCTCGATGTCCATTCCGAACGAGACAGACCCGTTGTCGCACTTGAGCACTACGAAATCCATAGTTCTGTCTATCGGAAACGAAGCTGAGACTCCTCGCTTTGCCAGATCTCTTCTGGTGCATTGCGAAATCACAGCAATGTCGGGATTGTTGTTCGCCAGGGACATTACATGAGGTTCCAAAGCGTCCTGCATCGCTGTCCCGCTTCGGTTTTTGCGGGCGTTAGTATCCATGCCCACCTCTACTCCCAGACTGTACTCAACAAGATCATGTACATCCCTATAGCTCAACAGATCAAAAATACCCACTCCCCGACAGAACTCGCACAAACGGTCCATTTGCGTGTGGTCTTGCACGACCTCTTTGTCAAAGCGAATTGTGACAGTGCTGTCGCCGTTAGTGAGACTATTTTGGAATGGAAGAAGACAGACGAACTGCTGGAGGTCTTTCAGTCGGCAAGCGATTAGTACAGGCAATGCCTCGATGACTTCAGGGTATTTGTGGGCTAACTCGAGAAACTTTTCCTCAGCTTCGTTTGGTGTCTTCGAGCTTGTAATCGTGTTGAGGATGTTTAGTTCGGTGCGAATGCCATTGATGTTGGCTTTGACTTTATCCCAGTCAACGTAGTAGTCATATGCACGATTGGTAGCTGCAAGTGTGTCCAGGAACCCGTCAACAACTTCTTCGCGACTGTGAAATCCCGATAGCTGCCTGTAAAAATCCATATCAGCCATGGTAAGCCTCGTTATTGCTCCAGGTTCAACGTTCGATTTGTGCCTGCCTCCGCCAGCCTCATCGCAGCCAACTGCAGGAAGTCCTGTTCGGCGTCTATGCCCACGCACCTGCGATGGTTTAGCAGTGCTGATATTGCAGTAGTGCCACTGCCGACGAACGGATCGAGTATCAAGGCATCCGGATTGGTTGAAGCTCGGATGATACGGTTCAGCAGCCTCAAAGGTTTCTGCGTGGGGTGCTTGCCAAACGTTTTTTCGTCTTTTCCTGGCGCCCTGATTGCCCAGATACTCTTCATCTGCTTGCCCGCAAGATCGAAGGGCTCGTTCGCAGTCGCCTTCATATCTTCGTAGTTGAAAACGTGTTTGGATTTTTGCGACTTAGCAGCCCAAAGCACGATTTCGGAGGCATGTGTGAAGTATCGGCAACTGAGGTTTGGCGGCGGGTTTACCTTGTACCACACGATGTCGTTTAGCAGCTTGAAACCCAGCTTCTGCATGGCGAAACCGACCGAGTAGATGATATGTTGGGTGCCGGATACCCAGATCGTGGCGTCCTTTTTCATCACTCTGCGGCAGGCGGATAGCCACTCCATCACGAATTCGTGATCGGTTTCCACCCCCTGGGAGCGGTCCCAATCGCCCTTGTTCACCGACACCATTTTCCCGGCATGGCACGTGAAGCCGTCGTTTGACAGCAGGTATGGCGGGTCGGCGAAAATCATGTCGAACGTGTCAGAAGGAATCTGTGGCAGAAGTTCCAGGCAATCGGCTTGGTACAGGGCAATCTCATGCGCTTCGTAGTATGGCTTGTCCGGCACAAGAGGGGCCTCGCACGATTGCTTCGCGGTAGTCGTTTCAGTCATAGAAGCTCACATTCGTGTGGGCAGTGTGGTCTTAGTCATATGTATCTAAGTATAGTGCAACATAGCAGTGAACGCAAACGCGGCTGCTTACCAACCCATGCGCGAAGCTTGATCCGGAAGAGTTGCAGAAGTTGCAACAGCATCTAAGTGAGCAATTTGCGTTAGAGATGAAGGGAGATATATACGCCTTCATCATCCAGCAGGATCACAGCTCTCCTGAGGGCGGTTTATGCGTGTGCGTGGCGGCGGGCCTCGTAGCCCGAAGAGCGTAGCTGCGCCAGGATATCGGCCACATGCTCCGGACCGCGCGTCAGAAGCACTATCTCCACCTCAGCACGGCCCACCTCCACCTCGCCGGTCAGGCGGTTGTGCAGGATTTCTATGATGTTGGCGCCCGCATCGCCGATTACACCCGCCAATCGCGCCAGCGCCCCGGGTATGTCGGGTAGCACCACCAGCAGCCGCACCGACCGCTGCTCGACCGCCAGACCTCGATCTATCACCGCCCCCAGTGTCGTCACATCTACGTTACCGCCCGATATCAGCAGCACCGTAGGGCCGTCAAGCCGCCCGATAAGCTGTGGAAGTGCCGCCAGAGCAACTGCACCGGCCCCCTCGGCTACCAGGTTGTCGTTTTCGATCAGGTCAAGCATGGCAGTGGCAATCGCGCCCTCGTCCACAGTCACGATGTCATCGAGCAGCTCTGACAGCAGCCCGTAAGTCAGCGGATGTGCCGAACCGACCGCGATGCCCTCGGCGATTGTGGGACGCCCCGGCACCGTTTCGACGCGCCCTGAGCGAAACGCCTCAGCCATGGACGGCGCGTTGCGCGCCTGCACGCCGAAGATGGCCATGTCGGGCTTGATCGCGCGCAGTGCCGAAGCCACGCCCGCCGCCAGACCACCGCCTCCGACCGGTATCACCGCCGCCGCGGCTTCGGGAAGCTGGTCGAGGATCTCCAGGCCTATGGTGCCCTGCCCGGCCATGACCCGCTCATCTGCATAGGGGTGGACAAAGCAGCGCCCCGACTGCTGCTGAACATCACACGCCTCGCAGTAGGCATCATCGAAGCAGTCGCCCTGAAGATGCACGATACCGCCGAAATGACGGGTGCGCTGGATCTTCAGGAAGGGCGTGTTGCAGGGCATGTAGATATCCGCGGTCAGCCCCAGCGCAGTCGCCGCCGCAGCCACGCCCTGGGAGTGATTGCCCGCAGAAGCGGTGATGACACCGGCGGCACGCTCGCGATCTCGAAGCTGTGCGATACAGTTGGCCGCACCTCGTATCTTGAAAGCTCCCGTGTGCTGCAGGTTCTCCAGCTTGAGGTAGACAGGCACCCCGGCAATGTCACACACGCGCTCACAGGGCAGCATGGGCGTGACGCGGACGATATGGGCGATGCGCTCTGCGGCGGCGCGGATTTCAGCAAGAGGTATCATGTCAGCGATCCTTTTCGTGTCAGCAGTCTTCATGCAGCGTTGCAGCCGATCGGTCAGAGCTGGTCACTCGTCTTCACCGGGGGCGGTTTCGATAGGCGTGAAGAGGTACTCGCAGCATCCGTCACCGGCACAGCGTCGCTGCAGCAGGCTGAAGCGGTAGCGCCCACCGAACTCCCGGGCCCACACAGCCCCCTCAGTGGTGCATATCCGCTCACCGATCTGCGCGGCCAGTCGCTCATCGCGCCCCGAGCGCTTCATGATCTCCAGCCAGCGGCAGTAGTGCACGCAGACCCGCACGGCCCCGTTTTCGACGCTGATGTCCAGGTCATGACCCTCAGAGCGCAGCTTGAGGCCGAAGCAGCGAGCCAGCGCCTCGGGACCATCGCCCTCCTCGCCGAGCAGCTCGCGGGCCTTGCGGGCCTGTATCTTGGGCATGATCGCCCACACCTGCTGATCGAGTTCGAGCGCCGCATCGAAGCCCTGCCGCTCCTCTATCTTCACAAACCACAGGCCATCTACAGCAGTATATGAGCGGTGGAGGAAATCGGTCACGGTTTTCTCAGGATAGCTGTACTCAGAGTCAGAAGGCATCGCGTTGTGAGTCATCGAGCCCCTCGCATTCGGATAGATTTTGGTGCGCAGAAGTGACACGGGAGATGCCGGCGATTTTCCTCAGATGCACCGCAAACCCTGTCTGAGCCTACTCGATACGGTGTCTCTGAGGCAGTGAAGCGGGCGATTTGCGCTCTAGTCATGTGCGAGTATCAGGTTCTGGGCCTCGAAGACGCGTGTCTGGGCATAGTGTGCGACCATCGGGCCGTCTTCAGTGGCCGGTATCGGCTGCTGGAGTATGAACTCGGCCCAGTCCGGGGCGCGCCAGGCTATGAAAGCGACGCTGAACGCCTCGAGCGCAGTGGAGGCTGAGCCCATGTCAGGCAGCAGTACCGGGCCGGTGTCTACCTGGAAGTCAGCAGGATCACGGTGCACGTTCATGGTCTTGACCGGATACTGCAGCACAGCGGTGAACTCACCGTCACTGCTGCTAAGAGTGGTCTGGCCGACCAGCACGCGCTCCTGCAAAGTAGCATTCACGACATCGGCCGGGCTCTCGCACCGCTGGGCATCCACCGATCTGATGCTGAAGTGTACTGCCTCGAAACGCTCGCTGATGAGACCAACCTCACCTGCGCTCAGGTCATAGGGCATACCCACTCTGTTGATGCGGTAGCCCTGCTGTGAGTATATCATGTAGAAGTCATAGTTCGGCTGCATGAAGAGCTCTTGCTCTGCATAAGTGTTTTCAGCCTTGCAGGAAGCGACCAGCCAGAACGGCTCAGTACGCCCTGCGGCAGTGATCTCGCAGCAGGCCTCTACCTGTATGCGGGCGTTGTTGGCCTGTTTTGGTATGACAAAAGTGATGAAGCTGCGCGAAAAATCACATGCGTTCATGGTCGGTTGATCTCCCCCGAAGAGTTGGTGATACGCTACGAGTATACAGCCTTCCGAGAAGTTCGCGTACGGCGCACAGAGACCTGCTCATGGCCCGCATCGGGCAGAGAGGAGGATTTGACGCGGCTGGCGCGAAATGTCAGACATCTGATTACCTGCGCTTTGAGGGAGTATCGGTATGCGCTATCGGGCAATCGTAGTGCTGCTGGGGCTGGGACTGGCTGCATCCGTAGCATTTGCGACACCTGCAGAGACACCGGGGCTTGCTTTCCATGCCTCATATGACGATACCGTGGTGGCAGTGTCGGGAGCCGAGCCGCTAGAAGTCCATGGTGAAGTGGCGTATGTGAAAGCACCGACAGGCAAGGGTGTATCGCTAAGCGAAGGCTCATGGCTTGCGTACCCTGCTGCAGGACACCTGGATAAGTCAGCCGGATCACTACTGTTCTGGGTGCAGCCGCAGTGGCATGGTGGCGACGGCAAACGCCATACTCTGTTCTCTGACTCTGCGCCCACGCATAACCCTGCCTTCAATTCCTTTCATCTGTTCAAGACGCCCTCAGCGACGCTGGAGTTTGTCGTGGGAGGGCTGGCTGAACAGTCGGTGAGCACCAGTGTGGCGGACTGGACGGCAGGTGAGTGGCATCATGTGGCGGTGACATGGGACTGCAGGCAGGGTATCGCGCTGTATGTGGATGGTCAGGAGGCGGGTACCAGGCAGCTTTTGTATGAGCCACAGCAGTGGCCGGCAGTGCACGTAGGGGCCGACTACGACGGCTCGGTGACCGCTTCGGCAGCGCTGGCAGAGCTGATGCTTTTCGATCGGCGGCTGCGTACTGACCAGGTGCAGGCGCTGGCTGCACGATTGCCGCTGCCGATAGCCGAGATCATCGAGATCGCAGCCCCGACGGCGGTGCGAGCGGGGCAGACTATATCCGTGCAGATGCGCGCTCTGGCTACAGAGCCGCTGGACCAGCCCCACGCGCTGCTGCTGAGCCTCGGAGGAGTGCCGATTGCGCGAGTGATGCCCCAGCCGCAGGCTCAGACATGGCCTGAGGAGCAGGCAGTTGAGCTAGATCCGGTGAGTGTGCAGATACCCGACTATCTGCCGCTGATGACAGGCCAGTATGGGCTGCAGGCAGTGGTCGAGGGGACGATGAGCACACTGCGAGATGATCCACCGGCAGCACCGGTAGCACTGGCCGCCGCCAGCCGGATGTCACCGTCTACCACCATAGAGCTGCGTGATGGGGAGCTCTTCAGCGGCGGAGAGCCGTGGCTGGCCGAGGAGTCCGGACTGGGCTTCGTGCACGAGGGCCGCTTCTATCCTGCTGATGAGGCGGGGCGTGCGACGGCTGTGAGGCTGTATCAGCGGGGGCAGATCCGTGAGGCGCTCCGGTGCGTGTCGGTTGCTGAGGCTACACGCGAGGCGGTACAGGAGGATGGCAGCTATCTGCTCAAGACTGAAGTAGACGGTGACGATGACAGTGGCAGCGCCCACCTGCTGGTCGTGGAGATGGATACAGATGTGGCTCCCAGCGGAGTGAGCCTACAGGTGCGATCCGCGTCGGAGGAGGAGGAGGGGCGGCCCGCAGATCGGTTGCTGGTGTGGGCGACACTGAAGCCCGGCAGTGATCGCCTCATGCAGGAGCAGTTCCTGTTCTACCCGACCGGCGATGCCTGCCAGGTCCGGCTCAGCAGGCTGGGGGAGACAGAAGCAGGGCAGGCGGTGACAGCACGCAGAATCGCCGTCTATCGCCTGGTGGATTATCCGTCACAAAACGTCATCGGACTGCCTGAGGGCGGCTTGCGACGCACTCTGGCCCTCATGCCGGTGCACGCCGAACAGATCTACGATAGCTTCGGAGTGGGTGGACGTGAGAGGATGCAGCGCCAGCTCTCCCTGCGCCGGATGCTGGACTATATGCAGTTCTTGGGTTTTGACCGACTGGTGCTGCACGCGGGGGGAAGCATGTACAGCTACTACGATGGCGGCATGCTGCCGAACGCGTGGCGCTGGGATCTGCTAGAGGATCTGCTGCCGCTTGCGGAGGCGGCGGACGTGCAGGTGGTACCGGTGGTGCCGCCGCTGTCGAGCTTCGACCGTCTCTTCTCTTTCTCAGCAGACAGCTTCCTACTGGATATCCACGGTGAGACGGTGCGGGATAGATCGGGCAACCGCTGCCCGAATCCGTTGCGGCCGGAAGTGCAAAAGCAGATGATGGTGTTTCTCGATGAGCTCTGTACGCGCACTGCAGACTACAGTTGCGTGCCGGCACTGGGCATCACGGTAGATGGCGCGACAGGCACCTGTATGGTGTCTGCAGGCGGTGAGCAGACGGCAGATAGGGTCGGCTACTCCGAGTGGGATCTGGACCAGTTTCAGGCGGCTTCCGGCCTGGCGCTGGATACTCGTGGCGGCGGCCCCATCGCAGCCTACTATCTGCTGCAAAACAGCCCGGAGCACTGGCAGCAGTGGCTAGAGTTTCGCTGCCGCCAGAGCCATGATCTGTGTACCAAGTGCCGCGATCTGGTGGTATCGCGCAATCCGCGGCGTACGCTGTATGTAGACAGTCGTCTGCCTGTGCCGGTAGCGGGAGCAGAGGTCGCGGAGGGCGAGCTTCTCCGTTGTCATGGCTACGATTCGGAGATGTTCGCCACCGAGCGCGGCATACACCTGGCAGCGTGGCTGGGGGGTGAGTATGGCCCAGAGGTGCGACCGGGCTTTGCCACCAGTGCAGGCAGCGTATTGCAGTTGGAGGCCGGTGACATGGCGACAGGGCGCGACATGCTACTGCCACTTCTCCACGCAATCATCTCTGACAACCCGTACTGGCTGACGGTGCGCAGCAGTCTGGATGCGAAGGTGGGACGTGAACCGGCCCTGCGTGAGTTTGCCCGGGCCTACCGTGCATTACCGGCAACACCCGGACAGCCGTTCGAGGGCGAAGTCGCCCCTGCGCGGGAGGATATCTGGGTCAGGGTTTTCGGCGACAGTCTGGCGGTGATAAATCTTGGCGACAAACCACAGACAGTGCGCCTCGAGTTCAGACGCCCACTGCCGTTTGACATGTACCTGCTGGACCAGTGCAGCGGCCAGAAGATCAGATTCACACGCGTAGGAGGCGATAGACTGCAGGCGAGAGTGCCGACACAGGCCTATGAGATGCGTACCCTGAAGATAGTCGAGCCGATGCCACAGCGTGGGCCCGGGGTCGGTCTGCGCTCCTCGGGTGGCTGAGAGCTGTAGTAGTTAGTTGCAGGGCGTTTGGACGGGTTGATGCAAGATAAAACGGCAGGCATATGTGAGATATGCCTGCCGTTGCGTTTCGTTTTCGCGCAGGGCGCGTGCCTTCAGCCGCTGGCCGCTACCTGCCTATCTGCTGCGCAGGGTCAGCTCCACTACTGCGATGACTTCCTGTGTGTCCTTGCCGAGCAGCTCCGCGCGGATGTCGTACGTGTCAGCTCTGCCATAGAGACCCTGATCGGCATCTACCGGACGGGTCTGCCACTTGCCGTCAGCACCCACGGTGATGGTCTGCTCAGGCAAGTCGTGCGACATGTCGAAGAAGCGCTGCTTGTTGTAGCGGATCTTGACGAGAACCTGATGGCCCGCTGTTGCGGTGCCCGTGACGACTATCTTGTCGGCGGCCACGTCATCAGGCTGTGGGCTGGTCACCTTGATTTCGCCTGCCGGCCCAGCGCCGATGGTGACTTCTTTTTCGGCCGTCAGCTTCTGCCAGGTGCCCTGTGGAGGGCGGTAGCTGACTGCAATCGGGGCGGCGATGCGGTCGTCGGGGGCCACCTGATAGCTGCCGATATAGGTGTTCGTGGTGCCGACTTTCTGCATCACGATGCCTTCTTTCCAGTCGCCTATCTGCCAGAACGCCTGCCCATCAGGACGCGCTACCTTCATGGTCACCATCAGTATCTCACCCGCCACGAGCGGCTTGTCGGCGTTGTGTGAGACAGCCAGGATCTGCCTGTCAGCAGGGGACTGTATGGTGAAGCCCCACTGGCGGCGACGGGTGTTGCCTGCCTTGTCGGTGATGGTGAAGTCCAGTTGGTGAGGGCCATCAGCCAGGTGAGTCGCCTGGTACTCGATACGGTCTTCGGTCACCACAGCCTGTGCGGTCACGTCCTCGCCATTGAGCAGCATGGTGGTGGCTGCAGTATTGATGCCCGACTTATCATCAGAGAAGCGGCCCACGATAAGCGGGCTGCTGTCGCTGAGTATGGAGTCGTTGGCTGGGGTGATGCTGGAAAAACTCGGTGGAGTGGTATCCTGTTGCGGCTGACCCGCAGATGCCTCGCGGACTATACGTACTGCGAAATTGTTCGCGGTATCGAGGATCACCAGCAGGCGGTCTTGCGGCTGCAGAGCGGTCAGCGGTATGACCTGGCTGTTCTGATCGAGGATGCTGGCGCTATCGGCCACCAGGATGGTGTTGCCACCAGCCAGCATCAGATGCCTGCCGGCCACGCCAACTATCTGCACGCGCATGTGCTGGAGCTGCGGCCCCTGACCGGTCTCAGTTGAGGCTGGAGTTGAGGGGGTCGCGACGATACGTGATGCTTCGTCCCCAGACAGCGCGATCTCTACCATATCTCCGGGGCGCAGGTCTGTGAGCCGTGCGCGCTTCGGGTTTTGACCGGCTTCGGCGGATCGGACGATCTGACTCCGTGGCGACAGTGTCACCAGCCGCGTGATAGCGGTGGCATCATCGCGGGCCAGCAGCGAGCCGGGAGTGCCCGGGTAGGTCTGCAGGATGACGCCACGCATGACTTCTCCGCGACCCGCAGAGGGCCGTCCTGGCCTGGATGTGGGGACAGTGGCGCTGACATATGCCGTGGCAGTATCGGCTTCATAGAGTACGCTGCCTTCGAGTGCTTCGACCACGGCTTTGAGTGGCACGTAGATGGTGTAGCCGACCATCGTAGGCGATACGTCCGCTCCTACCGGGCGGTCATTTATCACCAGCATAGTGCTGCCCAGCCACATGTTCAGTACATCGTTTCCGCGTGTGGCTGTGATCTTGTGCTGCTCCTGGGGTAGATAAGTCGCCTCAGCTTCGAGGGCGTCGAAGAGGGTCTGCATCGGGAGGAGCAGCGTGTTTTCGATGACTACCAGCTTTTCGCCGCCATCGAGTTGCTGTCCGTTGAACATGACCTGAGGAGTGACAGGCTGCGCCATGGCAGCGGTCGCGATCACTATCGCCATCATGGAGAGCATCGCGGTCATCATCATGCTACATTTGTTTCGGTGGTAAGCAGTCATCTGCCACCACACCTCCATCATCTGCGGCCGGATGCGGATATGCTGGCCGACTATCGGGTATCGGCCACCTATCCATCTATGCGCCCATGCGTCTGTCCGGCCTGCTGTTGGTTGCCCGGCATCGGGTCAGTTTTCTCTCATCGAACCGGTGCGACAGGTGTGCTCAGACCGATGTCAGCACCGGGCGTCGGGGGGAGCAGCGTCAGCACTGCATCCTCCACAGTAGCACCGGCACCGAGTTGGGTCTCAGTTAGTTTTACCCCCAGAGCGTCCAGGTCAATCCTGACCTGCGAGGCGTTCCGTGCACTGATGGTCAGCTTCGGCTGATCATGCGAGCGATCCACACTTACTTTTGCGGTGGCTAGCGTCATCTCCCTGGCGGGTGCCAGGAAGCACCAGAAGAACCACTTCGCCTCATCGGTCGCCAGAGTCAGCCGGTCAGGCGGCCGGTCTGATTTTATCTGCCCCTCAAGCCAGGCGGCGCCGCGTACGTAGTCGGCAAAGTGACCGGTGGAGTCGCTGGCAAAGATGACGTAGTGGTCGGGTATGTCGGCCAGCAGAGAGAAGGTTTGCCAGGTCTGTGGGCAAAAGATGGTCGGGTCCATCTGTCCGTGATGGATGGCCACGGGTATGGTAGCACAGTTGGCGATGAAGCTGCGGGGCGAGCGGCGCAGGTACTCGAAGTCCACCTGAGCACTGTCGCCCGGCTTGCCACCGCATACCGCTTCGATGTGAGGCGAGTAGCTGTTTTGCTGCTCCCACCACTGCCGCATGCAGGTGATCGGACACCATGCGGATACGGCGGCCCACACGTCAGGATACTTGCAGGCCATCATCAGCGACATGTGCCCTCCGCCGGAACCGCCCATGATGTAGATGCGACTGGAATCGACCGGGAAGTGGCTTTTCATGTACTCTACTGCATCTATGATGTCACGCTGGGCCAGCAGAGACGCACCCGCCTCGGTCGCATGTGGGTTCGATGTCAGATTTGGGCCACGGAAGTCCGGGAAGACGGCCAGCCAGCAGTGATCTGCGGCGACTTTTGCCTGCTGACGGGCTGAGCTGAGACGGTTCACAGACCACGAGTGCACCCCGACCAGTAGTGGTAGCGGTTCGGCATCGTGAGCACCGGAAGACACGGTCTGCGGATGGCCGACCACGATTGGCTGGGCACTGCCATCCACAGAGGAGATTGTCTCGGCCTCGTACAGCTTGTAGCCAGCCACTTCGGGAAGCGTGTCGGCATCGGCTGCGTCGATTATGGTGCAGAAGGCCAGAAGCAGTAGTACGGCTGTCACAGTTGCGCCTAATTCAAGCATGTCAGACTCCGTATGCTGCGGCAGCGATTGGACCGTGCGATGATTTGGTTGCCGATTTACAGCGCACGCCAGTCGGCTCAGCGCGGTATTTTGCCGGCAGTCACTGATAGGGTCTGCTCCTGGCCGCCACGGTTGATAACCAGCTCGATTTGATCGCCGATTTTGTGGGCCAGGATTGCCTGGCGCAACTGCTCACCGTTTCGGATTTCGCGTCCGTCTAGAGATATGATGACATCCCGAGGTCGAAGTCCGGCACGGTGGGCGGGACCGCCCTCGACGACTCCCATGATCACCACGCCCTTATCGGTGGCCAGACGTGCTGCCTGGGCAAATCCCGGGCTGTTGGGCATGATATCGCCTATGCCTACCCAGGGGCCGCCGTGGATGAGGAAGTGGGCCATCATCTTGGCTTCGTTTATGGGTATCGCAAAACCGATGCCGACGCTGGTGGCCTGGGGGCTGGGAGAGAAGATGGCGTAGTTGACACCGACTGCCTGCCCCTGGAGGTTGATGAGTGGCCCACCGCTGTTGCCGCGATTGATGGCGGCGTCTGTCTGGATGACATCACGCTGGCGGTCAGGGGTGACCGGCCGGAAGCCCTTGGCGCTGACCACACCGACGGTGACAGTGCCGGTGTAGCCGAAGGGATTGCCCATAGCGATCACCCACTCGCCGACACGGGTGGCATCGCTATCGCCCAGCTCGAGGGCGGTGAGTTGTGCGGGGGCATCTATAGGCTCGACGACGGCCAGGTCAGAGTCTACTTCTGCACCGATGAGGCGGCCGCTGAACCTGCGCCCGTCCAGCAGCTCTATGGCGATCTGCTGAGCATCGGCGACCACGTGTGCGTTGGTCAGCACCAGAAAGCGGTCTTCATACTTGAAGATGAAGCCAGAGCCCAGGCCGGATTGGGGCTGGGGCCCCAGCATGTACTCCCACATGTTGCGCGGCTGAGCAGTGGCCAGTGTCTCTATCTTGACCACCGCAGCTTCGGCGCGCGCGACGGCCTCAACTATGGCGTCTTGCTCGGTGGATATCTGCACCGAGCGCGAAGGCAGTGCGGGAAGATGCCCGGGATCATCAGCAACTGACGGTGTCAGTTGGCTGAGGTATAGATGCGTGGCGAGTATGCCGCCGACTGCGCCCACGATGAGAGCGGCGAACAACATAGCGACAGGGCTGACAGGTTTTGTCCGGCGCATCTGATTTCCCCCTCGGTAGTGGCTTTGTATGCGCAGTCCGGACTATCCGCTGAGCCTGAGACGGGCTATAACCAGGGCCAGGCGCGACACGGCAGGGCACTACGGATAGCCCAGTCTCACACGTACCCGAACCTCACTTATGGCCAGGCGACACAGGTCACAGAGCCCTGCTGCACGTGAGGTAGAGCCCGGCCATGGGCGCTATCCAGCCTAGAGCTGCCTCATCACGTTTGTGATTTCGATAGCGGTGACGCCTGCCTCGAAGCCACGGTTGGGCATGCGAGTGCCTGCCCGCTCGACGGCATCCTCGAGCGTCTCGCAGGTGACGACACCGAAGATCACGGGTACTCCGCTGTCCATGCCGGCTTTTGCCAGGCCCTTGGCAGCCTCTCCAGCTACGAAATCGAAGTGCGGTGTAGAGCCACGGATGACGGCTCCTATGGCGATGACGGCGTCGTATTTCCCGCTGCGGGCCATAGCCTGGGCAGCCAGAGGCAGCTCGAAGGCGCCCGGTACCCATACCACGGTGATGTCTTCCTCGTCAGCGCCATGCCGTACGAGAGCATCGAGGGCGCCGTCCCTGAGCTTGCTGGTGATGAATTCGTTGAAGCGGCTGACGATCAGCCCGAACTTCAGGCCTTCAGCCTGTAGGGCACCATGTATCTCCTGTGCCATGAGTGTATCCTCTCTTCGTATATGACGTAATTCAGTGCCACTGCCGGATGCTGTTATCAGTCGCTGCTATCGGCGGACTGATCGGATTCGTCCAGCATGTGGCCCATCTTCTCCTGTTTTGTGCGCATGTAGTCGGCACTGTAGGGGCATGGCGGTGCTACCAGCGGTACGCGTTCGACTACGTGCAGGCCATAGCCGTCCATAGCCGTAAACTTGGCCGGATTGTTGGTCATCAGCTTCATGCTGGTGACGCCCAGATCGGCCAGCACCTGCGCCCCAAGGCCATAGTCGCGCATGTCGCCCGGGAAGCCGAGCGCCTCGTTTGCCTCCACTGTATCGTAGCCCTGCTCTTGCAGGTGGTATGCCATGATCTTGTTCACCAGGCCGATGCCACGCCCCTCGTGGCCGGGGATGTATAGTACCACACCACAGCCCGCCTCTTCGATAGCCTCCAGCGCGGCATGAAGCTGCCAGCCGCAATCGCACTTGAGCGAGCCGAGGATATCGCCGGTGATGCAGCCCGAATGTACGCGCACCAGCGGCGTCTCACAGCTTTTCGGATCGCCCTTCACGATGGCGACATAGACGCTACCGTCTAGCTCGGAGGTGTATATGACGGCCTCAAAGTCACCGTACTCGGTCGGCAGATGTGCGGAGGACTGACGCTTGACCAGGTGTTCGGTGCGCCGCCGCAGCCGGATGATGTCTGCGATGGTGACGATCTGCAGACCCTCCGTCTCGGCCAGCTTCTGCAATGCGGCCATGTCAGCGGCGGTGCCGTCGGGGTTGAGTATCTGGCACAGCAGTCCGGCAGGATACAGTCCTGCCAGTCGCGCGAGGTCTACAGCCGCTTCAGTGTGGCCGACGCGGGCCAGAGTGCCACCTTCGACCGCGCGGATGGGGAAGACATGGCCGGGTCGCAGCAAGTCCTGAGGCCGTGTGGCTCCATCCAGCAAGAGCCTGATGGTGGCCGCACGGTCAGCGGCACTATCACCGGAAGTGATGCCTTCGGCGGCGTCCACCGAGACTGTGAAGGCGGGGGCCGTGCGAGCAGATCGGCTGCGTGGCGTCAGCAGTTGGTCAGCGGCCATCAGAGGCAATCCTAGCTCATCGAGACGCTCGCCAGTGAGAGCTACGGATAGCAGCCCTCGCGCTGTCGTCATCATGTAGTTGACTACCTCGGCGGATGCGAACTCGGCGGCGATGATCAGGTCGCCGGTGTTGCAGTCCTCCGCCTCGTCAATCACGATGACAAATTTGCCCTGCTCCAGGCCTCGCAGAGCCTGCTCTATGTTTGCGGGCATAACTGTTCACTCAATTCAGCATGCAACCCAGCCTATAATCGAGCCTACAACTTCAGCCTACAACTCAGCTTGTCTGTCTGTAAACCGGTGATCTGGTGCCTGCTCGGCGACGATGGGACAGTGCACGATTGTGGTGTCGCTGTTCACGTACAGAGCAGAGTACTCATGTCACCGATCACCGAACGGCAATCGGGACGCAGGCAGGCTGCGCAGGCGATTGCCCTGCACGCTGCTGCTTAGGCCACCGGCCTGCCACCCGTCACTCGGCGAAACCGTGCTCGCGCAGGAAATCCTCGGTGATGGCCCCACGACTTGCGCCGGGTATCGTATCATCAGACGGGCCAGAAGTCGTGTCAGCGGCCCCTGCGAGCAGTCTACGCACGTACTTGGCGATGATATCGGTTTCTATGTTCACCGCATCGCCGGATTTCAGCTCCGGCAGGGTCGTGTGTGCCATCGTATGCGGTATGATGGCAACGGAAAAGTCACCACGAGACAGGTCGGCGACCGTGAGACTTATGCCGTCCACTGCGATAGAGCCCTTGCGCACCACGTAGGCCATGTGCTCGGCGGGTATCTCGAAGCTGTAGTAGACAGTGTCCCCCTCCTGCTGGCTCCCGATGCATACGCCGGTGCAGTCCACATGGCCCTGTACGAAGTGCCCGCCCATGCGGTCAGAGGGACGTAGCGCGGGCTCAAGATTTATGGCCTGGCCAGGTCTCCACTGGCCAAGAGTGGTGAGCCCCACCGTCTCAGCTCCGGCATGCGTCTCGAACGCGTCACCGCTGATCTGTTCTATGGTCAGGCATACACCGTTGCTGGCGATGCTGTCGCCGATTTGCGCTTCGGCGATGATTTTCGGGGCGGCTATGCGCATCTGCAGCCCGCCTCCACGAGCGAAGCTATGCACGAGTCGGCCCACTTCATATATCAGTCCGGTGAACATATGCGTCCTCTTACCATCATGTCAGGTCCAAACCGCCGCGTTTCCACTGCAGAGAGTGACAGGGCGCTGCCCAGATCTCGCAGTCCGAAATCGGCCACTGCGGAGATGCCGTCACCGAGCAGCTTTGGTGCGATGAAAAACACCGCTTCGTCTACGAGCGTTTCTGCGAGCAGCCCTGCAGCCAGAGTAGGGCCCCCCTCACACAGCACGCTCATGACGTCGCGGCTGCCTAGCATGTGCATCAACTCGCTCAAGTCCAGTCTGCCGCCCTGTTCAGGCACAGTGATGATTTGTGCACCGGCCTGTTGCAGTGCCGCCACACGGCCGGGATCTGCGCTCTGTGTACAGGCGATGAAGCAGGCTGTACCGTCATCCCGCTGCAGTGCGCGCGCCTGTGGCGGAGTGCGAGCCGAGCTGTCCACTATGAGCGCATCACAGCGGTGCCAGTCGCCCTCCAGCCGCGCAGTCAGGCCTGGGTCATCAGCCAGCACTGTGCCGACCCCGACCATCAGGATCTGTGTCCGACTGCGCATGAGATGGACCTGTCGCCGGGCTTGTGGTCCTGTAATCCACTGCGACTGACCGGCGGAAGTGGCAGCCTTGCCGTCGAGAGTGGCGGCCATCTTCAGCGTCAGGTGCGGCAATCCGGTAGTCTTATGCTTGAAGTACGCCTGATTTAGATCGCGCGCGGCCTGAGTCATGGGGCCGCGGAAGACCTCACAGCCGCCTGCGGCCAGAGTCTTATGCCCTCCGCCCGCCACACGGGGGTCCGGATCGGAGCAGGCATAGAAGACACGACTGATGCCTGCGGCCAGTATGGCTTCGGTGCACGGCGGCGTGCGGCCGTGGTGACAGCAGGGCTCCAGAGT
>JAAYSP010000017.1 GCA_012518355.1 candidate division WS1 bacterium | reverse complement strand
TCCCGGCGCTGAGCGAGCACAACACGGTGACGATCCTCAAGAACGGCTGGGCGGCCACCACTCCGGAGCTTTCGGAGGTGATGGCTGAGGCGGACTTCGACGATGTCGGTATGTTCACCTCACGCCTCGACGACTACAACGGCATCTGCTGGGACCGTACCATCATCTGGCCGAAGGGGCGTTTTTTCCTGGTGGTGGATGATTTGACCGCGCTTGAGCCGGCTCAGTACGGCTTCCAGTGCATCTGGCGAACTCTGGGCAGTGCCAACCTCAACGGCCGCCGCTGGACCTCGGAAAATGAGGGCAGCCGCATGGAGCTGGTGTGCGCCTCCGATGCCGTGCTGGCCGAAAAAGAGTCGGCAGGTCTCACGCTCAATTCGCCCCCCTTCCCCATGTCGGAAGCGCGGGCTCTGGTGCAGGCTGTAGCTCCGGATATGGCTGCCGGCGATAGCTATCAGTTTGCCAACGTGTTCTACACTACCGGCACCGGCAGGGACAGCGCTCACATAGACTGCTACCGCGTGGATGACAGCACGACCTACATCATCAGCGACAACGGTCAGCCGATCGCTGCCGGCATCAACCGCTCGACGGCTGTCCCGGGAGTGCTGGTAGAGGGCGAGGCCTTCTACCTGACACCCACGGATCTGGCCGTAGCAGGCGCGCGTCGGGTCCGCATCGACGGGCGGCTGGTGCGCAGCAACCTGCCGGTCAACCTGAACGTGGATCTGAAGACAGGCAAGGCGATACTGGAGTGCGCCGAGCAAGTAGAGGTGAGGCACTCCACAGCCGGCGAGAACGCGACCGTCACTCTCCAGGCTGGCCGCCATGAGCTGCAGCTGCCTCCCGCCAGTCTTACCCGCATCCCCACGTTCGAGCAGCGGTTGAGCGGCCTGTTCCGCGACCACGCGCTGGCTGCGGCTGCCGCTGCAAGCGAGCAGGCGGCTGCGGGCGACGGTGAGAAGCTGGCCAGGCTGTGGCAGTACCGCAACTTCGCAGCGCACATGAACTTCGCGTTGGAGCAAGGCGTGACATGTGCTGCCGACCAGGTCCCCCTGACGCCTGAAGAGGCCAATTTCCCGGTCGGGAAGCTGCAGAACCTGCTAAAAGCGAATGGCAACGTAATGTTCCCCGAGGGGCAGACAGTCACCCTCGACATCGCTTTGCCGCAACCTGCCGACATCGCCCAGGTCACGGTAAACTCAAGACAGCTGCCCACCTTCCTGCGCGGGCCCGGCTGCGGAGTGAGCAAGTTCACCGTGTGGGTGAGCAACGATGGCTTCAGGAAGGATCAGCGTCTGCTGCGAGAATTCGTGAACCCATCAGATAAGCTGGAAGGCGCCATGGTGCCCTATGCGGTGAAAAGCCGGCAGACCATGCCTGCGCGCCAGGTGCGTATCGAGCTGGTGCCCTTCAGCGATAAGCATAAGATATACATCGATTCGGTGGAGCTCAACGGCACAGGCAGCCCTGACAGGCTGATGGCCAGCGGCTTCCACATGTCCGCTCTCCAGGCCGCCGACGTGAACGGCGATGGCCGGGACGAGATATTCGCGGCTGGCACCGACAAGGCTATCCACGCCGTGGCTGCTGATGGATCGGAGCTGTGGCAGTACCCTGTGCCAGATGCGGTCAACGATCTGGCGGTTCTCGATGGCACCGGCCGTGGCGATTACCAGATCGTAGCGGCCTGTGAGGACACCTACATGTACTCAGTGAAGCCCGATGGCACCGAGAACTTCACCATCCAGCCGCCGCCTCGCACCTACGAGCGCCCCGGCTATCGCGGTGTGCTGCCGTTTGTCAGCCGCCTGACCGTGGCGTTCGGCGCTGACATCACCGGCGATGGGAACACCGAGATCATCATCGGCTCAGCAAACTGGCGCACGTATGTCTACAACTACCTGGGAGAGCTGCTGTGGGACGAGGTGTGCTGGGCCCACACTCCCACCTGTGGCGATGCCTTCGACCTGACTGGCGACGGGACCAGGGAAGTAGTGATGTGCAACAGTTGTCTCAGCGCGGTGGTCTACTCATCTGATGGCAACGTGATCGGTTCCGGTGGTGGTAGACATGGCGGTGTCCCCGCGGTTAGATGTGCCGACATCGATGGCAATGGCAAGGGCGAAATAATAGTTGGCGATCGGACGGGCATGATTTGGTTCCAGGAATGGAAGGGTCGCGACTTGCCCCGCTACGATACCGGCATGGACATCACTGCCCTGGAGGTCGGCGACCTCGATGGCGATGGCAAACTCGAGACCGTTGCCGCATCGAGAAACTACATACTGTACTTCTTCGACTCGGACGGCAAACCGCTGCGCCAGGTGAACTTGCTAACTGCAGTTCGCGACCTGACGATAGCAGACCTGACTGGCGACGGTATACCGGAGATAATCGCCGCCTGCGAAGATGGCACAGTGAAGGTACTTGATGCCGAGGGCCAGATTATCGCCTGGTTCAAGGGTGGAGGCTGGATGCGGCATGTGGACGTGGTGGAGCTTGACGGCAATCCCGCCACTCGCGAAATAGTCGCCACATGCGACGATGGCAGCATATACGCGCTACAGTTCACCCCGTAAGCGAAGCTGTAGTATAGATATAGACCACGCAAGTCGTAGCGTAGAGATAGACAGGCAGGCCGGTAGCTCCCGAGACACTGGGGAACCGGCCTGCCGTTATATTTGTAGACTGTTTGACTGTTCTGTGGGGCGCATCCCGGAAGACAGCCGGGGAAAACCTCACAAATCGGGCCTGACGTGCGTCACCGAACTACTATCAGGTTATCCGGTGCCCCGTCATAAATCTACTCCAGCATTCCAGATGCTGGAGTGTCGCTCATCTGACATACCTGGTTTTGGCTGCCGAGCGGGCGCCATGTGCCCGGATCCGCGCGGAGGCAGGGCGAGAGGCCAGCGAAAGAGAGCTTCGCAGGCTGGATGTGAGCGCAATCGTGAAACGCCCAGCAGATAACGGGCTTCTCCTTCGTGCTCGGCCCGCGCAACCGCCAGCTATGGCCGCAGGGCCGTGCGTGCCCCCCCTCCCCACACGCTGGATTGTCCCACGGTCACACTAAAATATACCTAAATAGTACATGCGACGATACGACGATAAAAACGATGGTTTCGGCCTAATGCGGGCAAAAGGTGTGTAATTTGGGTAAAAATGATGTGTTTCTAGAGATATGTAGAGTAATTACAGGGGTAATTAGCGGGGGTTAGGGGAACCATCGTTTTTATCGTCGTATCGTCACATTCTCATCATGGTATATGGAATGGTGAAAATAACCCCAAAAACAGCGCAAAAGCAGGTCATACAGCAGCCGCTTCGCGAGCGTCCATCGTGGTCATTTTGCGAGTGCTGTGGCCAGCCGGTGCAGCACGGCAATTGGCGCTGTGGCTGGGGCGGCCAGGTGACATCGGGGTCAGGAGTAGTTTCATCAAAGCAGTGATGACCACGAGCCCAGGCGGTACACGTACGTAGATACCCCTATTTATCCTCTCAGAGACTGTTGCAGAACCATCTTAGCATTGCGGGGGGGGGAGGGGAGGAAATGATTGTATAGCATTGCCATCTCGATTGCCCGAGAGGGCGGTATGCAGGGGCAGCAGAGCAGTTTCTTTGCGATGATCTACGAAGAGCTGATCCCCAGCGATCATCTACTGCGGCGGCTGGCGGCGAAAGTGGACTTGTTTCGTTCGCCGCCGAATTTGTCTGGTGCTGGGGCGTGCCGATCCGGATAGCTGCCGCAAGCGTCCGTCCATCGAGCGCAAGTTTGCCGAGCAGAAGAAATGCCACGGACTTAGACAGGCACGCTACCGGGGTTTGGCGAAGGTGACGATACAAGTGCTGGTCGTCTGCATGGTGGTCAACTGCAAGCGTATGGCGAAGCTGCAGGCGATGGGTACAGATCCTCCGGGGTGGACTGTGCCCGAATGCAGACGGCGGGAGCTGAGGTGAGCGAAAAGCCGGAAATATAACATGTTCTGCTGCCCTCGGGCGCGAATACGGCGCTCAGGGCATGGTGCAGATACCGACAACTGAATAGGTATGAGCAGTAAAAGGGCTGACGCACAACCCGACACGTACCCCCTCACGCAAGAGAGGTAACTTTGGCAACAGTCTCAGCCGACAGGCTCAACTACCACCTGAAAGAGGAGGACGCAATGGCACGAGCGGAGATGACCGGAAGACAGCGGCTGCTGACCACCATGCAGCACCAGGAGCCGGATCGGGTGCCGATATCGCCGCGATATGCCGCCTGGCTGCAGGCCGAGTACGGATCAGTGCCGCTGGAGCGGGAGATGGAGCTGCTGCCTGACCTCGACTACATGCATATCGCAGGCGACGCCACCCCCGACTACCTGACGCGCTACCCCGACGAGTACGACCTGCCCGGCATCGAGATAGACCAGGTGCGCTACGCCGAGGGCAACTACACGGTCGTCGAGCGCACCTTTCACACCCCCGCCGGCGACATCAGCGACCGCACCAAGATACCCCCCTCAGGCCGGGAATACGGCGTCTCACCCAACCCAATCAAGACCGAATACCTGGTCAAGAGCAGCGATGACCTGGATGCGCTGATGTACTTGCTGCCGCCGGTCAACAACAATTTTGACCACTACCACCGAGCCAGGGAGACCATCGGCGAGCGCGGGGTGGTGATGATCTGCATCCGCAGCGCACTGGACCACAACGCCGGCCAGGCCCGCGACATGCAGGACCTGATGGTGGACTACTATGATGACCGCGACCTGTTCAACCGGCTGCTGGACATCTTCCACCGGCGCTCGCTGGAGCGCATCAGGGCCGCGTTGGAGGCCGGTGTGGAGGGAATCTTCGGAAGCTGGTACTACAACTCGCTTTCATCCGGCTGGTCTCCGGCCATCTACCGGCATGTGTTCATCCCGCAGATCCGCGAGCACGTAGAGTTGACCCACTCCTACGGGGCCTTCTATGACTTCTATGATGACGGCAAGCTGGCCGGAACCATGCAGATGATTGCCGACACCGGCATAGACGTGCTGGAGACCTGCACACCACCGCCGGTGGGCGACTTCGACCTGGGCCACGCGAAGGCCACAATCGGCGAGATGGTCGCGCTGAAAGGCTACGTGGACCTGCTGTATGTCATAAAGCACGGCACGCCGGAACTGATCGAGCGGACTGTGGCGGAGGCGATGGAGATAGCCAGGCCCGGCGGCGGCTGGATCATCGGCTCCTCCGACAGCTTTCGCGAGGGCACACCTAAGGAAAACCTGGAGGCATACTGGCGCGCCTGCAAGCAGTACGGGCGGTATGAGTAGCGCTCAGCCAGGGCAACTGCGCACAAGAACGATGTCGCGCAGGACAGGCATCCTTGCCTGCCCGGGGCCGCTTGCTCAGCCGCGCAGATGGGCGCCTGGCTTCTCCTCCAGAGACTGTTGCAAAACCATCTTGGCATTGCGGGAGGGTAGAATAGTTGTACAGCATTGCCATCTCGATTGCCCGGGAGGGCGGCGTGCAGGGACAGCAGAGCAGTCAGAGCAGTTTCTTTGCGATGATCTACGAAGAGCTGATCCCCAGCGATCATCTACTGCGGCAGACGGCGAAAGGTGAGGCAAGCAGAAAGGCGAAAATATAGCATGTTCTGCTGCCCTCGGGCGCGGAAAATGGAGGCATGTGTCATTTGACCATAGCCTCCACAATTTGAGGGGTGTTCCATGCTTCCACGAGAGCGCGTTGCAGCGGCATTTGAACATCTACCCACTGACAGGATCCCCATTTACCAGGCTGGCTTCAGTTCACAGGTCGCCTCGTATGTGCTCGGACGTGAGGCATATGTTGGCGGTGGCATTCAGCAGTACCGCGAGGCCTGTGCGCTCTGGGATGGGCCCCAGGCACATGCGGAGTTCATCGAACGCAGCTTTGACGATGCATGTGAGCTGTGTGAAAAGCTGGATTTGGACCTGGTGCGCACCATTTACTGGCGGCGGAACATCATGCCCACCAGGCGAGTAGATGAACACACATTTGTCTATGGCAATCCTGATGATGACGAAGAATGGGAAGTATGGCGCTTTGACCCACCGACAGAGACTTATGGGATGGTCGAGCGCCGCGCTGCGCCGGAACCTGCGTATGAGCAGATGCGTGAAGACGTCGAGCGGATTTACCAGTCTTCAGAGCAGTACCAGCCAACTCCGGCTGACTATTCCGATTATCAACGGTCGTTTGTCCGCATGGGTGACAGGCGCGCTATTCCGGGGACGGGGGTGGCCATCAGTATCCCGCGTGAGCGCAACTGGCTCGAGGCCACGGTGTTGCACCCGGAAATCGTTGCGCGATATCTGGATGCTATCGTTATCAGAACACGCAAGAATGTTCGAGTGATGGAAGAGATAGGGCTTCGCTACCTGTTTGGCGGAGGCGACTTTGCAGGCAACCACGGCCCGTTTTATTCGCCGCGGGTTTTCCATGAGTTGATGCTGCCGCGCCTGCAACAGATATCACAAGCCTGTGAAGCCTCCGGCGTTTACCACATGTTTGCCAGCGACGGGGACCTGTGGCCGGTAGCCGACGATCTGTTCGGAGCGTCTGGGGTACATGCTTTTTATGAAGTCGACCGCGAGTTCATGCAATTCCGCGACGTGCGGACCCGGTTCCCCCATCTCCGGCTACTGGGCGGTATTCGCAGCCAGGTCTTGCATCTGGGAAGTCCGGCAGATGTCGTCGCAGAAACGCGCACTGCAGTGGAGGATGCTCATGCGCTGGGAGGCTGCATAGTTGGTTGTAGTAACCAGATTGTAGCGGGCACTCCCGAAGAAAACTTCTGGGCCATGATGGAGACCCTGGACAGATACAGATAAGCTACTGCGGCGCAAAGCCCGGGGCGACGACCGCGCCGCTCAGATCGCCGAGCCGCAGGCGCAACTGGAGGCTCTGACAACGTGGCAGTCGCACTGTGGGCCGTTTTCAGCGGCTTTGAGCATACAGGTGAAGCCACTCACTATCGAAACGACGGGAGGACTGAACATGGATTGTCCGAAGTGTGGATATGCCATGCGTGACTTCGACGTGGAGTGCCCAATGTGCAAACGCCTGGGTGTGATGGCGAAAGAGGTGGTGGAGATCCACGAAGCAGCTCGGCAGGGCAACATGGTGGAGCTGAAGGCCTTGCTGCACCGCGGGGCCGATGTGAACGCGGAGGACATCTTGGGCTGGACGCCGCTGCACAGGGCCGCCGCGGAAGGTCACACTGCGACCTGCGCGTTGCTGCTGGACCGCGGCAAGGCCGACGTGAACGCGAAGAGCAGCGAGGGCTGGACGCCGCTGGCCAGCGCCGTCGTGAACGACCGCACTGCGACCGCCAACCTTCTCCGCAGACACGGCGGCGTGTGGTAGCACCCGGCGACGACGGCGGAAGGTGAGGCGAGCAGAAAGGCGAAAATATAGTATGTTCTGCTGCCCTCGGGCGCGAATACGGCGCTCAGGGCATGACGCAGATACCGACAACGGAATAGGTATGAGCAGTAAACGGGTTGACGCACAACCCGACATGTACCCTCTCACATAAGAGAGGCAGGTTTGGCAACAGTATCACTAACGGGTGCGTGGGCGGTCATCTGCTGGCGACCACTCCCTGCGGGGAATGGATGCACAGATACGGCAAGGTCCCACCACCGGGGTGGATCCCACCGCGTGTTCGGTGAATGCCATCCGGCCGCATGCCGTGAACTACTGACGGAGGTGTGCGCGACGATGAGATACTCCATGCTTGCCCCCGGTTGCATCCTCATGCTCTGCCTGATTCCGCTGGTTGCGCTGGCCCAGGGACAGGCGACCATACTCGAGCCGATCTCCCCCACAGACTTGATACCTCTTAACTTAGCCCCGGTGATGGCTGTCAACGACGCCGGCCACATCATGGTGGCCTGGTGGATCAAACGGGGCGATGAGTGCGTCGTGGCGACCGCCTACAACGCCGGCAGCGGCTGGCAGATAGCCGAACCCGCCGCGCTGCCTAAGGGCCGGTATGACGTGGATCTGTACGACATGGCCTGGCACGACGGCAAGTTCGCACTGCTGGTCCACAAGGGGGGGAGCTACGTTTATGTTTGGTCCGGTGGCTCGTGGGGCGCTCCGATGGAATTGCCCAAAGGTTCCGCTGGCAGATACATCAACTTCGACACTGACGGCAATCTTGTTGTTTTCGCATTTACATCCGGCCAGGGCACAAGGTTCATGCGTCATGCCGGAGGCGAGTGGTAGCCGCTCAGATTCCTGGGCATCGAGCGCGCCTGGCTGACAACCCGCGCACTCCTGCGTGGCCGTAACGGCGCTTTGCACTTCGTCGGGCGCGGACGAAGACTCGTGCCGACGATCCTGTCAGTGCCGGCGGGAAACGATCCGCTGCAGTTGGAATCCTGGGTCTGGAAGCCCCCCAGCGTGGACGAGAACAGCGGTCTGCCGTCGGATTACAGGGAGCCTCAGATCGCTCTCGACTGGCCCCGGCAAACGGTGTGGGCCGCCTGGACGCGTAACTACAAGGTCTATGCCAGCCCGGCGCCAATCGGCTCGGCTCAGTCAGCGGCGTGGCCGGGATGGGAGATAGGGCCGCAGGAGGACGGTTCGAATGCAAGCACATACTGCCTGGCCGCCAGCAACGGCGGATCGGTCGGGATGGCCTATTTGTGCCGAGACAGGAGCGGAGCGCAAGGGGTGCGTTTCCACTGGCTGATGCCCAACGGCCCGGGCGAGCGCCACGACCTGGTCCGCCCCGGCACGCAAACCGAGGCCGCTGATTTCAGATACTTCAGCAGCCAGACTCTGTGTCTGTGCATTGCGCCGGACGGCACGGCTCACGTGCTGGTGAAGGGCAATAAACGGGGCGAGTATCCGGAGGACGTCGAGCGGCTGTACTACTCCCGCATCAGCGGAGGGGCGGTGCTGGCCAACGAACCTGACGTGGTCGGAGGCGGGCAGCAGATCGTGGATACCGGAGGCGGCCAGCAGGGCGACTGGACCCAGGCCGGCGGCAAGCCCGACCTGAGCGCCAGCATCGAGCTAAACCGCAGGCCATACAGCCGGGACGGTGTCGAGGTGTACCGGTACAACCGCGGGTCAGCCACTGTCTCCCCCACCCTGCGCATCACCAACCACAGCTCGCAGTACTTCGGCGACGTGGATGCGCGCATCATCATAGACGGCGTCACGATAAACTACCGCTGGCTCGATGACAGCAATCGCATGCGCCCGCTGGTCGAGCGAGACGGCACTATCACCGAGTATCAGCTGCCCTCGCTGAGGTACGAGTTCCGTCCCCAGCAGTGGGAGCCGCCCACCCTCGACTTCAAGCACGGCGACCGTGGCCGCACAATTCCAGTGTACTCCGGTCTGGGGCGCAAGCGGATCACCGTGATAGTGGACCCCGACAACAAGATAGATGAGCTAAGCGAGGACAACAACGTCTTCGAGATGGAGTACGAGGTCTCCTGGGGGGACACAGAACAGGACCTGATGAGGGTTACTGACAACCGCGGTGATAGTCAGCGCTTCGGCTTCAACGACCTGGCCATACTCGGCAGCCCGAAACTCTCTGCCAACACCAAAATCGCCGCACCGGGCCTGCTGCAGCGGCCCACCACGGTGCGCATGATTGTTGGCAATCCGCGGGGAGCGATGTTTTTCCGCGATGTAGCGGTAGTGGCGCTGCTGGACGGCCAGGAGGTGTGGCGGCACACCATCCCGCTGATGGACAACGAACGCACCCTGTACAACCGCGATACTCAGTGGTACGGCTACACCGGCCCGCCGCGGCGCAGCGGCCCCGAGGTCATGGGTGGCTTCGTGGATATCCCGATAGACCTGACAGATGTCGCCGTCGGCGCCCATACGCTGACTCTGGTGGTGGACCCCGAGGACAGCTTCGCCGACCTGGATCGGGATAACAACAGTGCCGGCATCAACTTCCGCGTGCGCGAGCCGGGCGGATCGCTGCGTCTGAGTGTGCGGGATCGGGACACCAACCAGCCGCTGCCGCAAGCGCACGTGTTCCTGCCCGACCTGTATTTCGGCATGTGCGACCAGAGCGGCCAGCACACGGTGGCTGACCTGCCCCCTGGCAACTACCAGTCCTCACAGCTTCTGGCCAGCCGCCCCTATCCCAACCCGGCCTATGGCCAGCAGCCGGCGAGCAGCGGCTTCACCATCACCCGGGGCCAGGAAACCGACGCGGTTGTGCTGCTGGAGGCGCCGGTGCATGTGATCGTGACCGCCCTGGACGCCCAGACCGGCGAGCCGGTGCATGAGCCGATGGACGCATCGCTCAAGTACCTCGGCACGGCCTCCCACTATGTCTCCGGTGGCGATGACTACATCACACCGCGGCGCGGCGCGGCGGGCATACCCTGCACTTCATGGATGTCCCGCCGGGCATGTGCGAGATCTCGGCAGTGGCGTACGCATTCGAGCGGGTCACTCAGACCGTTGATGTTCACCGCGACGCAAACGGTGAGTGCCGCGTGCAGTTCACCCTGCCCCGCGCTCCCCGGGGGCAGATTATGGGCACGGTGGTGGATGGCGACAACCGTCCCGTAGCGGGCGCGGTGGTGTGGCTCAACGATGCGCCGAGGGACGGAGTGACCGACAACGCGGGCAATTTCACGCTCACCGATGTCCAGGCAGGCAGGGACTATCAAGTCATCGCCATGAAGAAATCTCACCTGCCCGACCGGGTGATGAGCGGCACCGTGCAGGCCGACGGGACCCGCAGTGTGCTGTTGCATTGCCAGAAGCTGACGTCTAGGCTCAAGAGCCTGAGCGTAGACTGCGTGGCCTGGGCGCAGGTGGAAAGCTGGCCGGGCTTCAGCTTCGGGCCGGTCCAGAACGACAGCTACGAGGTGTCTGCCGAACACGGCAAGTTCAGCGCCACGATGGGGATGCTGTATCGCGATGTACAGGGTGAAAAGCGCATAATCGTTGACGCGATCGTGCTGGGCACATCCGGCAAGGAGTTCTGGAACGCCAATATCAGCACTAAGTATAGCCTGTCGAGCGTCATCAGCACGGCTGTGGAGTTCGCGGCAGGGCAGGACGTCGCCAGGCTGGTGAGTCTGGTCGAGCCGCTGAATGACACCTTCGATTTCCTGAAGGGCGACGTGGACCCCAGCCAGATGCGCGACGGGGAGGTGGTCGGCACCTACAGCAGTCAGACCGGCACCGACTTTCAGTCAGTTACGCTGATACCGATGCCCGACATCCCACTGGCGGTGGGCTTCCATGGCGGGCAGACGGTGGTGCGCACTGACATTCTGGAGATACGCGACGCGTACAAGACCAGGACCAT
>JAAYSP010000055.1 GCA_012518355.1 candidate division WS1 bacterium | reverse complement strand
GCGGGTCCACATCGCATATGGCGGTTAGTTCCAGCTCATCACATGCCGAAATCCAGCGGCAATGCATGCGCCCGAAGTCGTGGTGGAAGCCGTAGCCGACCACACCGCAGTTGACCCGATGACCGTCTGTGCTCATCTATCTCAGCTCTTTTCGTACTGGCAGTGCTGTTTTGCGCTGCGCATCATGGTCTCGATGATGCGCGGGTCGGTCTGACGCGGCACGCCCTCGCCGGTGTTGAACACATACCCGCCCCCGGGCTTTCCGGCCTGGATCACACGCACGGTCTCGGCCTCCACTTCGGACAGATCTCTGGCCTCGAACAGCTTGATCGGATTGACATTGCCTGACAGACAGACCTGGCTTCCTATCTCGCGTTTGACGATGCTCAGGTCTATGCCTTCGCCCACGTTCAGCATGCTGGGCCGGAATTGCGCGGATAGCTTCAGATGCTCAAGCGAGTCGTCACCGGCATGGTAAATCGCCCACGTACCTGTCTTCTTGATGGCTTCGCACAGAACCTGGGCACCGGGAGCGGCAAACTCGGCATAGTGACCGGGCGACAGGAAACCGGAGGAAGCGACGCAGTCACCGACCCACAGAGCATCGGCGCCCGCTTCGATCTGCTCCTGAGCCCAGTACATCATCAGTTCGCACATGAACTCCGCGGTGTCGCGGAATAGCTGCGGATTGGTCATCATGAGCATGAGCGCTTCCTGGACGCCATACAGGAGCCCCACGGCGCTGAACGGCGCAGCGACACGTCCGGCCAGGCACACACTGTCGCCCATCGCTTCTTTTATCCCCTGCAGGGCAGCGAGATGGTGCGGCATGCGCCCCGCACTCGATGCATCTGGAATGCGTAGCCGTTTGAGAGTGTCATATTCTGCTCTCGGCTGACTGGTCGGTGATGGCGGTACCTTGCTATCTGCAAGCGTCTCTACGCCGAGGGGTTCGATCTCGATGTAGTCGTCCGGATGCAGCAAAATCCAATCATAGTCGAACCGCTCCGCTGCCTGAACCCAACACTTGATCATGTCTTCGGGGCTGGTGATGTACACCCGGTAGTCGATGTCGTACTGTTCGACATCGAACTCTTCGCCCAGCGCGAAGATAGGTACGCGCGAGGGCACTCCCAACTCGACACACGTCTGCAGGTCTTGCAGGACTTCAGGATAGGCCATGGTCTTGGCTCCTCGTGCGATGCGCTCGGTAGTGTATGGTGTACTGAAGCGGCCTGGCCCCAGGCAGGCCGGTCCTGGTTGACTGTGCCGCCACATGCCAGTTATAACCGAAATGCTTGCACACGCCGGCGATGGTCTGCTCCGTGGCGCCTACCAGCTCATCCACCTGACCACGAGTGATGGTCAGAGAGGGCGCGAGCACCAGTATATCGCTGTTGTTGCGCAGGATCATGCCCAGTTCATAACACCGATCGCGTATCCAGCTTCCGTCCTGGCCGACCGGCTCGGCTCCAGCGGCTTGTAGCCCTCGCGCTCCTGCAGAAGCTCCACGGCTTGCAGCATACCCATCCCGCGCACGTCTCCGACGATCTGGTACTTGTGGAGCGTCTCGAGTTTCTCGCCCAGATATGCGCCCGTCTCGGCGGCCTTCTGCACGAGGTTTTCTAGCTCGATTATCTGTATGTTCGCCAGCGTAGCTGCACATGCCGTGGTATGGCTGCCTAGCGTGAAGCCGTGCGCAACTCGGCGCCAGGCTGACTGAAAGCGTCTGCGATGGCGGGAGTAGTGATGACGCCACTCAGCGGCAGATAGCCGCTCGAGAAGCCTTTTCCGACAGTCATGATGTCAGGCATCACGCCCCAGTGCTCGCAGCAGAACCACTTGCCGGTCCTGGCAAAGCCGACCTGGATCTCATCGAAGATCAGCAGTATACCGTGGCGGTCGCAAAACTCGCGAACTCCGGTCATGAAACGCTCAGTAGGCACCTGGTAAGCCGGTGTTGGAGCCCGACATCGGGGCTATGATTATCGCGGCTACCGATTCTGGCGCTTCGAGCTCTATCATTTCGGTCAGGTTACACAGTGCCGCCTCCGCCTGTTTGCGACTCATCCCATGTTCGCGCTGACTGCCCTTGCTCTCAGAAATACTGGCGTGCCATTTTCATAGCCGATTCGCTGGACTCTGATCCGCTGCAGACAAAAAAGCTGATCGACAGATCGCCAGGCATCAAATCGTCGATCTTCTCGGCCAGCTCTATCGCTGGCAGGGTGTAGCAATCGTGGTAGGCAGGGAAGAATTATAGCTGCTCTATCTGCCGCTGCACAGTCGTGTGTATCTCGGGCTGATAGTGCCCGCAGATGGTGGTCAGCAGCGACGCGAACGTGTCCAGGTAGCGGCTGCCCTGGTCATCCCATAGGTAGATGCCATCGCCGCGGACGAAGATCTTGGGCTGCTGGGCGATGTCCTGGTTCATCGCGAAGTGCAGAAGAGCGTGCTTGTGCGCCGCCACCAGTACCTCATGACTTCTCATCAGCTTCTCGCCACCTGACGAATGGTCTCAGCTATACGCGGCACATCGGGTATGCAGACGTCTTCAAGTACAGGGCTGAAAGGCATGGGGAGGTTGAGCCCTCCGATGACTCTGGGCGCGGCCTGCAGGGCATCCCAGGCCTGTTCGGTGACGAGGCGTACTACCTCGGCTCCGAAACCCAGACGTGCCGGCGCATCGTGGACTACTAGAAGACGCCCGGTCTTCCGCACCGAGGCGAGGATAGTCTCGGTATCGAGAGGTACGATTGTACGTGGGTCTATGACCTCCACACTTACTTCATCGGCGATCTGGTCGGCAGCGGCCAGCGATTTCTGCAGGGCGTTCGATGTAGCCACCACTGTGATATCGGTGCCTTCACGCTGGATCTTGGCGACGCCGAGAGGGATCGTGTACTCATCTCGTGGCATGGGGCCCTTCAGTTCGTACAGCAGACGGTTCTCCAGAAAGACCACCGGATTGTCGTCGCGGATAGCCGATTTCAGCAGGCCCTTAGCATCTTCGACGGTTGCCGGCATGACCACCTTCAGGCCCGGAGTGTGGGCGAACCACGCCTCGATGTGTTGCGAGTGCTGAGCAGCCTCTCGTGTCAGATTGCCCTGCTGGGCACGGATGGTCAGCGGCAGCTTCACCTGTCCACCTGACATGTAACGCAGCTTTGCGGCCTGGTTGGCAACCTGATCCCAGCAGACGGTGATGAAGTCCACGTACATGATCTCGACGATCGGGCGCAAACCGCTCATGGCCGCCCCGACGCCCAGGCCGGTGAACGCGGCTTCCGAGATAGGAGTACACCGTACTCTGCGCTCGCCGTATCGGCGGTCCAGGCCGCGAGTGACGCCGAACACTCCACCCACTTCCTCGCCTATGATAAACACAGAGTCGTCACGCGCCATCTCTTCACTGAGTGCCTCGTTTAGTGCTCTGACATATGTGACGGTTCGCATTCGCCGATTACCTCTCATCCATTTCACAGTGGTATCCACACGGCTTGCCCTGGCTTGAAACAGCACTGACGGAGTTCGGTTTTGTCAGGTCACGGTCGAGATTGGGCGCCTGTCAGGCCCACAGGTAGTCGTGGACGGCAGCCGGGTCAGGGTATGGCGCTGCCTCGGCATAGGCAACCGCCTCATCCATCAGATTTGTGACTTCATCCTTCATCGCCTGCAGTTGCTGGTGGTCTATCAGACGCTCTGTCAGCAGTCGTGTCTCGTAGTTGGGCAGCGGGTCACACTCTCGCATCTGCTCCAGCTCGGCCTCCTGACGGTTTTCAGCGATGACCATGCAGTGTGGTTGCTGACGATATGCTACTGCTTCGATGAGGCTGGGCCCATCACCGGCGCGGGCACGAGCCACGGCTTCACTGGTCGCTTCAAAAACTGCCACCGGATCGTTGCCATCCACCGTAACGCCCGGGCATCCGTAGCCTGCTGCGCGGACTGAGATCTCCGGTACTGACACCCCTTCGCAGGCCGGGGTACGAACGGCATAGCGGTTGTTTTCGCACATGAAGATGATTGGCAGACGCCACAGTGCGGCCAGGTTCATGGCCTCATGGAAGACGCCCTGGCTGGACGCTCCTTCGCCAAAGAAAGCGGCGGAAACCTGGTCGGTGCCTCGGTATTGAGCGGAAAACGCGGGCCCTAGAGCCAGCGGGATACCTCCTCCGACCACACCATTTCCTCCCAGCAGGCCCAGTTTGACGTCAAACATGTGCATAGAGCCGCCCCGCCCCCTGCTACAACCGCTTTCCTTGCCCAGGATCTCAGCCAGCATGGCCTTGACATCGCCGCCCTTGGCGATGAAGTGTCCGTGGCCGCGATGGGAGCTCAAAACATAGTCGTCGCAGCGCAGGCAGGCACAGCTTCCTGCGGCTATAGCCTCCTGTCCCTCGTATGAATGCAGTGCCCCCAGGAAGCTGCCGAGATCGCGGTTGTGGCCATACTGTGTTCGCGCAGTCACCTCAAAATGGCGGATAGTGAGCATCGTCCGCAGCATCTCTATCATCTGATCAGTCGTCGGCTTCATGCAGTTCTCCCTGTCGGTTTGATGCGGCACAGTACCGGCTCTGGTGTACATGTGCTACATATACATGGCGTAGCGGCCTGTCGTTTGGTGATGGAAGAGCCCGTAGCTCTCAGGGCTTCAGATGTGCCCTCATGGACATGTGCCAGAGCAATTCCGCCTCAGCCTCCTTCAGCACCTGCTACGAGGCAGCCATTTTGTCCTCATCACCTGCACCGGCTGCCCAAACAGCAGATGGCAACAGGCCCGAGTTTCAGAACTCGCCACCGGTGGCTGGCGATGTCATCACTGTGCAGGAGATGCTTTATGCTGCGTCGTTCGATGATCGGCCTGTCTTGACCTGCCAGATGCTGTTTTTTTCGGCGTGTGCAAAAACTATAGTGAATTGCCACCTACAGATACCGTCGTCAGGAGTGAGCAGAGCAAGCAACCAGGGCATGTGCGTCGAGAGATAGAAGACAGTTGTTCCAGGCGACAGATGAGATGCCAGTGTTGCACATAGCGTAGACCATGCATGCAGTGTGCGAAATTTAGTGGTATACGTTTGTTGCGCAAATGCTGTCTGCGTGTACAGCTCATCCCCATGCACCACTTCCGTCAACACATGACACGAATCGTGACATGAATCATGAGCTGAGCATAGTGTAGAAGCTCAATGCAACGGCATCGAGCCTGGTTGGATGCTTAGGTGGCATTACCGGCAAGCATACAGTTGGGAGAGTGTTAAGATTTCAATCGCATGTAGCGGTCAGCCGTTCCAGCACGTCAATACACATGACCAGCGCACGGGGCAGATGGAAGGGGTCCTTTATGGGCAGTGGCAGCAGACTGAGGACTCCCTTGGGCACGTTGCCCTCGCGGTCTAGCCGCATGTGCCATTCGCCATGCTCACGCACCGGGAAGTGCGCATACGCCCACTCGTGGATGCGTTCGTGCCAGCGTAGGCACCATGGTTCGCAAGTGTGCTCGTAAGCCAGAAGAAGGGCGTACATGGTCTCAGTGTGGGGCCACCAGAACTTCTTTTCGTGGTGCTCCCAGGCCACTTCGTCGTTGCCGTCGGCATCCACTGCAAGACACATGCCACCGAATTGAGGGTCCCATGAGGCCTCGACATGCCAGCGTATGCATTCGATGGCTTGCTCTATGAGGTGTTGCTCGCGGCGGTCGCGGAAGATGTGGATGAGAAACCACATCGATTCGATGGCATGTCCGGGCACTACGACACGTCCTGCAGGGCCGTCTATTTCGGAGCCGTCAAGCGCGACATACTCCAGCAACAGTCGCCGCTCCGGTTTGCGGAAGTGGTCCATGATCTGCATGGCGTGGGCGTACCCGGCGTCAAGCACCTCGGCACTGTTCAGCAGCTTGCCCAGTTCATGGAAAACTGTTGAGAAAATCATGGATATGCCGTGGGCTTTCGCGTCTTCAGGCACCACATACGGTGCGGTCATGTACTCGCCAGGCTGCGCGAGACGTTGCTGCACGTTGTGGTAGGTCTCCAGGGCAGTCTCGGCGGCTTGCTCATCGCCGGTGGCCCTGGCATACTCGGTCAGGCCCATGATCGCAAAGCCATCGCTGTAGATGCTGGTGGCGCCTTCTTTGACGTTGCCATCCCTGTCCACCCAGTAGACCCACTGGCCCTGGTCATCTCTGCCGACCCGCATGATGAACTCGTACACATGCTCGGCCACCTGCAGCCATTCGTGGCGCTTGCCGACTCGGTTATACAGTGCTGACCACATGTACAGTGCCCGCAATTGTGACCACAGGTACTTATCTTCACTCACAACCGTGCCGTCGTTCTCGATGAACTGGTAGATGCCGCCATTGTCCCAGTCAATCGCATGCTCCATCCACCACGGGATGATGTTGTCCAGAAGCTCACTCCGGTAGAAATCCAGCAGATTGCGCAGCTTCTCGGGCGTGTTCATGGCATGCTCTCCTTATGAGTGAACGGCCTCTCCGGGCCGTTTCCTACTTGCGATCATGTCAAATCTTGACAAGCGAGTCATCACGGCCACATAACTTCATCCTCTGGCGCAGTTCGCCTGTCCTGAGCGGATTGCGCGGCCAGCCGTTGCAGCACATCCACACACATGATGAGTGCTCGCGGCAGATGGAACGGCTCTTTGCGGGGCTGTCCACCAGGTCTGGGTGGATCGGGCAACGGACTTCCGTCAGTGGCCACCTGGCGGTGCCACTCGCCGTGTACCGGTACTGGCAAATGCTTCCAGGACCAGTCATGCACCTTTTGATACCAGTCCAGACACCACTGTTCACCGCTGACCTCGTAAGCCAGCAGGAGCGCGTACAAAGCTTCGGTGTGCGGCCACATGATCTTGTTGCTGCTGAGCAGTTCGGGACTGTTCTCGCCGTATGCATCAGCTATATGCAGCATTCCCCCGTATCGGGAATCCCAGGAAAGCTCCATGTGCCATTTGATGGCTTCGACTGCGCGGGCGATGCGTTGCGCTTCACAGCGATCCTGGAAGATGTGGATGCCAAACCACATCGATTCGATGGTATGGCCGGGGATCAGCACTCGGCCGTGAGGCGGTTCGAGCTCCGAACCGTCCAGTGCGGTGTATTCCAGCACCATGCGCCGGTCTGGCTTAAGAAACAGGTCCTGGATGAGAACGGCATGTTCGTAGCCGGCCTGCAGGATGGCGGGATCGTCTACCAGCTTGCCCAGTTCGTGGAAGACGGTGGAGAAAAGCATGGAGATACCATGACAGCGAGCTCGGTCGGATATGGCTTCAGGTGTGGCCAGATGCGGGCCGAGCTCAGCCATACGCGGGAGCAGGGAATCGAAAGTGGCCACAGCGGCTTTGATCGCTTCAGGGGAGCCGGTTGCAAGTGCGTACTCGGTAAGGCCCATGATTGCGAAGCCGTCAGCGTAGACTGCGGTGGAGGGCTCTATCACGCTGCCTTCGCGATCTACTTTGCCGGGCCACACCCAGTCATTTTTCGCGCCGATGGGGAGTAAGAAATCGAAGATGCGATTGGCAACATTCAGCCATTCGTGACGCTGGCCTATCAGGTTGTACAGTCGTGACCAGACAAACAGGGCGCGTCCCAGCGACCAGATAGTCTTGTCATAGCTGGCCACCCGCCCGTCCTCGTAGATGGCCTCGGTCGGCCCGCCCTTCTCCCAATCTATGCCGTGCTTCATCCACCATGGTATGACATTGTCCAACAGTTCTGTCTCGTATTGCCGGAGCAGGCTGCCAAAGTCTATCGAGGACATGGCTTTCATCCCTTCGCGGATGCAGAATTGCGGGTATGTGCACGATACTATTGACCGCCGCTGGTCATGTTACCTGCCTGGGAAATGGGGCAGGGCAGGCCCCCG
This sequence comes from candidate division WS1 bacterium, assembly GCA_012518355.1. Taxonomy (GTDB): domain Bacteria; phylum Armatimonadota; class Zipacnadia; order Zipacnadales; family UBA11051; genus UBA11051. The sequence goes on along the minus strand of JAAYSP010000055.1, from coordinate 6,834 downwards.
CGTCAGGAGTCGTCTGCGCTACGATGAGGCGCCTGATAGGAGAGTATGCGCAGGTTGCGATCAGGGGCATGACAGATGAGTGAGATGGGATGGCTGAGGTGCAGAGAAGACTACAGTTGCGATTGGGATAGAGCAGAGATGTCCTACCTTCCGTGGGTACCCCATCCAGCATTTGCTGACAGGAGCCTGGTATTCCCTGGCTACCGGACAGCGCAATGGGGTGGTGGCAGAATGCACCTCCGTCACTGGTCACTGCCCGGTAAGCCATAACACTCCAGTGAGAGTGGCAACGTCAACGGGTTATGCTCGAGCAAGGTCTTCTTCACACAGTAGCTCAGATGTGATTGCCAGGCTTCTTCAGATGTGGCAGTGTATCAGTAGCTGGTTCAGGTAGTAGTAGCCCGGTTGGGGGTCAGGAGTTGCTCCCGTGTAATTTCTTTAGTAGCCATGCCATGTTTTTGCCCAGTTGCGCCATGGTGCCCATACCTTCTTCATCCTGCTCGACTTCACCGGGCAGTCGGCCAATCGCCAGATTCCAGTAGCTCGACCCGACCACGTACATCTGTGCGCTTAGCAGGAGGTGATTCATGGCGTCCAGCGTCGGCAGTGATCCGGCCCGTCGCACTGCTGACACTGCAGCGGCTACTTTGCCCTTCAGCATGTCGCCATTGGCTTTGGAGACGTATCCGCCGCGGTCTATCAGAGCTTTCATCTCCGTGGTCACGTTACCAAAGTAGGTCGGTGAAGCAAGGATAATCCCGTCGGCTTTGGCCATGGCGGCCAGGCAGTCGTTCACGAAATCGTCTTCGATTACGCACCTGCCATTCCGGTTTTCGTAGCATCGGCGGCAGGCCATGCAGCCTCGCACCGGCTTGCCTGCGATGTGGAGCATTTCGGTCTCGATACCTTCGGCGTTCAGTTCAGCGAATACTCGCTTGACCATGATCGCTGTGTTGCCTTCTTTGCGTGGACTTGAGTGAACTGCAAGCACCTTTAGAGACATGCGGAGTGATCCTCTCTGGTCTATTTTTGATTGTACTGCTGGGTGGTAGCACCAGGCCTGCTAGTGGCCAGTGGCGGCTCGGTGTACATCGGAGGCGGGGGCATACCGCGTGAGCTATTCTGTATCACCATGAACGAACCGAGTGGTCGTTATCCTCGCGTGTAAGCCAGGTAAAGCGGTGACTACGGCAATGCCTTAGGGGCAAGAGTCACCAGCGTTTGCCCAGATACACTCATGCACTCAGGTACACCTCATGCATTCAGGTACACCTCATCTATTATAGCACGCCGGCAATTGTGCGGTTTTGCTCTCATACAATCAAGCCTCGCAAGGTTTCCGCCGATAAATGGAAGTAAGCAGGTTCTGTGCAGACTTCTTTCATCTTATCCGAGGTATGCGATATGACTGAGCCGATCTGCCATCGAGGTCTAGACAAAGCGCTGGAGGGCTGGAGTAGAAAAGTACCGGCTTCGGCGAATAACAGTCCGGTACTTGATGCTCTTATGGACATTCTGGATGCCAAGGACAGATACACTGCCGCGCACTGCCGTAGAGTTCGCGGCCTGTCGCAATTGGTGGCGTTGAAACTTGATCTGGATCCACCCCAGGTTCGCACTACACTTTTGGCGGCACTATATCACGACATCGGTAAACTCGGCATCGTCAATTCTGTTCTAAACAAGCCGGGAAGGCTGGACGAGAATGATATGCGGCTGATGATGACTCATCCGACGGTGGGCCGAGAGTTGGTTGATAATTCGTTGGCTGTATACCGGGCGGCTCTGGTCATCGAGCAACATCACGAATCCTGGGATGGAAGCGGCTATCCATGGGGGCTCAGTGGCGCGGAAATACTGCCCGAGGCACGCGTATTGAAGGTATGCGACGTTTACGACGCTCTCATCACTGACAGGCCCTATCGAAAAGCTTTTTCCCATGTCGAAGCGGTGGCAATCATCACTGCTGGCATGGGCACCGAGTTTGAGATGGATGCTGCCAGGGCACTGCTGGAAGTCACGGGACAATTCTTGAAGGCAGCTTGACCTGACATCGATTTTTCACTTGTGGTCGGGCGCTGACCTATAGTCATGCTTATAGTTATATGGTCGTGTGCATATGGTGTCCTGGAGGTAGAAATGTCTCAACGTCCATGTTATCGGCTACGCAACGTTACCGTATTGACGGTGGCGTTTGTGGTTTTCACTGTTGGGGCACTGTTGCTGATGGGTTGGACCATGCTATCTCGATGGTCCTATGCCGAGAAGTCTATAAGTGAGGCGGTGGCGCGCTTCAACGCGGTTGAGAGTGCTCGTGTATCGGCTGATCTGGAGCGTGCGCCACGGTCGTTTCTAGCGCGCCAGGCCATGGATGTAGCCGCAGTGATGGCCGCACAGGTTGCCCACCATGAACACACGGATCGCGCTTCGCTTTCAGATTGTCTCGTTTGCGACAACTGGATTGCTGACCGGCAGAAGACAGGGCAACTGACGTTTTCCGTAAATGCCAACAGCGGTACGGTGTCTGATGTGGTGGGAGCCGCAAAAGATGCCCTGCCCTCGGATGTAGATGGATGGGCAGAGATGGGTGTAGATCTGTCTGCACTGCTCACCGGGTCGGGTGCTCAGGTACTCATCTATCAGCGAAGCGCCGGTGATGCCGACCCCCAACGCCACTACCTGGCACTGGCACCGGTGCACGCAACAACTGCTGACGGAAGATATCTGCTTGCCGGTCTGAGTATGCCCGTAGAAGACGCTATGCGCGAGAGCAGACTCGTCCAGTCTTCCACAGACCGAATGGGGCGTGAGGTTGCTGCAATCCTGACCAATGCTTCTGCCGATATGCGCAAGGAAGTTGGCAGATCACTTGCAATCATCATGTCCGCCACAACTTTTCTGTTGGGCCTAAACGGATGGATTACCCTGCGCAACAGCAGACTGCTGGCAAGGTCCGAACAGTGGCATCGGGGGCTACTAGCAAACGCGCTGGTCGGAATGCTAGTTCACAAGCGGGGGCGGATCCGTTTCGTCAACCAGCGTATGGCTGAGATGCTGGAAAGTGAGCCCGACAAGCTAATCGGTACGCCTGCTCTTGGCTGGGTTCATCCCGATTTTCACGAGATGATAAAATGCAACGTACACACACCCCGTGAGGACGATAATCCCCCTGAGTACTACGATGCAAGCATAGTGACCGCAACCGGGAAAGAGCGATGGATGAACTTGTGGATTCGAGATCTTGCGGTTGGGCCCGACAATGATGTCCTGATCACTGCGGTTGATATAACTGAGCGCAAGAAAGCCGAACATCAACTGCAGCTTTCTGAGCAGAAGTTCCGCACCTTCACCGAGCAGGCGCAGCATCCGATGTGCGTAATTCAGGACCAGAAGATGGTCTACTGCAACAGTGCACTTGCTGAACAGGTGGGGTTGGTAAGATCTGAAGATGGCAGTGGTATGTCGCTTCGCCAAATCGTACACGGTGATGATTGGCTGGAAGTTGCCGCGTTGCTACAGAAAATGATTGCAGGCAAAAGTGAGACCGAGCGCATAGTCACACGATTTGTCACAACAAAAAACGAAGTGCGATGGCATGAGGTGCAGTTTGCACGCATCGAGTACGAAGATCGTGCCGCGGTGCTGGCCGACAGCCAGGATGTGACCGAGATCAGGAAGTTGATGCAACAGTTGGATTCTGAGCGGCTGCGCGACAGTCTGACCGGCCTACACAACCGTCGCTACTTCACAGAGAGTTTTCTCCATATGGAAGAGTCCGGTGAGAGGAGACGCCAGGATTTGACTCTGCTGATGCTTGATGTGGATGGCTTCAAGATGACGAACGACACCTTCGGGCATGCCGTAGGAGACCGGGTGTTGCAGGCGGTGGCCGATGTGTTGCGCGATCAGGTGCGTGATGAAGATATAGCACTGCGGTTCGGTGGTGACGAATTCGTAGTCGTCATGCGTTCTGTATCTGCAGCCGAAGCAGAGGCCACAGTGAAACGCATAAACGAAGAGTTGTCTGTGCACCTCCTGTCACTGGCGTTGGAAGAAAGCACATTTAGCGAGGATCTGTGTACCATGGTGGGGCTGAGCGGGGGGGCAGCCACATATGGGCCCGAGGGCTACGACAGTATCGAAGAAGCGCTTCGAGTGGCCGACGAGCGGATGTACAGACACAAGCAGCAGAACAAATGGCGGCGCCACGGGGTGTTTCCCGGCAGTATCGGACGCACGCGCAAGATCGGATAAGTGCAAGTGCCCGGATAAACGCGAACGCTCGGTGAGGCCGATAGCCTTATGTCTACATCGGTTTGATCTTGATCGCGAGGTCTTGAGCAAATTGGGGGAGGCTTATCTTCAGTGCCCCGCCGGTGCCAGTGATCTCGTCGGTGGCAATTACCTGGCCTTCGATTGTGTCCCAGCACTCCACGCTGTAACGCCTTGCTTGCATGTCGGGGATGCTCACCTCGACATCTCGCAGATGCCGCTCCTGTGGCACCTGGCCGGGTGCCGACTGGAGCATATTTCCGAAGTCATAGACGTACAGGTAGGCCATCTGACCGTTGCTCATAGCCTGGACTGTAACACGTGGCGAGCTTGCAGTGGCCGAGACAGTCTTGAGGCCTGCGCCACGGCGGTCTTCGCCTGCGTTATACGCAGATAGACCTTGCTGATAGCGATACAGCCTGTACTCATCCCACTCGCGGTGATACCAGAACTGCCCTGGCGCTGCGGAGGGTATCATGTTTGAGACCCACATACCTGTCCGAAAATCGCGTTGCCAGCGGTCCTCGGGGATGGGCAGGTCAGCAGTCTGAGGGCCGTATTCGATGAAGAGGAAAGGCTTATCGTACTGCTGGCGGGATTTCCAGCACTCGTTCATGCCCTCCTCTTTGTCCCGCTTCCAGTACGCATCAGCCTGTATGTACTGGATTTCGGGCAGGTCCCATAGCTCTGTGCCGTAGGACCAGTACAGGCAGATATGGCTGGTGATGAGCCTATCGTGCTGGTCAACCGACTTCAGATGCTGGGCCATTTCTCGGTGCCAGGCAGCGACCTCTGCCTGGTTGTAGCCCTCCACCAGATCCACTTCGTTCACCAGATCCCAGGCCATGATCGCGGGGGAGTAGCCCCATCGGGCAGCGATATAACGGTTGCGACGCTGGATCATCTGCCGGGCACGCTCAGAGGTGAAAAACATCGCTGGACTGGCCAGAAAGCCGCCATTTTTTACTGAATACGGGTTGTATTGCCACTCAGCATCGAACTTGTCGCGGCGGAATTGGCCGTGATTGTTGAGGGTTATCTCCAGATTTATGCCCAGGCTTTCCGCAAGATCCACCGCATAATCGAGCCGCCAGGCGTTGTACATGCTGTAGCGGGCCAGCCCGTCATAGCGCGAGTGGTACTGGTCTGACCACTCTATGCCCGCCCACCAGCCACACATCCAGGTGCGTACGAAGTTCAGGCCCTGGTCGGCGAAAAGCGGGAGGAAGTAATCGAAATCATAGGTGCCCTTCTGGCGTTCGGCATGATCGCCGCCATCGCGCATGTTTATGCCTGTCGGAAAATAGAACTGTCCGTTTTCGTACTCGAAATAGCGCGGGTCCTGCTCAGATATACGCACCAGCCCACGCTGCTCAGGGTCAGGAAGAACCGTGAATTTGGCTGCACGGCTACGCAACTGACCCCATGCATCGTTCACTTCTACGAAATAGTCATAGTCACCCGGCTGAGAGGCCGAGAAACGGACCTTCCAGCACGGCGCACCCACCGGAATCAGCTTTTCATAGCCTTCCTCGGTGAGAGTACGGCGGTAGTCCTGGTAGAAGAACCCTGGCACGGTGATGCGGCGCCCGTCAACGGAACGGAAGTGCCCCAGTATATTCGCCACCTGAGGATCGAACGGATTTTCATAGTCGCGGTCCAACTCGAAGGTCAGCTCGAACTTCTCGTACACTTTCACGGTGTCCGCACTGGCGTTTACCTGGAGGACGCCACGTCCCGGGCCCGGTTTTCCATCAGCCATTGTCGCCAGCGGAGGCTCATCGCCGGTCAGCCTCAGGTTGTCTATCAATACCATACCCGACCAGTCTTCATCGGCGAAAAAGCGGATGCCGAACTCACGCGGGTAAAACAACACGCGATCCCAGGAGCGTTCGTGGCCGCCGGGCTCCCATGCAGTCGAGCTTTCGGAGATATCTACGGTGAAGGTCGTCCATTGCCCGGGCGTCAACTTGCGGACCCGCTCGCCTGATGGTCTGTCGCGCAGCGGTGCAGCCTGGTACCATAGGTACTGGTGGTCCTTTATGTACAGCATCGGTTCGATATCCGCAGGGGCGTCTGCAGGCACTTTCAGGTCAAAGCTCAGACTCGTAAAGCCGCGCCAGTCGTCCCATGGCTCAAAGCGGGCACCGAATGATGTAGGCGTTTTGCCTGTGATTGCCAACGCATGCCCGTCACCACCCGCTTCAGCGGCGGCTATCTTGACGGAGATACTGCCGCCGTCTACCTCGGTAGGCAGCCAGCCATCGGGACCGTTTTCGAAGTCCCACAGAGTTTGACGGGCAGGGCTGGCCACTGCGGAGATCAGCAGTAGTAGCAAGAACAGGACTGGAACTCCGATGCGAAGCGACCTACTCGTCATGGAACACTGTTCTCCCGACTCTATGATAAAAATGCGTGTACAATCTCAACTATTCGGCATGGCACGCTTCAGTACCTGCACGGACAGTAGCCGTGTCTATAAACGGTCTCATGGGCGATACTCCAAGCTTCAGCACCTGCACGGGTAATAGGTTGACGAAAGCGGTTTCGAACCTGTAAAAT
>JAAYSP010000059.1 GCA_012518355.1 candidate division WS1 bacterium | reverse complement strand
GCCAGTCGAGCCGCCAGATTTCCCACTGCTGTGGGAGCTGGCGCGAGAGGCAGATAAGTGGTTCCGCAGCGTACGGGTCATACCCCAGTGCCACCTGTTGATGGGAGCCCGGTAAGCGTGGAAGTGGGGCTGACCAGCACAATTCCGGTAGAGATCATCCTGGCAGGTGGCCACCGGCCGGTAGATCTGAACAACATACTGGTGACCGACCCGGACGCGGCTCAACTGGTGCAGCAGGCCGAGACTGAGGGCTATCCGCGCAACGCTTGCGCGTGGGTCAAGGGCATCTACTCGATCATCTTGCGCCAGGATATCCGCACGGTGGTGGTGGTGACACAGGGCGATTGCAGCCAGATGCAAGCCATGATGGAAACGCTGGCCGGTCGCAACATACACTTCCTGCCTTTTGCCTATCCCTACGACCGAGACAGGGCGGCGATGCAGACACAAATGGAGCGGTTGATAGAGCTGTGCGGGACCGACTGGCAGTCCGCTGTAGCCATGCAGCAGCAACTGCGCCCACTGCGGGCGAAAGTGGCCCAACTCGACGAGCTGACGTGGCGCGAGGGCACAGTAACTGGCTACGAAAACCATCTGTATCAGGTGAGCTGCAGCGACTTCGAGGGCGATCCGCACGCCTTCGAGGCCCGGGTGGATGCGCTGCTGGAGCAGGTGGAGCACCGGAAAGCCGGAACATTTCGCGCCAGAATCGGCGTACTGGGAGTGCCGCCGATCTTCACAGATCTATATCAGTACCTGGATGAACTGGGCGTTCTGGTAGCCTACAACGAAATGCAACGCCAGTTCACCATGGCACCATCGCTGGACTGCGACCTATTGACTCAGTACCTGCGCTACACTTATCCTTATGACATATATCTGCGTATGGAGGACATACAGGCCGAGACAGCTACACGGAGGCTTGATGGTCTCATCCACTACGCCCAATCGTTCTGCTTTCGCCAGATATTTGACCATGTTTTGCGCAGAAACCTGGACTGCCCGGTGCTGACACTGGAGGGCGATCGCCCCGGCCCACTGACAGCGCGCGACAAGCTGCGACTGGAGGCATTCGCCGAGACGCTGGAGGCACGACGTTCAGTGTACCAGTGACAGCCCATGCTGATTGGAAGTCTATCACGTGCATGGCCGCGACAGGCAAATCACCTGCTGCGGCACGAAAACCAGAGGTGAGCTGACATGAGACTGCGGGTACTACATGTGATCCTGGTAATCGCCGTTGCGTCCATCGGTTGCCATGGCCTGGCCCAGGAAATAACTGCAATGCAGGGTACGGTTTATCTCAAGGGCGGCCAGACAATCGCAGGGAACATCAACAGCGCCGAGCTGGGCTTTCGCGACGGCACCGGCACTGGCGTAGGCAGCGAACTGGCCGGCGGTGGTGCCATCGCACTCAAAACCGCCGATGCCGGTGTGATCAGCGTGCCGGCCGACCAGATAGCGCTTATCGAGGCACGCTGGGAACAGGTAGAGCAGGCCGGACGGAACCCGTGGGAGATAACCGAACTGAAAATCGTGCGCCGTGACGGCACCGAGGTTGTCGGCACCCCCGATTGGTTCATGCACGCCAGCTCGGTAGCCATCCGCACGGAAGACGGCCAGGTACATCGTATTCACGCGTTTCCTCTGGCCACAGAATTTTCGCCCGACGATCTGCTGCTGAAAATCGAACTGGCAGAGGCTGCAGATGCTCCTGCCCCGACCACGCCAACGGAGACGCCCGCTGCGGCGGAGACGCCTGCTGAGACAGAGACGCCCGCTGCAACAGAGGAGACGCCCGCCGCGACGGAGACACCTGCTGAAACGGAAACACCCGCTGCAACAGAGGAGACGCCTGCCGCGACAGAGACACCTGCTGAGGCTGAGACACCTGCGGCGACGGAGACACCCGCTGAAACGGAAACACCCGCTGCAACAGAGGAGACGCCCGCCGCTACAGAGGAGACGCCTGCTGCGACAGAGACGCCCGCTGAGGCTGAGACGCCGGTCATAGAGGTGGCCGTCCCCGAGATAGAGCCTGGCATGGAGGTATCATCGGTCCATGTTTTGCCCTCGCAGGATGTAGTGCTCACTCTGCGCTGTCCAAGCTGTGCCGAGACCATAACTCTGCTGCTACGTCTATCGGTGCTGCAGGGCGTACCTTCGGGCGCCAGTGGCGTGACAGTCACCCCGGTGGAGCCTGCCGAAGAGTAAAATCTGATGTGGATGGCGCAGGAGCAGTTGCACTCCAGACACAGAAATGTGGACAGATATATCAGAGCAGGCCTGGGAGAAGTGTTCATGTCTCCACAGGTCTGCTTCACCTTTTGAAGTGTACGCCAGACTATACGCGGCTGCGGCTATGCGCATACATCGATCTGGCACCGTGATTGGCAATAGAAGCGCAAGACGTGAGAGAGTGGCTGACGGCCAACGGCCGACACTGCAGGCTTACTGGCGCACTCTCCCACCGCATACGAGGGAGCTGCAAGATGACACCTGAAGAGCAACTGGCATTGCTGGTCGGCGATGCCATCGTGGTAGAGACCCAGGATGAACTGCTGGAGAAGCTGAAACTGGGCCGTCCGCTGCGCATCAAGTACGGCGCCGACCCCAGCGCACCAGACCTGCACCTGGGCCACAGTGTACCCATACGCAAGCTGCGGCGATTTCAGGAGCTGGGTCACCACATCATCTTCATCATCGGTGACTTCACCGCACGCATAGGCGACCCCTCAGGCCGGTCGAAGACCCGTCCCATGCTCAGCCCCGAGCAGATAGAGACTAACGCTGAGACCTATGCTGCCCAGGTAGGACAGATACTCGATATCGAGAAATGCGAGATCGTCTACAACAGTCAGTGGCTGGCACCCCTAGGCTCGGCAGGTCTGTTCGAGCTGGCCTCTCACTACACGCTGGCGCGAATGCTGGAGCGCGACGACTTCGCCAAGCGTCTGGCGGCTGAGACTCCGATTTCCATCGTGGAGCTACTGTACCCGCTAATTCAGGCCTACGATTCGGTAGCTATCAAGTCCGACGTGGAGCTGGGCGGCACCGACCAGACCTTCAACTTTCTGATGGCTCGCGATATCATGCGCGCCTACGACCTGCCGCCGCAAGTAGTGATGACCTGGGACCTGCTGGTGGGCACTGACGGGCATGACAAGATGAGCAAGTCTCTGGGCAACTACATCGGCATCACCGATGCACCGAACGACATGTACGGCAAGCTTATGTCCATACCCGATGACGCGATGGGCCAGTACTATCGGCTACTGCTGGACAAAACCCCAACCGAAGAGGCACAGCTACTGGCCGATATCGCCGCCGGAAAGCTCCACCCCAAGCAGGCTAAAAGCGAACTGGCCAAGCAGGTAGTCGGCTCTTACCATGGGACGGCGGCTGCAGATACCGCTATGGCGGAGTTCGAGCGCGTGTTTGCCGCAGGACAGTTGCCAAGCGATCTGGCCGAGGTCACAGTGCCCGCTGATTGTCTGGACGCTGATGGCAGCATCTGGGTGATAGACCTGATCCTGGCAGCTCAATTCGCTTCCAGCAAAGCTGAAGCCCGTCGCCTCGTCAGACAGGGGGGAGTACGTCTCAACCAGCAAACTGTGGCTGATGAAACGGCCCGAATTGCCCTGCATGGCGGTGAGGTGCTGCAGGTTGGCAAACGCAGGGTGGCGAAACTGATGCTGTAGGTAGTGTGAAGGATAGTGCTGTAGTAAGAGGAGAGAATGCCAGATGGTGCAGGAGCGTGCCGTAGGCTTGTACTGCGCCACAACAGAAGGCTTCTACACAATACACTGGAGGGTTCGAAGATGAGCGAGACACGTGGTGGGACAGATGCCCTCGCAATCGCGGGGGCCGCGGCGCTGGGCGCTGTGATTGGTGCAGCGGCGGCGTTGCTGCTAGCTCCCAAGGCCGGAGCAGAGTTGCGCGATGAGCTCAGAGCCTCCGCGCAGTCGGCTGCGGACAAGATACAGAGTGTAGCCGAACAGGTCACCGAACAAGTCAGAGCGGTAACCGGCGGTCGAGACGAACAGCCCTGTGAGCAAGAACCGCAGCCTCAGACCGAGACGGGAGAGCAGTAACTCCCACAGGCATCGGATTTGCAGCCACACACAGACGGGGGTCTTCCATGCATGGAAGACCCCCGTTTTGACTACTATGACAGTATGGCAGGGGACTGTCGCCGCCGCCATCAGCCAGGTGTTAGATCTTAGACCTGCGGCACCTCGAACTCGGCTTCGGGTATCTCGTTGAGGCGGCTGTACTCGATGGTTATCGGAGTTTCGCCATCATCGATCTGGCGGATGAGCCCGAATTCTCGGTCAATCCATACTTTCGCTTTTGCTTCTTCGCCCTCCATGGTGGTCTCAACCACCCAGCAGGAGACACCGTTGACGTCTTCAACGCTCAGGATGTCGACTTCTTTGACCAGATTATCAGCGTTCACAAGTATCTCCGTGAAATCGCCTGCACTCTCGTCGTCGAGTTCACTCTCGATAGCCGTGTTATCTGACGGGTCATAAATCACCATGTGCTTGGCAGCAACATCTATGTAAATCAGTGTGTCACCAAGTTCTGCCGACTGCATGACCATCTTGGCAGGCTGGCCATTTTCGTATAGCACCCGCTGGGTCATCTTCTGCCCGTCGAT
>JAAYSP010000156.1 GCA_012518355.1 candidate division WS1 bacterium | reverse complement strand
GTACCGAGGTCATGGAGCTACTCTGCAGCCTGAATGATCAGGGGCTGAGCATCATAATCGTCACACACGAGGACAGTGTGGCTGCGTACGCCAAACGCCTGGTGAGGTTCCTCGACGGAGAAATCCAGTCTGATGAATTCACCAGCAACGCCTGTGGCGAGGTGATGAAGGAGGCCCGGCAGTGAACTTCAAAGAATCACTGGCAGTGGCCCTCACAGGGCTGTTGGCCAACAAAATGCGTTCGTTTCTCACCATGTTGGGCGTGATCATCGGTGTGGCGGCAGTCATCATCGTCGTAGCCATCGGTCAGGGCATGAAACAAGAGACTCTTCAGCGTATCCAGGGCATGGGGACTAACCTGCTCACCATATCTCCCGGGCCCGCGCGCACCGGCGCTGTTAGCACCGACATAACCGTAATCAACCTCGAGTTAAGTGATGCTGAAGAGATAAAAGGCAGTGTGCGAAACATCCTCGACCTGGCGCCTGAAGTCGGGCGGATGGTGCAGGCGAAATACCGCAACATGAACTATCGTACCCGCATCGTCGGAACAACCGTGGAGTATCAGACGGTGCGCAACTGGAAGATAGCTCAGGGGCGTTTTTTCGATGCCTCAGAACTGCGAGGCCGTCAGCGCGTCTGTGTCCTGGGCCCCGAAGTGGTCGACGAGCTTTTCGGGCGTGCTTCCCCTCTCGGCGAATGGGTTCGCGTCAACGGCATACCGTTTGAAGTCATCGGGGTGGCCGAAGAAGTCGGTGGTGGAGGGTTCGGGCGCAGTCCGGACAACCAGATCGTAGCACCGCTTAGCACCGTGGCGCAACGCGTAATGGGCAGGTCGCATCTCGATTCGATAACGGTTTCGGCCACGAGCGCTGACGCAGTGGACAAAGTAGAAAAAGGCATCGAAGTGTTGCTACGTCGTCGGCACAAGTTGCGCCCGGGCCAGCCCAACGACTTCAGAATCATGAAGCAATCGCAGATGCTTTCCAGCATGTCAGAAGCCGGGGAAACCCTGACTCGGCTGCTAACCGGCATCGCCCTGGTGTCACTGCTGGTCGGCGGGGTGGGCATCATGAATATCATGCTGGTATCGGTGACCGAGCGCACGCGAGAGATCGGGATCCGCAAGGCAGTGGGGGCACGCAAATCCGATGTGTTAGCACAGTTTCTGATAGAATCGGTTGTACTTAGTGTCATCGGTGGTGCCATCGGCATCGGCCTGGGTGTCGGAGTGGCCAAGCTTCTAGGCAAGCAGGGTGACTGGACTACCATCATATCTCCGGCTTCGATAATCTATGCTTTTGCTTTTGCAGCGGTTGTCGGGGTGTTCTTCGGCCTGTGGCCCGCCAAGAAAGCTGCTGATATGGACCCGATCGAGGCGCTCCGATACGAATAACAACGGGTATGAGTAGCAACGGGCTATAAATCGAAGAATAGTGTATGATATAGCATCAATCGAAAACACGGTTGAACTAGATGCAACCGGATAGCAAAGGATGCTGTGGACATGGTTTTGACGGTTTTGGGGACAGCGGCAGCAGAGGGCTGGCCTGCTGTGTTTTGTGCCTGTGAAGTGTGTCAACTGGCGCGCGAACTGGGCGGCAAGGAGATCAGACGCAGAGCCAGCTACCAGGTGGGAGATACTATCCACGTGGATTGGGGTCCGGATTCGTACAACTCTATGATCGCCTTTGATATGGATTACAGCTCACTTGAACACTTGCTGATTACCCATAGCCACTGGGACCACTGGGTGCCGCGGGAGCTAAGTTGGCGTTCGCGGGGATACTCACAAATACCTGCCGATAGCCATCTGATGGTGTACGGCAATTCACATGTCAGAGAACGTCTCGACCAGGAGTTGCCTTTTTCTCTGGAAGATTGTGCGCTCAGCTTCAAACAGATCGAGGCGTTCGAGGAGTTGGATCTTGGGGTAGCTACTGCAGTGCCTTTGCCTGCAACTCATGCTCCGAGCGAGCAGCCGTTTGTGTTTCTGCTGCAAGTCGGTGACAGTGAGGTGCTGATTGGCCATGATAGCGGCTGGTTTGTTGACGACGTGTGGGACTATCTGGCTACCAGACAACTCACAGCAGCACTGATAGACACCACCTTTGGCACTCGAGATGAGCGGCGAGGGCACATGGGTGGGGCTGCAGTGGTGGAGACCATGCAGAAGCTGGAGGAGATCGGCGCCATGAGCCCGGACTGTCGTCGGATTGCCACACATATCTCGCATAACTGCGGTAGTTCGCATGAGCAACTTGTGGATTTCTTCGCCCCCCACGGTATCGAAGTCGCTTACGACGGTCTGGAAGTCGAACTGTAGCCAGTCTGTTCCACCTCTTGAACAACTGTTCGTCTGCCCGTATAATCGCAGGTGAGTATCCACTACAGCGGCGAGAGCGGGCGCATACAAGTGCGTTCTGAGGAGCATTCAGAACTGACCGGCCCTCATAAGCGCGTATCTAGGGCGAAAATCTCGGAGAGAGGCGAGCTAAACGAGTTGCGCCGATCGCTTCGCAAGCTGCGATCCCGGCGCAACAGTTCATCATTTGCTCCCCGACGCGAAACCTCTGTCACGCCTGCACCACAGCCTGCCAGTCAGCTGCCTCGGCTTACTTGCTTAGACGCGGGACGTCATGTGCCGTTTGACGAAGCCGTGAAGGGGGAAGAAGTTACCGCCCCCGGAGGTCATCGAGCATACCTGATTAGCACTACGCCTCAGCAGGTGGACAGCAGCTACAGTTGCCTGGCTGACCAATTGCGCGGCACCCTCACCCTGAGCCAGTCAGGATTGTGTCGGGCTTTGGAGCGCGTTGGTCTCGCAGCTTCAGAGCCGGGGCAGAAGATGTTGTTCATGGACCTGGAGACTACAGGGCTGGGCAGTTCGCCACTATTTCTGGTCGGCACTATGACATGGGACGGGCAGAGTCTGCTTGTGCAGCAGTATCTGGCTCGCGACTACACCGAAGAGGCCGCTGCCATAGGTTTGTTCGCTGACCGAGCTGCAGACTGTGACCTGCTGGTCAGCTTCAACGGCAAAGCATTCGACTTGCCGTATTTGCGTATGCGGGCCGCGGCCACACGAGTACCCATGCTCGCCGAGTTGCCTCATCTGGACCTGCTGCACGAGAGTCGTCGAGCCTGGCGAACCGTCCTGCCTAACTGTCGGCTCGAGACGCTGGAGCAGCGCCTGCTGGGCCGGACGCGCGATGGCGACATCCCCGGTCGGCTGATACCGGAGGCGTATCACGAATTCGTACGCACGGGAAATGCTGCCAGGCTAGCTACCATAGTTCGGCACAACCTGCTGGACCTGCTGACCATGGCTGAACTGATGGTACGGCTGCCATAGTTTTCGATGGCGGTCAGTCTGCTGCCCGGTGATTGGTGGCGCGGTGAGCAACCGAGATAAGAGTGAAGCGGAATACGTGGCTCCCGACAGACCTGAGGACATGCGAAGACTGCTGGATGAGCTTTCAGCATCGGCGGACTATGCGGGTCAGATGGTTCATGTTCGGCAGGTGGCAAGCCGTGAGGGGCGGTATGCAGAGCCCGCCACGCAGCTAACGCCGCCACTGCAAAAGCTGTTGCGAGAGCGTGGGATCGAGCGCCTCTATAGCCACCAGGCAGAGGCTCTGGACGCATTTCGCCGTGGCGAAGACGTTGTCGTGGCCACCGGTACAGCCTCGGGCAAGTCGCTGTGCTATGTGCTACCTATGGCGGAAGCACTGTTGCAGGACTCTGAGGCCACAGCGTTGCTGCTGTATCCCACGAAGGCTCTGTCTCAGGATCAGGCCGCAGGTGTGGCCCACGCTCTCACGGCAGCCGGCCTTGACGGTGTGCTGAGTGGTGTCTACGATGGCGACACGCCGGCTACCCTGCGCCGAAAGCTCCGTGACGGCGGCTCGGTATTACTATCGAACCCCGATATGATCCATGCTGCACTCATGCCGCAGCATCCTCGCTGGTCACGCTTGCTGTCCCGCCTGCGCCTCGTGGTACTGGATGAGCTGCACGTGTACAGTGGTATCTTCGGGGCGAACATGGCCAATCTTATGCGGCGGTTGATGCGTGTGTGCGCTCATCACGGCTCAAGCCCACAGATCATCGCCTGTTCGGCGACCATAGCCAACCCCGACGAGCTTGGCGAGAAGATCACTGGCAGGCGCATGAGACTTGTTTCCCAGGACGGTAGCCCACGCGGCCGACGCTTCTATGTTTTCTGGAACCCGCCACGAGTGCGCGCAACCACCCGGCATTCGCGTCGCAGCGCCAACGTCGAAGCACATGAGCTGATGGCGTTTCTGGTGCAGCATGGCGTCCCCACCATCACCTTCTCGAAGGCGCGCATGACCGCGGAGATGATCTACCGGTATGTGTGCGAGAAGCTGGCTCGCCAGGCACCGGAGCTGGTATCCCAGGTCACCCCATATCGCGGCGGATATCTTCCCTCAGAACGTCGGCAGATCGAGCGCAGGCTCTTCAGCGGTGAGCTGATCGGCGTGAGCACTACCCCTGCGCTAGAGCTTGGCATAGATGTCGGCGGCCTGGATGCCGCCATACTGGTGGGATATCCCGGCACGCTTGCCTCGTTTTTCCAGCAGTCAGGCCGCGCAGGGAGACAGGAACGCGACAGTCTCGTGCTACTTGTCGGCCTGGATACTGCCATCAACCAGTACATCATGAGCCATCCGGAATACATCTTCGACCGGCCTCTTGAGCAAGCTGTGGTGGACTGCAACAATCCTTTTGTCATCACCGAACACTTGCGTTGTGCGGCACATGAACTGCCGCTGGCCGACCCTGAGCAGCGCATCTTCGGCCCTCATACACAGATGGTGCTGGAGATCCTACAGGGCAATCGCAAGCTCACCAGAATTGATGGCGCGTGGTACCATGCGGCCGCTGAGACGCCCCAGCATGAGGTGTCGCTGCGGGATCGGTCTGATGCGAACGTGCTGATACAGGACAGCGACAACAGCCAGGTGCTTGGTGAAGTGGACAAGTTTGATGCACCGCCGTTGCTGCATCCGCAGGCGATCTACATCCACCGGGGTGACACTTATCGAGTGCGTGAGCTTGATCTGGATAGACGCATAGCGCTGGTCGAGCGCGTTGATGTAGACTACTACACACAGGCCCTGGGTGGCAGCGACGTGCACCACATAGACCACACTCTGCGCGAAAAGCCGTTTGGTTCCGGCACTGCGTATTGGGGTGAGGTGACGGTATACTCCCGCACGTACATGTACGAAAGGGTGCACTTCTACTCGCTGGACGCCGTGTCGCGCCATGGTGTAGATTTGCCGACCATGCAACTGGAGACTATGGCCCTGTGGATCGTCGCTCCCGAGACGCTGATGGAGCAGGTGCGGCGTGCCGGCCTTGACGTTCACAGCGGCCTGCGTGGCATCGGATATGCTACTCGTATGCTTCTGCCGATGTTCATCACGTGCGACACGCTGGATTTCTCCCACACCGTGGGCAGCGCTAACTCGCCGTGGAATGCTGTGTTCATCTACGAGCGCTACCCACTCGGTCTTGGATTCACTCAGCGCGCCTACGAGCTTTTGCATCAGATCATGCCTGCAGTGCTGGAGCACATCCGGTTGTGTCCGTGTGAGGAAGGCTGCCCGTGCTGTGTCGGCAAGCCCCTGCGTCAGTACAGTACCTGGAACGTGGAGCGGGGAGAAGCGCATATCCCCTCGAAAGCCGCCGCACTGATGATCATGGAGGGGCTGCTGGGCGATATGACTGACCTGGAGATGCCCGAAGCGTCATCATTTGCCGACACTGAGGAGGGACTGCGGCTACGGCTGGAGAGAGCGCTGCGCCGGAGACTGGAGCGCCACCGCGAACCACAACTGTTTCATCCGATCCAGCCAGAACCACGCACCGAGTATCCTGCGCCGGAGAATCCTGCCACTCTGGACCAGGCCGATGTCGCCCGACGCAGGCATTTGCGTGCCGATATAGAAAAGCAACTGCGGCGTCATCTGGTCGGCAAGATGGGGGGCACCGGGCTTGCAGCAAATGCACCGCGCGTCAAGCCGCCTTCGGGCATGAAGCGTCGCTCAAACAAGCCGCCCGGGCACTTCCCGGGGCGACCTGAACGCAGAAGCGAAAAGGCAGGCGTAGACCGTATCGAGAAACGGCCTATGGAAGATGTGACGCAGCCGAACAGTTCGAGTACTTCTGACACGCACGAGAGTTCTGATATGATACGCCATGGCGATCCGCTGGCCGCACGAGCGCGCAAGATACGAAAGCGTGGCAGAGCGGACGAGGCCCCGGATAGCTGAGCACAGTCAGTCTTGCCGGATTGCTGTTGATACACCATAGACCGCCCTAATCGACAGGAGATCGTGATGGATGCAGCACAGTTTCTACACCGTTTGATGAATTCGGAGGCCTTCAGAGGGCAGGTCGTGCACACTGAGGTGATACCGGAGCGCCCGGCTGTGTATGGCGAAATCGCCGATGGATTGCATCCGATCATCGAGCAGTTGTTGAGCGAGCAGGGCATCAGTCAACTGTACAGCCACCAGGCTGCCGCGATAGACACGGTGCGCGACGGCGACAGTGTGGTCGTAGTCACCGGCACTGCTTCGGGGAAGACACTGTGCTACAACATACCGATAGTGGAAACGCTACTGCTTGACCCGCGGGCTACCGCACTGTGTATCTACCCGACGAAAGCCCTGGCCCAGGATCAGTTGCGCAGTATCGGCAGCTTTCGGCGGCCTGAGTTTGGCCTGGATTTTCTCGCAGGAACCTATGATGGAGACACGCCCGGGGATCTGCGTCGGCGGCTGCGCGATGGTGGCCATGTGATACTGACCAATCCCGACATGCTACATCAGGGAATTCTGCCCCATCATGCGCGCTGGAACTGCTTTTTCACGCACTTGAAATACGTGGTGATCGACGAAGTACACGCGTATCGCGGGGTATTCGGCTCTCATCTGGCAAACGTGCTGCGAAGACTGCGACGCGTTTGCTCCCACTACGATACATCCCCGCAGTTTATCTGCTCTTCCGCCACCATCGGAAACCCTCGGGATCACGCAGAGGCCATCATCGGCACAGGCGCAAAACTGGTGGATCGTGACGGCTCTTCGCGAGGCGCCAAGCGTTTCGTGCTGTGGAATCCACCACCACTTGATTCGGCTGCCCGCGATACCCCCGAGCACTGGCGATTCGGGGGTGATCGCAGAAGTCCGGTCGGAGAGTGCGTACAGCTGCTCTCAGGCCTGGTGCAAGAGGGCATCCAGAGCATCGCTTTCGTGCGGTCACGTTTGACCGCAGAGCTCATACTCAAGAGCATTCGCGAGAATCTGCAGCCTATCTCCCCACGTCTGGCACGGTCGGTGCAGGCCTATCGTGGCGGCTATCTGCCCGAAGAGCGTAGGGAGATCGAGCGAGGGCTGTCCAGTGGCGAAATCCTCGCGGTGGCCAGCACCAACGCTCTGGAGTTGGGGATAGACATCGGCAGCCTGGACGCATGTGTGCTGGTAGGCTACCCCGGTACCATCGCCAGCCTGTGGCAGCAGGCCGGGCGTGCAGGGCGAGGCGCTGAAGAGTCACTGGTATTTCTGGTGGCACAAAACACGCCCATGGATCAGTACCTGATGGCTCACTCCGACTACCTTTTCGCCCAGAGTGTCGAGCAGGCGGTGATAGACCCGAACAATCCGCATGTCACCATCGGGCATCTCAAGTGCGCACTACATGAGTTGCCACTGACTGATGATGAAGCTGAGCTGTTCGGCCCATACGCGCCCGCACTGTTAGATTTGCTGGAAGAGGAGCAGTCTGTCCGACGATTGCGGGGTGCATGGTACTGGGCCAGCTCTGAGTACCCCGCTGCAGGGGTGAGCCTGCGCAACATATCTGGCGCGGTCTACACGATACAGGACGAGACTAACGGTGCGCGGGTGATCGGGACCCTCGATGAGATGAGTGCTCTGGCGCAGCTACATGACCACGCGGTGTATATGCACGGTGCCGAGACCTATTTCGTCGAACAGCTCGATCTGGAGGAGAAGATCGCGCGGGTGCAGCGACGTGACCTGGACTACTATACGCAGTCCATCCAGATGTCGCAGGTGCGAATTGATGAGACGGAGGAGGAGCTGCTGTGGCGCGGCGGGCTGGTCGGTTTTGGCGACGTAACAGTCACCACTTCCATACCTATGTTCAAAAAAGTCCGCTTCCATTCTCGTGACAGCCTCGGCTTTGAAGCTCTGGAGCTTCCGCCGCAGAGTCTGGAAACCGTAGCCATGTGGTTTGCGCCTCCGCGGTATTTGGTTGAGCAGATGCAGCGGGCCAAGACTGTAGTGGGGGAGGCTCTTATCGGCATCGCAAACGTCCTGGTGGAGGTCGCACCGGTTTTCGTCATGTGCGATCCACAGGACGTGGGTACCACGGTAGAGGCAAGCTGTCTTGGGCGTGATGCGCTGTTTCTGTATGACCGCTATCCCGGTGGCATGGGCTATGCCTACCGCTGTCTGGGAGCCCGCGAGGAGTTGATGCAGTCGGTGTACGAGGTGATCGCCGAATGCAGTTGCCAGGACGGTTGCCCGTCGTGCGTCGGTTCAGCCATCCCCACCTATGCCGCCACCGACCTGGACGGCGCTACACGCGGACGTATACCAGACAAGGAAGGCGCGCTGTACCTGCTCCACGAGATACTCAAGTGACAGCCAGGCTTTTTCGGGCTTGCTAGACGCATCCAGACCTCCTCCGTGCAAGATGGCGCCAGTGCATAGCAGAACTGTATTGACGGCACTATCGTTTCAGGTCAACTCGGTTTGTGGACGATGGCCTCACAGTGGTAGCCTATCGCAACGATACACCAAATACGTGTGGATAGCTGCAGTGGTATCGCGATATGCGGGGCTTATCGCGTTTTGCATGTATATGCGGACAGGGTGTTGATGTGACAAGGACACACGAACCGATGTCCGAACAAAACTTGGGTGCCCAGGTTCGTACAGCTTTTCGATGGGAGTTGCTTTCCAAGAGCATCAACATACTCCTATACATGATCACTTCCATCGTGCTGGCCCGGCTGCTGTTGCCTGACGATTTTGGCATCGTGGCCATGGCCTCGATAGTCACAGGCCTAGTCGCGGTATTTCAGAGCCTCGGCCTCGATCAGGCGCTGGTACAACGCGATCAGATCAGCAAGGAACACATCCAGGCCGTCTTTTGGAGTACTATGGTGCTAGCGGTGCTGCTCTATGCGGCAGTCTATTTTCTCGCACCAAGTCTGGCGCAATTGTTCCATGAACCGCGCATTATCCAGGTATTGCGTGTCATCGGCCTGACTTTTATACTCGCTCCTTTCTGCGTCGTACCCAGAGCACTGTTGCAGCGCAAGCTGGATTTTCGGACCCCCTTGTTTGCCGGATTGATCGGCAGTGCGTGCTATGGTTTGGTGGGTATCGTGCTCGCACTGTCAGGTTATGGCTACTGGGCTCTGGTCTCTGCGTTAGTGGCGTTGGAGTGTGTACAGACCATCGCCTTGTGTATTCTTACACGCTATCTGCCGCCTCTGGTTCCGGCTTTCCGCTCAATTCGCGACCTATGGGGCTTCGGTACAGGGGTGATGATGTCGAGTGTGGGCTACTATATCGCGAGTCGAATTGACTACTTCGTGATTGGCCGTCGCCTGGACTCAAATGCACTTGGGCTTTATACTCGGGCATACCAGTTCATATCCTATCCAGCAGTGTTAGCCGGGATGATTTCACCAGTCTTCCTGCCCGCGTTTTCTCGCATGCAGCAGGACCTGCCAAGAATGCGCAGTGCCTATGGGCGTGTTTTGACGCTTCTGGCGATGCTGTTTTTCCCGGTCTTGACTATCGCGGTAATCGTCGCACCGGAGTTCATCCCACTGGTTTTGGGTGAGCAGTGGACCCCCTCAGTTGTGCCGACCCAGGTGCTCGTCTTCCTGGGTATGTTTGAGATCATCAGGCGTCCGACTGAGGCAGTGCTCAAAGCATCAGGGCAAGTGTACCAGATGGCCTGGCGTCAGTTCCTGTACAGCGCACTGCTTGGTATCGGCGCATGGTTTGCTGCCCCCCATGGGATTGTTGCCGTGGCTGCAGTTGTGGCATGCGTGGGTGTACTGCATGCTATCCTCATCAGCCATCTGGTGTGGTTGTCTCTAGATTTCGGCATCACAGGCTTTGCCCTAGCTTTTCGCGGTCCAACGTTGGTCATGTTGGCGACTGCAACAGTCGGTGTGGTCTGTCGCTATTGTGTGCTTTCGGCAGGTTATGGCGGTGCAACCATACTGGTAGCCACTGTTCTTTGCGCCACTATTAGCGGTTTCATGGCGACTCTGGCCATGCCCTTGCCTGAGATGCGCGATTCGGTGCGCGAACTCGTCGCATTTGTCCGCCGTGAAGTTGGCGCGCACGCGGGATAACCTGCATCCAGGCACCGCGCCACTATCGAGAGGCGTAGCAGGAGCTGCTGTTACAGACTACAGCATGGGTTGCGTATAGGTTGCAGCATGGGCTTGTATAGTCTTATATAGGCTTACATAGGTACGGGACTGCCGTACGCTGTTCCGGACGGGCAGATAGAAGCCATCACAACTGTCACACTGTAAGACAATGTGAGGCGAAATTATGGCTACGTTGTTTGTTGGCAGGCCGGAACTGATCTGTAGTGAACAAAAAATGGTGCTTCGTGCGCCTATCGCATGTGAATGCGGCAAGCTCCCGGACCATTTGTGGTTCGCCACAGGCCCTGAGTATGGCCACTATTTGGTTGAGGAGCGTGGCGATGCCTTTCTGGTTGCTGTGCTCATCCATGCACTGCGTGAAAAGCACGATATACGCCTCCTGGCGCCGATCTCTGAGAGACTGTTTTATTCAGTCACTGAGTACCTGATCCCCGCACTTCACAGAGCCCTGCCGACACTTGGGCAAATCTCCATAGACTGTGAGCTGGACAGCACGGTGTGGCCCAACGCCAGGGCAGTCGGCGCAGGAAACTCCTGTGGTGTAGACTCTATGTTTACCGTGGCAAAGCATACCAGCCCTACATGTCCTGCCGGATTTAGACTTACACATCTGACATTTCACGATTGTGGCTCCCACCGCCGCCATCTTTTTAGCGTGGATCCGGGTCTGGCTGACGACCGCCGTGAGCTCACCAGTCAGTTTGCGCGCGAGATAGGGCTGCCACAAGTATCTGTGGATACCAATCTGAACACACTTCCTGAGGCCATCAATCTGCCGTTCGAACAGATGCACACATACCTGAACACAGCCTGTGCGCTTGCGTTGCAAAAGCTCTTCAAGACTTACTACTACTCATCATCGTTTCCGGCAGATGTGTTCAGATTTACCCTCGCCGACAGCGCCTACTACGACACTTTCACTCTGCCTTTGCTTGCGACTGAGCAATTGAGTTTCTCTGCAGCGGGCAAAGCATATAGTCGGGCGGAGAAGATGCAGCAGTTGATGGAGTACGAGCCATCGCATAGCTTTCTGAATGTCTGCACCACCGCCCTGGAAAACTGCTCTTCGTGCGAAAAGTGCTTGCGTACACTGGTGGCTATCGAGCTGCTGGGTGGGCTGGATGTGTACGAAGAGGTGTTCGACCTGGAGACATATGCGAAGCATAGATCGAGGCATGTAGTGGATGTCTTGAAAAGAGATGGGCACTACTACCAGGAGATACGCGAGTTGATGCAGGAAACCGGGAGCAGTCTCCGAGTTCCCATGATGGAGTATCTGCTCTACTCTCTGAGACGGAAGGTGGCTGATGTGCCTGTCGTGCAGAGACTGTATTATGCCTTGCGAGGGTGGGAAATCACACCATAAGCCGATTTGGCCAGGCTATGTCAGCAGCTATGCCATGATAGGAGCACACGGATGTCTGACCTATGGGACGGGTATCTGTCCCAGACTACCCCGCACAGCAGCCGGCGCTCCTATCAGGCAGCTTCATCCAGCCCACACTGCTACCACAGTGCATGCCTGGCGGTTCGATAGCGAAGTATGTTGCAGTGATTAGCTCGACACGAACTGTACTGTACGCGCTGTACGGTACACGCTGATTTGTACAGGCTTATGGCAGATAGCACAGCTCAGCTGAACGGCGGCCGCACCAGTACGATGACAGCTCGGCTGGAGCGCTTGATGGCAGAGGCATGTTTTATTCTGCCTGGTAAAAGCTGCCACCGTATTCGATGAATTCCTGACACATCGCATCTATCTTCTCTTTTGTGTGGCCCACTGCATCGGGTGAGGCGTACCACTGGGCGATGAAGCCGCCTTCGAAGCTGCCGAAACTATCCATCAGGTATCGTGCGTAAGCTTTGATGTCCTCGACGTTGCCGCTAATCATCTTATTCTGGATGTCTACCGGGCACCAGAAACACAGTTTACCTCCGAATCTGCTGGCCAGATTCTCAACTCCCATGTTCTGTTGCTGATCCATCTGGATTACGTCCAGCTCGGACTCGATGAAGTATGGAAGTAAGTCGGCTATGTGCCCACAGCTATGCAGGAAGTTGAGCATCCCCAACTCGTGGGCATGCTTGTAGACTCGGTGGTAAACCGGTGCCCAGAACTCGGCGAAGATCTCGGGACGCACCATCGGGCGGTCCTGCAGGCCCCAATCGTCGGCTGAGCACAGGCCATGGGCTCCGATGCGGGCAAAACTGTCTATGGCATCTATGGCGATGTCGGCCAGTCGGTTGAGCAGATGGCGCATCTCGTCGGGATGCTCATAGGGGTCGGTCCAGGCCGCCTGATGCCCCCGCAGATACTCGAGCCGATGGATGAGACTCAGCGGCACACTTGCGAGTACGAATTGGTCCTCGGTGTCCTCTTCAATCGCTTCGCGAGCAGCCTCATAGCGCCGTGGATCGCTGTAGTTTGGGAAGCGAAGACTGTCTATATCGTCATAGTCTGTCAGCGGATGGCCGGTCACCTGGCCCATAGTCCTGTCGCCATGCAGCCGCTCCCATATGCAGCCGAACTCGTCCTCCCATTTGGTTTCGGTCTGTATGCTGGGAGTCCAGTCCAGCTGGGCAGATGCACTGACACGCAGCATGTCTGTGGGATACTCCGGCGGCATGACGCCAAGAGGGATGCGGTCCGGGCCTTCAAAACGTACGGCTTTGGTTACACGGTCGCGTCCAGTCATCGCTGATCTTCAGCCTCTCGTCAGGTAGTTCGGTGTTCACCCGATAATTGTCGCACGTTTACCGCGATTCAGGCAAGTATTCCGCATCACGAAACATGCCCCTCGGATGAGTACGGAATCTCTGAGGGCATACGGATTTGGAGGTGATGCCTGCTACCGACCGGGTGCCTGATGACGGATGATGCGCGGGGTGACTACGAGCACCGGATGGGAGGTGAAGGTGCGACGATGGCGACCGAAAAGCCCGCGGAAGCTTTCACTTATGGTGTCAGTGTCACGCTGCATCCCGCCGATGACCATGCTTTCGCCGTCAGCAACAGTCACGGTAGTGTCCACCATTTGGCGGCGCGTGATGGGTATGGGCGTGCTGCCAGGGATGGACACCTCGCCTGCCCACTCGGATAGTTCGGGCTTCAGTTGCATGGTGACGGTGTTGTCAGCATTGATGCGGGGCAAAACCCACAGTAGCACCCCCAGGAATACCGCATCCACTTCCTGCCGGGTGGTTGTGCGCCAGCCCCAGGCGTCGTACTGCGTCACGGTGGTGATGAACGGGAGAGTCTGGCCGAACGCGACCTCTGCAGCCGCGTTGTTGTGGGTGGTCACACTGGCCCCCTGCACACTGCGGCTTCGGGTGCTGGTATCGAGCAGGCTCAGTGCCACGGAAGTGTTAGCCCTTGCCCATCGGATACCCGCACCCCCGGGCGGCATGTCACCCCCACCGTAAGCGTCTACAGTACCCCGACGCAACTGCCAATTGAGTCCCCAGCCGCGTGACTCTTCGGTGGGCAAGTCCACGCTTTGCACCTGCACGTTTATCATGTCGGTGGGCCGATCGAACATAT
The DNA here is from genome assembly GCA_012518355.1 of candidate division WS1 bacterium. Classification (GTDB taxonomy): domain Bacteria; phylum Armatimonadota; class Zipacnadia; order Zipacnadales; family UBA11051; genus UBA11051. The sequence goes on along the minus strand of JAAYSP010000156.1, from coordinate 2,217 downwards.
CTATGAGCTCACGTAGCTGGTCTATAGCCACACGGGTACCCTTGACGAGCATGACATTCTGGCTGGCAACCACCAGGGGCCGCCCTTCAATGCCGTCGGGCACCAGACTGTTGAGGCTGGTACCGGCAGGCTGATAGCTTCTGCCTGATGTCGCCTGCGTCCATCGCCCTTCACCGGTGGGGGCGCGTGAGGCAGTGTCGTAGATGAGGTCAGTGGCGAACTGCTGGAAGAAGTCTGTTTTACTGGCTTGCTGTTCGGTGCCCCATAGAAGTGTGACCAGATGCTCTGCATCCATGAAACGTGGCGCAATCCGCTCGATCGCCATGCGCTGAGCTGCAGCCGGTGTCAGGCAGACCGCGAGAAGGATGACTGTTACGAAGATGACGACAATTCTGGCTGACGTTGCATTTGGCATATGGCCCTCATATCCGCTCCAGAAGCTGAGTACACTGTCTTAGACACTTCATGACACTGTAGAGTTCGGATAGTCGTGCCTCTGTAGGAGCAACTGCGGAACGGTAGGATCTGAAGTGATACAGAAGTGTCGGGGGCAGTCACTTGAGTTGGCACGCTGACAGTTACGCGATATGTGCGGTCACGAAAGCTTAGCCCTGTGGCACGTCGCGGCCGCCAGAGCTACTTTTCTCTGTTGGCCGCGCCTGCTTCAGTAGGATGCACAGAGTAGGTGCGCCACTACTGGCTTGATTGGGCACGGCTAAGCCACTGCAGGAAGTCATCCCGGAACCACTGTTGTGGTTCGCTGTCGAGTATCGCGAGTGTCGTGTCTACCATATCCCTGGTCCTTATGCAGCGCAGGGTGGCCGAGCCGATCCTGTCGAAACGCACCAGATCCATATCTGTGAGTCGCTCACCCATCTTTTGGAAGCTGTAGGAGGCATACACACCGGGCTTTTGCCACCGGATGAGCTCGTCTTCCAACTCATCGCGGAGTGCTGCCGGTGCGTGGGCGAGAGCCCTCTCCATGAAGCGACACTCGATGTAGTGGCCCATGGTGTTGACTGTGAAATCCACCCCGATGAAGCAGTAGGCTGCGTTCCACAGGTACAGCTTTTCCCAGGGGCTGTCAGCGGCGAATGCACTGTCGCCAAATCGGCAGGGGCGTAAACCCGACTGCCCGTGAGTGGCAGTCAGCTCGGCCGCACGTGGGCCGATGGCGGAAACGGAGTGCGTGGGGTTGTCGCTGCGGAGGCTGTCAGGGCGCTGGCGGAAGGTTTCAGTGATGATGCCAGGATAGGAGGGGGAGCTGTCACGGTCCCAGAGGCTCAGGTCCAGCGGAGGATCCGCATCATAGTACCACAGAGTCGGTGCGCAGACCGTGCCTTCGTCTCCCACTGCTTCCAGGAAACCTTCGATGACGGTATTCGGGCCGCCGACTACATGGCCCATGCTGCTGAGCGAGCTATGGAACATAACCGTATCGCCATGAGCAACGTCGACACGGTGCAGAGCCACTGCCACGTCATGGCTGTGGATTTGCACCGATTTGTCTCCCGATTCCGGGCGCATCGCACTGCTCTCCCATATGGATTGATGTATCACATTGCGCTAGGTTTGTGTTGGTCTTGTGCGTGGTTTGTGTGCATTTACCTATCTGCACATCAGAATTGCCGTGGTGCACTTGTGAGCGGAGATGTGGTTTAGTCTCCAGGCATTTGTAGGCCGATGGCGTGATGAGCGAAGTACTTTTCGGCCAGACGCACCACATCCTGGGATTTGACGGCTGCCACCATAGTGGTGAAATCGTCACGCAGTCCAGGTTCGCCGCCAAACAGTGCGTTGAAGTTGACTAACTGCGCTCTTGACAGGCAGGTGTCATATGCCAGCGCGTACTGGTTGGCCAGTTGCGTCCTGGCGGTTTGCAATTGCTCCTCCGTGAATTCGCCCTGTCGGAGGGCCTCGATGTGGCCCAGCACTCGTACCCGTGCCTGTTCGACATAGCCGGGTGCAGCCACGGTATGGACAGCGATGAATGGCATGTGGGCTGGACGCGGCGGCATCGCCTCGAATGCAGAAGCCGTACCCTGGCTTCGCTGTGGCAGGATAATCCCGAAGCCTCGGCGCAGCATCGGATCTTCTGTCAGCCTGCCCTCAGGGCCGGCCAGCAGCATATACGCCACCTGGCCGACAACAAACTCGGAAGAGGCGTACGGTGGAAGCGGCACACCGATCATCATCGAAGCCCAGGGGATGTCACTG